>NZ_CP108002.1:907791-1210389 GCF_041435055.1 Streptomyces sp. NBC_00341 | reverse complement strand
TCACCGCCGCGGACACCGAACCCGACTTCGAGCAGGTCCCCTTCGACCACCCGCTGTGGGTGCTCTACTCCTCCGGCACCACCGGCCTCCCCAAGGCCATCGTCCAGTCCCAGGGCGGCATCCTGCTCGAACACTTCAAGCAGATCGGCCTGCACTGCGACCTCGGCCCGGAGGACCGCTTCTTCTGGTACACCTCCACCGGCTGGATGATGTGGAACTTCCTCGTCTCCGGCCTCCTCACCGGCACCACCCTCGTGCTGTACGACGGAAGCCCCGGCTACCCGGACGTCAGCGCCCAGTGGCGGGTGGCCGAGCAGACGGGCGCCACGCTCTTCGGCACCTCCGCCGCCTACGTCATGGCCTGCCGCAAGGCCGGCATCCACCCGGGGCGCGACTTCGACCTCTCCCGTGTCCAGTGCGTGGCCACCACAGGCTCCCCGCTCCCGCCCGACGGCTTCCGCTGGCTCCACGACGAAGTGGCCGACGACCTGTGGATCGCGTCGGTCAGCGGCGGCACCGACGTCTGCAGCTGCTTCGCCGGAGCGGTCCCCACCCTCCCCGTCCACATCGGCGAGCTCCAGGCGCCCGGTCTCGGTACGGACCTCCAGTCCTGGGACGCGGCGGGCAAGCCGGTCATCGGTGAGGTCGGAGAGCTCGTCGTCACCCAGCCCATGCCGTCCATGCCGATCCGCTTCTGGAACGACCCCGACGGCAGCCGCTACCACGACAGCTACTTCGACGTGTACCCCGGAGTCTGGCGCCACGGGGACTGGATCACGATCACCGAGCGCGGCTCCGTCGTCATCCACGGCCGCTCCGACTCCACCCTCAACCGCCAGGGCGTCCGCATGGGCTCCGCCGACATCTACGAAGCGGTCGAACGGCTCCCGCAGATCCGTGAATCGCTCGTCATCGGCCTGGAGGAACCGGACGGCGGGTACTGGATGCCGCTCTTCGTCCACCTCGCGGAGGGCGTCACCCTCGACGACGAACTGCGCGCCGCGATCAAGCACACCATCCGGGAGAACCTCTCGCCGCGCCACGTCCCGGACGAGGTCATCGAGGTCCCCGGCATCCCGCACACCCTCACCGGCAAGCGCATCGAGGTTCCGGTCAAGCGCCTGCTCCAGGGAACCGCCCTGGCCAAGGCCGTCAACCCCGGCTCGCTCGACAATCCGGAACTCCTCCACTTCTACGAGGAACTGGCGCGCGAGCGCCGCTGACCGAGGCCACTGTCAGTGCCCGTGATTACTCTGAGTGAGCAATGATCGACAGCGCACTGGGGGAATCATGGCGCAGACCGGAAACAAGCCCGTCGGCAACAACAAGCAGACCAGGAAGAAGCAGGCCGGGAACAGGCGGACCACGCCCGAAGGCCGGACCGGCATCACCATGCGACGCTCGCTGCGCCGCGAAGCACCGAGCACCATCGGCCTCCTGACCGATGAACAGGACTTCGCGGCGATGCGGCGCTACGGCAGCTTCACCTTCGACGACCACTCCGTCTACCTCCACCAGGTGGAAGGCCTCCTCAAAGCCCTTGCCGCGCAAGGCGTGCACACAACGGTCGCCCTCTTCGACCCGGAGGAGTACGCGGAGTTCTGCGCCGAATCGGACATCACACCCGACTCCCCGGCCAGCCGCAGCCGCTTCACCGCGGAGATCGCGGCCATCGGAGCCACCGTCGCCTACACCGGACAGCCGCTCGACAGTCTGATCCCGCTCCTGGTCGACCGGTCGGTCCGCCGGGCCACCTGGGAATACGCCACGATGCTCCTGGCCGGACTGGGGGAGTGCGCCGACTGCGGCCAGGACATCGGCCGCGCGGCGTTCGACCGGGCGTCCCATCTCCTGCTGCGCATCCTGGAGTCGGCGGGCCCCGGCACCCACCACCTGGTCTGCAGCACCCCCACGGAGAACGAGCAGCTGCTCGCCGCCCTGCACACGGAGCGCGAGGCGGCGGGACCGGCGGCCCGCCTCGACTCTGCGGAGGGGGCGGAGTTCGTGACCGTGCTCGCCGTCGGCATCGCGCTGGAACGCCGCGGCGGAGTCGTCCTGCGGACGAGTGCACCCGGCACCCCGGACCGGGTGCACGGCTGGCGGCTGACCCGGGGCTGCCTCACCCCGCTGACGGCGGGCGAGGTCTTCAGCGCCTACTGCACCGATGCCGACACCGGGGAGCCGGTCGCCCCGGAATCCGGCGTGGAGTACTGCCCCGGATTCGACATCGGCGCCGACGAACCGGAGCCCCACCACTGACAGGCCGAAGGGGCTCCCCGCCACCATCGGCGGGAAGCCCCTTCCCCTCATCGTCCGGATCGTCCGGGCGCTGCGGTCCTACTCGCCCGAGAGCACCGCCTGCGCGGCGACCCGCGCCTCCTCGGCGGAGTCCGCCGCACGCGCGGCGGAAGCGGCCCGCTCGCACTGCGCGAACGTGTACTTCGCCAACGTGGTGCGCACATAAGGAATGGACGCGGCGCCCATCGACAGCGACGTCACTCCCAGGCCGGTGAGAACGCAGGCGAGCAGCGGATCGGCGGCGGCCTCGCCACACACACCACAGCTCTTGCCCTCGGCCTTGGCCGCGTCGGCTGACATCGCCACCAGATCCAGCAGCGCGGGCTGCCACGGATCCTGCAGCCGGGAGACCGCACCCACCTGACGGTCGGCCGCGAAGGTGTACTGCGCCAGGTCGTTGGTGCCCAGCGAAAGGAACTCCACCTCCTGAAGCACCGAACGGGCCCGCAGCGCGGCCGACGGAATCTCGACCATCGCGCCGAACTTCGCGTTCAGCCCTGCCTCGCGGCACGCGTCGGCGAACGCCTTGGCGTCCGCACGGTCCGCGACCATCGGGGCCATGACCTCAAGGTAGACGGGCAGCCCCTCGGCGGCCTTGGACAGCGAGGTCAGCTGGGTCCGCAGCACATCGGGGTGGTCCAGCAGGCTGCGCAGCCCGCGCACACCCAGTGCGGGGTTCGGCTCGTCCGCCGGAGTCAGGAAGTCCAGCGGCTTGTCCGCCCCGGCGTCCAGTACCCGCACCACGACACGCCCCTCGGGGAACGCCTCGAGCACCGCGCGGTAGGCCGCGATCTGCTTCTCCTCCGACGGCGCCTGCTTGCTGTCGTCGAGGAAGAGGAACTCGGTACGGAACAGGCCCACACCTTCGGCGCCCGCCTCTAGGGCAGCCGGTACGTCGCCGGGGCCGCCGACGTTGGCGAGCAGCGGCACCTTGTGGCCGTCGGACGTAGCACCGGGACCGGTCGACTTTGACAGCGCGGCCTTCCGGGCGGCGGCGGCACTCTCCATCTCCGAGCGCTTCTCCTCGCTCGGCTCGACGAAGATCTCGCCGGTGCTGCCGTCCACCGCGATGACGGTGCCCTCGGCCAGCTCGCCGGCGCCGGGGAGCGCCACGACGGCGGGCACACCGAGCGCCCGCGCCAGGATGGCGCTGTGGCTGGTCGGCCCGCCCTCCTCGGTGACGAAACCGAGCACCAGGGCCGGGTCGAGGAGGGCCGTGTCGGCAGGAGCCAGGTCCCGCGCGATCAGCACGTACGGCTCGTCGCTGTCCGGCACACCCGGCATCGGCACACCGAGCAGCCGGGCCACGATCCGGTTGCGCACATCGTCGAGGTCGGCGACCCGGCCCGCCAGGTACTCCCCGGCACCGGCCAGCAGCGCGCGGTACGAGGCGAACGCGTCGTACACGCCGCGCTCGGCGGTGCTGCCGACGGCGATACGCCGGTCGACATCGGCCATGAGCTCGGGGTCCTGGGCCATCATGGCCTGGGCCTCCAGCACGTGCTGGGCCTCGCCACCGGCCAGGTTGCCGCGAGCGACGAGGTCGGCCGCCACCGCCTCCACTGCCTGCCGCGCCCGTCCCTGCTCGCGCTCCGCCTCTTCGGCCGGGATCTGCTTGGCCGGCGGTTCGAGCACTGCCGTGCCCATGTGCCGTACCTCGCCGATCGCCACACCGTGGCTCACGCCTACGCCCCGCAGCGTTGTCTCCATTTCACCTGTCTCCGATTGTGCGGCGGCCGATGCCTCCGCGGTGGTTGTCCCGTCGGCTGTCACTGCGCCGAACGCGTTACTGCCAGCCGAACAGCGCTTCGCCGACCTTCACGTCGCCGTCCTCGACGACGGAGGAGAGCGAGTCGGGGGTTGCCTCCAGTGCCACGATGGGGCAGATGGGCGACTTGCCTGCCGTCTCGACGGCCGCAGGGTCCCAGCGCACGATGCTCTGGCCGCGAGTCACGGTGTCACCCTTGTTCACCAGGAGCTCGAAGCCCTCACCGTTCAGCTGGACGGTGTCGATGCCGAGGTGGGTGAGAACCCCGTGTCCCTCGCCGTCCACGACGACGAACGCGTGCGGGTGCAGGGAGACGACGATTCCGTCGACCGGCGACACGGCCTCCGACGGCTCGCGTACCGGGTCGATGGCGGTACCCGGACCGACCATCGCGCCGGAGAAGACCGGGTCGGGTACCGCAGCGAGCCCGATGGCACGTCCGGCAAGAGGGGACGTCACAGTGGTCATGGGTGCCTCCCAGAGTGGAGCTTCAGTGGTGGGCCGCCACGGCTTGTAGGAGGGCGGCGTACTGCTCAGCAGAGTAAGTCATATGAAGTCCCGGTTCCGCCTGAGTCCTGCCGGTTCGAGGACCTAGGGGTGTACCGGAAAGGATTTGCCTCGTCTCCCGGCAACCTGTACTGTCGTACTCCTGCCTGACCCCAACGCGACTTTGAGTCGGGGGTCGGCGGCGACTATTAAGCCCAAACCCTAACCCGAAATCGGCACCGGCATGTCTGCTGGGGGCTGGTCAAACGGACAGGAAAGGCCTGATAGAGTCGGACTCGCCGGAAAGGGAAACGCGAAAGCGAAGAACTGGAAAGCGAAATTGCGAGGCCCGCTTCGACCGGGAATCGGACACGAAAGAGTCTGATAGAGTCGGAAACGCAAGACCGAAGGGAAGCGCCCGGAGGAAAGCCCCAGAAAATGTTCTGCGGGTGAGTACAAAGGAAGCGTCCGTTCCTTGAGAACTCAACAGCGTGCCAAAAGTCAACGCCAGATACGTTGATACCCCGACCTGCTTCGGCAGGTTCGAGGTTCCTTTGAAAGTCCTGGCAGACCCAGTTATGGGTTCTACCAGGCAATGCACATAGCGAGGACACAGTGAACAGTCGGTCTTATTCCGACTCGGCTGTTCCGCTCTCGTGTTGTGATCCCGATTACGGGAAAACATTCACGGAGAGTTTGATCCTGGCTCAGGACGAACGCTGGCGGCGTGCTTAACACATGCAAGTCGAACGATGAAGCCCTTCGGGGTGGATTAGTGGCGAACGGGTGAGTAACACGTGGGCAATCTGCCCTTCACTCTGGGACAAGCCCTGGAAACGGGGTCTAATACCGGATAACACTTTCCCTCTCATGGGGGAAGGTTAAAAGCTCCGGCGGTGAAGGATGAGCCCGCGGCCTATCAGCTAGTTGGTGGGGTAATGGCCTACCAAGGCGACGACGGGTAGCCGGCCTGAGAGGGCGACCGGCCACACTGGGACTGAGACACGGCCCAGACTCCTACGGGAGGCAGCAGTGGGGAATATTGCACAATGGGCGAAAGCCTGATGCAGCGACGCCGCGTGAGGGATGACGGCCTTCGGGTTGTAAACCTCTTTCAGCAGGGAAGAAGCGAAAGTGACGGTACCTGCAGAAGAAGCGCCGGCTAACTACGTGCCAGCAGCCGCGGTAATACGTAGGGCGCAAGCGTTGTCCGGAATTATTGGGCGTAAAGAGCTCGTAGGCGGCTTGTTGCGTCGGTTGTGAAAGCCCGGGGCTTAACCCCGGGTCTGCAGTCGATACGGGCAGGCTAGAGTGTGGTAGGGGAGATCGGAATTCCTGGTGTAGCGGTGAAATGCGCAGATATCAGGAGGAACACCGGTGGCGAAGGCGGATCTCTGGGCCATTACTGACGCTGAGGAGCGAAAGCGTGGGGAGCGAACAGGATTAGATACCCTGGTAGTCCACGCCGTAAACGTTGGGAACTAGGTGTTGGCGACATTCCACGTCGTCGGTGCCGCAGCTAACGCATTAAGTTCCCCGCCTGGGGAGTACGGCCGCAAGGCTAAAACTCAAAGGAATTGACGGGGGCCCGCACAAGCAGCGGAGCATGTGGCTTAATTCGACGCAACGCGAAGAACCTTACCAAGGCTTGACATACACCGGAAAGCATCAGAGATGGTGCCCCCCTTGTGGTCGGTGTACAGGTGGTGCATGGCTGTCGTCAGCTCGTGTCGTGAGATGTTGGGTTAAGTCCCGCAACGAGCGCAACCCTTGTTCTGTGTTGCCAGCATGCCCTTCGGGGTGATGGGGACTCACAGGAGACTGCCGGGGTCAACTCGGAGGAAGGTGGGGACGACGTCAAGTCATCATGCCCCTTATGTCTTGGGCTGCACACGTGCTACAATGGCCGGTACAATGAGCTGCGATGCCGCGAGGCGGAGCGAATCTCAAAAAGCCGGTCTCAGTTCGGATTGGGGTCTGCAACTCGACCCCATGAAGTCGGAGTTGCTAGTAATCGCAGATCAGCATTGCTGCGGTGAATACGTTCCCGGGCCTTGTACACACCGCCCGTCACGTCACGAAAGTCGGTAACACCCGAAGCCGGTGGCCCAACCCCTTGTGGGAGGGAGCTGTCGAAGGTGGGACTGGCGATTGGGACGAAGTCGTAACAAGGTAGCCGTACCGGAAGGTGCGGCTGGATCACCTCCTTTCTAAGGAGCATCTAGATTCCGTAAGGAATCCAGAGCCACTACGCCAGCAAATGTTTGGCGGTGGTTAGCTCATGGGTGGAACGTTGACTATTCGGCACGGTTGGTTTGTCTTTGTGAGTACTGCTTCGGCGTGGAAAATGGAGACGGATCGGTCGGGTCGGGCACGCTGTTGGGTATCTGAAGGTACGGCCGTCATGGTCGTCCTTCGGTTGCCGGCCCCAGTGAACTCACCTGTTAAGGGTGGGGTGATGGGTGGCTGGTCGTTGTTTGAGAACTGCACAGTGGACGCGAGCATCTGTGGCCAAGTTTTTAAGGGCGCACGGTGGATGCCTTGGCACCAGGAACCGATGAAGGACGTGGGAGGCCACGATAGGCCCCGGGGAGCTGTCAACCAAGCTTTGATCCGGGGGTGTCCGAATGGGGAAACCCGGCAGTCGTCATGGGCTGTCACCCGCTGCTGAACACATAGGCAGTGTGGAGGGAACGAGGGGAAGTGAAACATCTCAGTACCCTCAGGAAGAGAAAACAACCGTGATTCCGGGAGTAGTGGCGAGCGAAACTGGATCAGGCCAAACCGTATGCGTGTGATACCCGGCAGGGGTTGCGCATGCGGGGTTGTGGGATCTCTTTTTCACAGTCTGCCGGCTGTGAGACGAGTCAGAAACCGTTGATGTAGGCGAAGGACATGCGAAAGGTCCGGCGTAGAGGGTAAGACCCCCGTAGCTGAAACATTAACGGCTCGTTTAAGAGACACCCAAGTAGCACGGGGCCCGAGAAATCCCGTGTGAATCTGGCGGGACCACCCGTTAAGCCTAAATATTCCCTGGTGACCGATAGCGGATAGTACCGTGAGGGAATGGTGAAAAGTACCGCGGGAGCGGAGTGAAATAGTACCTGAAACCGTGTGCCTACAAGCCGTGGGAGCGTCGCTGTATGTGCTTGCACATGCAGTCGTGACTGCGTGCCTTTTGAAGAATGAGCCTGCGAGTTTGCGGTGTGTTGCGAGGTTAACCCGTGTGGGGAAGCCGTAGCGAAAGCGAGTCCGAATAGGGCGATTTAGTAGCGCGCTCAAGACCCGAAGCGGAGTGATCTAGCCATGGGCAGGTTGAAGCGGAGGTAAGACTTCGTGGAGGACCGAACCCACCAGGGTTGAAAACCTGGGGGATGACCTGTGGTTAGGGGTGAAAGGCCAATCAAACTCCGTGATAGCTGGTTCTCCCCGAAATGCATTTAGGTGCAGCGTCGTGTGTTTCTTGCCGGAGGTAGAGCACTGGATAGGCGATGGGCCCTACCGGGTTACTGACCTTAGCCAAACTCCGAATGCCGGTAAGTGAGAGCACGGCAGTGAGACTGTGGGGGATAAGCTCCATGGTCGAGAGGGAAACAGCCCAGAGCATCGACTAAGGCCCCTAAGCGTACGCTAAGTGGGAAAGGATGTGGAGTCGCAGAGACAACCAGGAGGTTGGCTTAGAAGCAGCCACCCTTGAAAGAGTGCGTAATAGCTCACTGGTCAAGTGATTCCGCGCCGACAATGTAGCGGGGCTCAAGCGTACCGCCGAAGTCGTGTCATTCACACATATAGGGCCAACGCCTGTGTGGATGGGTAGGGGAGCGTCGTGTGCCGGGTGAAGCAGCCGCGGAAGCGAGTTGTGGACGGTTCACGAGTGAGAATGCAGGCATGAGTAGCGATACACACGTGAGAAACGTGTGCGCCGATTGACTAAGGGTTCCTGGGTCAAGCTGATCTGCCCAGGGTAAGTCGGGACCTAAGGCGAGGCCGACAGGCGTAGTCGATGGACAACCGGTTGATATTCCGGTACCCGCTTTGAAACGCCCAGTACTGAATCAGGCGATGCTAAGTCCGTGAAGCCGGCCCGATCTCTTCGGAGTTGAGGGTAGTGGTGGAGCCGACGAACCAGACTTGTATTAGGTAAGCGATGGGGTGACGCAGGAAGGTAGTCCAGCCCGGGCGGTGGTAGTCCCGGGGTAAGGGTGTAGGCCGTGTGGTAGGTAAATCCGTCACACATTAAGGCTGAGACCTGATGCCGAGCCGATTGTGGTGAAGTGGATGATCCTATGCTGTCGAGAAAAGCCTCTAGCGAGTTTCATGGCGGCCCGTACCCTAAACCGACTCAGGTGGTCAGGTAGAGAATACCGAGGCGTTCGGGTGAACTATGGTTAAGGAACTCGGCAAAATGCCCCCGTAACTTCGGGAGAAGGGGGGCCATCACTGGTGATCCGATTTACTCGGTGAGCTGGGGGTGGCCGCAGAGACCAGCGAGAAGCGACTGTTTACTAAAAACACAGGTCCGTGCGAAGCCGTAAGGCGATGTATACGGACTGACGCCTGCCCGGTGCTGGAACGTTAAGGGGACCGGTTAGCTGACTTTCGGGTCGGCGAAGCTGAGAACTTAAGCGCCAGTAAACGGCGGTGGTAACTATAACCATCCTAAGGTAGCGAAATTCCTTGTCGGGTAAGTTCCGACCTGCACGAATGGCGTAACGACTTCTCGACTGTCTCAACCATAGGCCCGGTGAAATTGCACTACGAGTAAAGATGCTCGTTTCGCGCAGCAGGACGGAAAGACCCCGGGACCTTTACTATAGTTTGATATTGGTGTTCGGTTCGGCTTGTGTAGGATAGGTGGGAGACTTTGAAGCGGCCACGCCAGTGGTTGTGGAGTCGTCGTTGAAATACCACTCTGGTCGTGCTGGATGTCTAACCTGGGTCCGTGATCCGGATCAGGGACAGTGTCTGATGGGTAGTTTAACTGGGGCGGTTGCCTCCTAAAGAGTAACGGAGGCGCCCAAAGGTTCCCTCAGCCTGGTTGGCAATCAGGTGTTGAGTGTAAGTGCACAAGGGAGCTTGACTGTGAGACCGACGGGTCGAGCAGGGACGAAAGTCGGGACTAGTGATCCGGCAGTGGCTTGTGGAAGCGCTGTCGCTCAACGGATAAAAGGTACCCCGGGGATAACAGGCTGATCTTCCCCAAGAGTCCATATCGACGGGATGGTTTGGCACCTCGATGTCGGCTCGTCGCATCCTGGGGCTGGAGTCGGTCCCAAGGGTTGGGCTGTTCGCCCATTAAAGCGGTACGCGAGCTGGGTTTAGAACGTCGTGAGACAGTTCGGTCCCTATCCGCTGTGCGCGTAGGAATATTGAGAAGGGCTGTCCCTAGTACGAGAGGACCGGGACGGACGAACCTCTGGTGTGCCAGTTGTCCTGCCAAGGGCATGGCTGGTTGGCTACGTTCGGAAAGGATAACCGCTGAAAGCATCTAAGCGGGAAGCCTGCTTCGAGATGAGTATTCCCACCAACTTGATTGGTTAAGGCTCCCAGTAGACGACTGGGTTGATAGGCCAGATGTGGAAGCCCGGTAACGGGTGGAGCTGACTGGTACTAATAGGCCGAGGGCTTGTCCTCAGTTGCTCGCGTCCACTGTGTTAGTTCTGAAATAACGAACGGCCGTGTTTTGTTCCGGTGTTGGTTAATTTCATAGTGTTTCGGTGGTCATTGCGTTAGGGAAACGCCCGGTTACATTCCGAACCCGGAAGCTAAGCCTTTCAGCGCCGATGGTACTGCAGGGGGGACCCTGTGGGAGAGTAGGACGCCGCCGAACTCCTTTTAAATAGTTGAGCCCCGTGCCCTTGTGGCACGGGGCTTTTCTGCGTTCCCGACCAGCTTTCGGGTACCCCCGTGTACCTGCCGGCCGTCCCTGAGGGTAGGGTCAGGAGGCATCATTGGCACGTTCTTCACAGGAGGCCCCCGGGTGGAGGTCCAGGAGACTCGCGTTCAGACGAACCGGGTACTCACCATCCCCAACATCCTCAGCATGGCTCGCCTCGTCGGCGTACCTGTCTTCCTGTGGCTGATTCTCCGTCCTGAGTTCGGCGGGCCCAAGAGCGACGGCTGGGCGTTGCTCGTACTGATGTTCAGCGGTATCAGCGACTACCTGGACGGAAAGCTGGCGCGTCGCTGGAACCAGATCAGTAGCCTGGGGCGACTGCTCGACCCGGCCGCCGACCGTCTCTACATTCTTTCGACCCTTGTCGGGCTGACCTGGCGGGAGATCCTTCCCCTCTGGCTCACCGCAGCGCTTCTCGCACGCGAGCTGATGCTTCTCGTGATGGTGGGAATCCTGCGCCGGCACGGCTATCCGCCGCCCCAGGTGAACTTCCTGGGCAAGGCGGCTACGTTCAATCTGATGTACGCGTTTCCCTTGTTGCTGCTCAGCGACGGAGGTGGTTGGCTTGCATGGCTGGCCACTGTTTTCGGATGGGCGTTCGCAGGATGGGGTACAACGCTCTACTGGTGGGCAGGGATCCTCTATGTGGTTCAGGTCCGCCGGCTTGTCAAGGCGGATGCAGTAGCCGATTGAGCCTGTTGATGCGGTGCCGCGCAGCGTGGCCGGCCCGCGGCTGATGACACAGATGCTGCCCTGACGGGCGAAGTCGGCTAGACCGTCGTCTCTTCGAGGAGGACGTTTCCGACATGAAGGCCGTCGTGATGGCTGGTGGTGAAGGCACTCGCCTTCGCCCCATGACCTCAAGCATGCCCAAACCGCTCCTGCCCGTAGCCAATCGGCCGATCATGGAGCATGTGCTTCGGCTGCTGAAGAGGCACGGGCTCAACGAGACGGTTGTGACCGTCCAGTTTCTCGCGTCCCTGGTGAAGAACTACTTCGGGGACGGCGAAGAGCTCGGAATGGAGCTCACCTACGCCAATGAGGAGAAACCGCTCGGCACCGCGGGCAGCGTGAAGAATGCCGAAGAGGCATTGAAGGACGACACCTTCCTCGTCATCTCCGGTGACGCTCTCACCGATTTCGATCTCACCGACCTCATCGCGTTCCACAAGGAAAAGGGCGGCCTGGTCACGGTCTGCCTCACCCGTGTACCGAATCCCCTGGAATTCGGGATCACGATCGTGGACGAAGCGGGTCAGGTCGAGCGGTTCCTGGAGAAGCCCACCTGGGGCCAGGTCTTCTCGGACACCGTCAACACGGGTATCTACGTGATGGAGCCCGAGGTCTTCGACTACGTCGAGGCCGATGTCTCCGTGGACTGGTCCGGAGACGTCTTCCCGCAGCTCATGAAGGAAGGCAAGCCGATCTACGGCTATGTCGCCGAGGGCTACTGGGAGGACGTGGGAACGCACGAGAGCTACGTCAAGGCCCAGGCCGACGTTCTTGAGCGCAAGGTCGACGTGGAGATCGACGGTTTCGAGATCTCGCCCGGTGTATGGGTGGCCGAAGGCGCGGAGGTACATCCCGACGCGGTACTCCGGGGCCCTCTGTACATCGGTGACTACGCCAAGGTCGAGGCCGGGGTCGAGATCCGTGAACACACGGTCATCGGGTCGAACGTCGTCGTGAAGAGCGGGGCGTTCCTGCACAAGGCCGTGGTGCACGACAACGTGTACATCGGTGATCACAGCAATCTGCGCGGCTGTGTCATCGGCAAGAACACCGACATCATGCGTGCCGCCCGGATCGAGGACGGCGCCGTCATCGGCGACGAATGCCTCGTCGGCGAGGAATCGATCATTCAGGGCAACGTCCGCGTCTACCCCTTCAAGACCATTGAGGCAGGCGCATTCGTCAACACCTCGGTGATCTGGGAGTCGCGCGGACAGGCTCATCTGTTCGGAGCGCGCGGTGTCTCCGGAATCCTGAACGTCGAGATCACACCGGAACTGGCCGTCAGGCTGGCCGGAGCGTACGCCACGACGCTGAAGAAGGGTTCGACGGTCACCACCGCGCGTGACCACTCCCGAGGGGCCCGAGCGCTGAAGCGCGCGGTGATCTCGGCCCTTCAGGCCAGTGCCATCGATGTCCGCGACCTGGAGAACGTACCGCTGCCCGTGGCGCGTCAGCAGACCGCACGCGGCAGCGCTGGCGGCATCATGATCCGGACGTCGCCGGGTGTCCCCGACTCCGTCGACATCATGTTCTTCGACGCGAGCGGTGCGGACCTCTCCCAGGCGCAGCAGCGAAAGCTGGACCGCGTCTACGCCCGGCAGGAGTACCGCCGCGCCTTCCCCGGCGAGATCGGCGATCTGCACTTCCCGTCCAGTGTCTTCGACTCGTACACCGGATCCCTGCTGCGGAACGTGGACACCGCCGGAATCGCCGATGCCGGGCTCAAGGTCGTCGTCGACGCCTCCAACGGCAGCGCGGGGCTTGTTCTGCCCAGCCTGCTGGGACGGCTCGGTGTGGACGCGCTGACCATCAATCCGGGGCTGGACGAGTCGCGTCCCACCGAGTCCGCCGAGACCCGGCGGTCCGGACTGGTACGGCTCGGGGAGATCGTCTCCTCGGCCAGGGCGGCCTTCGGCGTCCGGTTCGACCCGGTCGGTGAACGGCTCTCCCTGGTCGACGAGCGGGGCCGGATCATCGAGGACGACCGGGCCCTGCTCGTCATGCTCGACCTAGTCGCCGCCGAGCGACGCAGCGGGCGGGTGGCGCTGCCGGTGACCACCACCCGGATCGCCGAGCAGGTGGCCGCGTACCACGGCACCCAGGTCGAGTGGACGACGACATCACCGGACGACCTGACCAGGGTCGGACGCGAGGAAGGCACCATCTTCGGTGGAGACGGCCGGGGCGGCTTCATCGTTCCGGAATTCAGCAGTGTCTTCGACGGCTCGGCCGCATTCGTGCGGCTGATCGGGCTGGTCGCCAGGACGCAGCTCACGCTCAGCCAGATCGACGCACGTATCCCGCGCGCCCATGTGCTGCGCCGTGATCTGGCGACTCCGTGGGCCGTGAAGGGGCTGGTGATGCGCCGGGTCGTCGAGGCCGCCGGAGACCGTGACGTCGACACGACGGACGGCGTCCGGGTCGTCGAGGCCGACGGCCGCTGGGTAATGGTGCTCCCGGACCGGGCGGAAGCGGTCACCCACCTGTGGGCGGAAGGGCCGGACGACGCATCGGCGCAGGCCCTGCTGGACGAGTGGTCGACGATCGTCGAGAGCTCGGGCGACTGAGACATCCGGCGCCTCCCGCTACACCGGTGGGGCCATTCGGCGGTAGCTGCTGCGACGTGCGACGATGTGCGGCATGTCGCAGCAGCCCCCCGATCGGAGTACGGCCTCGCCGCCCGCGCGCCCCGACGCATCCATGTCGCTGCTGACCAATGTGATGGACCACAGCCTGGACGACGGATACGCCGAGGCATCGGCCCGTCGCAAGGCCGACGGCCGGGCCGGCCTGCCCCGCACGCTCAAGGCGAAGCTGGGCTTCGCGGCGTGCCTGGCGCTGGCCGCGCTCGTTGTCACTCTGGGCGCCGCACAGGCACGGGTCTCGGCGCCGGTCCTCGCCAAGGAACGCGAAGAGCTGATCGACCGGATCGATGCGGAGACCGACGCGGCCGACACCCTTGAGGACCAGGTCGAGAAGGTCCGCGACGACGTCGGCCGACGCCAGCGCAAAGCTCTGGAAAAACACGGCGGCGACCAGGCGGAACTGGTAGCGCTGCTCTCCGGCGCGACCGCCGTGCACGGGCCCGGCGTGAAGCTGGTCGTCGACGACGCGAAGGACACCGACCAGGGCGGCGGCGGGCCGCGTGAGACCAGTGGCTTCTCCGACACCGGACGGGTCCGGGACCGGGATATGCAGCGGGTCGTCAACGGGCTGTGGCAGTCCGGCGCCGAAGCGATCGCCATCAACGGGCAGCGTCTGACCGCCCTGTCGGCGATCCGGGCCGCGGGCGACGCCATACTGGTCGACAACAAACCGCTCGTGCCGCCGTACTCGGTGCTCGCGGTGGGGGACGGGAAGAAGCTCGGTGCCGCCTTCCGCGACAGCGCCGACGGCCAGTACCTGCAAGCGCTGAAGGACACCTTCGACATCAGGACGAGCATCTCCGTCCAGGAGAAGGTGAACCTCCCGGCCGCCCCGAGCATGATCGTACGGACAGCAGAGCCTTATAAGGCCGCAGACACCGGCAGTGGTGCGGCAGACACAGGGAAGGGCACATCGTGATCGCCGTACTGGGCCTCGTCGTGGGAGTCGTGGTCGGACTGTTGGTCCGGCCCGAAGTGCCGGCGGTGGTCGAGCCCTACCTCCCGATCGCCGTCGTGGCCGCCCTCGATGCCGTCTTCGGCGGCCTCCGGGCGATGCTCGACGGAATCTTCGTCGACAAGGTCTTCGTGGTCTCGTTCCTCTCGAACGTGGTCGTGGCCGCCCTTATCGTCTTCCTGGGCGACAAGCTGGGCGTCGGTGCCCAGCTCTCCACCGGTGTGGTGGTCGTCCTGGGTATCCGGATCTTCTCCAACGCCGCCGCCATCCGCCGGCACGTCTTCCGGGCCTGAGGCCGATGAGCAACGACGAGGAATTCACCGGCGACCGGGAACAGCCCGGCGAGCGGCCCGTGGACGCGCCCAAGGAGCTCACCGGACGCCAGCGACTGCTCGCCGGCATCTGGCCGCCGCGGGTGACCCGCGCCCAACTCATCGTCGCGGTACTGCTGTTCGTGCTCGGTCTCGGGCTCGCGATTCAGGTGCGGTCCAACAGCGACAACAGCGCCCTGCGTGGCGCGCGTCAGGAGGACCTGGTCCGCATCCTCGACGAGGTGGACGACCGTTCGCAGCGGCTGGAGGACGAGAAGCAGCGCCTGGACGACCAGCGCACGGAGCTGGAGAACAGCTCCGACCAGGCGGAGGAGGCCCGTAAGCAGACGGTCGAGAAGGAGCGTCAACTCGGCATCCTCGCGGGCACGGTGGCGGCGCACGGCCCGGGAATCACCCTCACCATCAACGACCCGGGTGACGCGGTCGAGGCGGACAAGCTGCTCGACGCGCTTCAGGAGCTCCGGGCTGCCGGCGCCGAGGCCATCGAGGTCAACGGTGTGCGGGTGGTGGCCAATACGTACTTCTCCGGTGACGGCGGCGCCATCAAGGTCGACGGGCGGAAGATCTCGGCTCCGTACGTCTTCAAGGTCATCGGCAAGCCGCAGGATCTGGAACCGGCGCTGAACATCCCGGGAGGCGTGGTGCAGACGTTGGAGAAGGAGCAGGCCACCGTGCACGTGTCGCAGGCCGAGGACATTGTCGTGAACGCCTTGCGACCGGCGGAGCGGCCTGACTACGCTCGGTCGTCGGCCCAGTGAAACCGGGACGCGTGGGCGTCGGGGGACACGGGCAGAAGGTTGCGGGGGGTCGGCGCATCGTATTCGTGGTGCGTGGTGGAAACTGTCGAGTAGATACGGACGTTGTGAAGATGTCCGGGTCGGCAGGTGTGTTCATTCAGGGTTCGTCCTGCCCCACGGGCGGGTCTGTTTCGGTCAAGGGGAATCGCCCGTGAAGTTGTTTGGAAAGTTGTTCGGCAAGAGCGCACGCGATGAGGCTGCCCGCCATCGCGCGCCGCGTAATGGTCAAGCCGACGAGCAGGGCTCGGAGCGCCCGCTCTTCCGCGATCAGGTGGGAGGCCCGGGGGGTGACAATTCGGGCGCGTCGTCTGTTGACCCCGCCGGTCCCGGCCGCATAGGTTTCGGAGAACCGTCAACCTCAAGTACGGGTGGAGGGTTCACCCCGAGGCAGGAGGGTTCGTCCATGCCGGTCTGTACGAGGTGCGGTCACCGCAATGCCGAAGCCAGCCGTTTCTGCTCCAACTGCGGCGCGCCGCTGAGGGGCGGGGTTCCCGAGCGGGCCTCGGAGACGACGTCGACCATCTCCATCTCCGGCCTCGAGGCCTACGAGGCGGAGGCGACCGGTCAGACGTCGGCGCCGTCGCTCTCGCCCGAGGCCCAGGCCGCTGTGGACGCCCTGCCGCTCGGCTCGGCGCTCCTGGTGGTGCGCCGCGGTCCGAATTCGGGCAGCCGCTTCCTGCTGGACGGTGATCTGACCACGGCCGGCCGCCACCCGCAGAGCGATATCTTCCTCGACGACGTGACGGTCTCGCGCCGCCACGTGGAGTTCCGCCGGAGTCCCGACGGCAGCTTCACGGTCGAGGACGTGGGCAGCCTCAACGGCACGTACGTCAATCGTGAGCGCATCGACTCCGTCGCGCTGTCCAACGGTGACGAAGTGCAGATCGGTAAGTACCGGCTGGTCTTCTACGCGAGCCAGCGGGCCATCTGACCCGCCCCTGACTCCGTCGGGGGGACCCCGAGGAAGGTCCATGCTGAGAACACCGACGGGCGGTGCCGGAAACGGCACCGCCACCGCCGACGACCGCCCGATGAGCATCGGCACGGTGCTCCTGCAGCTGCGGGACGAGTTTCCCGAAGTCACCATCTCCAAGATCCGGTTCCTGGAGGCGGAGGGGCTCGTCGAGCCGCAGCGGACGCCCTCGGGCTATCGCAAGTTCCGCCCCGACGATGTCGAGCGGCTCGCCCAGGTGCTGCGGATGCAGCGGGACCACTACCTTCCGCTCAAGGTCATCCGCGAGCACCTGGACGCAGTCGCCCGGGGCGAGCGAGCACCCCTGCCGGCCCCGGACGGTGAGCGGGACTTCACCGACGGCAGCTGGACCGGCGGGACGGGCCGGGCCACCGCCGCCCGCATCGGCCGGGCCGAGCTGCTCGCTGCCGCGGAGGTCACCGAGAGCGACCTTGACGCGTGGGAGTCGTACGGTCTGGTCGTGCCGTCGGCCGACGGCGGATACGACGCCGAGACGGTCACCGTCGCCAGGCTCGTGGCGGATCTGGGCCGGTTCGGTCTGGAACCGCGGCATCTGCGCGCCATGCGGGCGGCCGCGGACCGGGAGGCCGGGCTGATCGAGCAGGTGGTCGCACCCCTGCGCCGGCACCGGAATCCGCAGACCAGAGCCCATGCCGAGGCCACCGCGAAGGAGCTGGCGGAGCTCTCTGTGCGGCTGCATTCGGCCCTGGTACAGACCGCGCTCCAGATCAGACTCCACTGATCCGCGTGGGCCCCGACTACCCAAACCGGCCAAGCACGTCCTAGGGTTGCTGTGTGAACGAGCTCGACGTTGTGGGTGTCCGGGTGGAAATGCCCTCCAACCAGCCGATCGTGCTCCTGCGTGAAGTGGGAGGCGACCGGTACCTCCCTATTTGGATCGGTCCTGGCGAGGCGACCGCGATCGCCTTCGCCCAGCAGGGCATGGCTCCGGCGAGGCCGCTGACCCATGACCTCTTCAAGGATGTGCTCGAGGCCGTGGGCCAGGAGCTCACCGAGGTCCGGATCACGGACCTCAGGGAAGGGGTCTTCTACGCGGAGCTGGTCTTCGCGAGCGGAGTCGAGGTGAGTGCGCGGCCGTCCGACGCCATAGCGCTCGCCTTGCGTACCGGAACGCCGATCTACGGCAGTGACGGGGTGCTCGATGACGCGGGAATCGCGATTCCCGACGAGCAGGAGGACGAGGTGGAGAAGTTCCGCGAATTCCTCGACCAGATCTCGCCGGAGGACTTCGGCACGAACAGTCAGTGACGTCCCCGTTGGGGCGCCGTCAGCGCATCCGACAAGCCTTTCCCGGTCGAGGGTCACGGGAAACCACCCTCAGGGTGATTATCACTCGGCGTGCCGAGTGTGGCGATCGTTGACGCACCCCGGGTGACTGCCTACCTTCGAGTGGGCAGGTCAAGGACGGAGGTCGGCGTGGGAAGCAGCGGCGACGGTGCGGCAGTGGGTGGGCCGTATCCGCAGCAGGGGAGTTCAGCCGACCAGACCATCAGGCAGCCGGCTGCGCCGGCTGCGGTGGCGGGGGGCGGCGTGGCATCGGCCAAGGACATCGGCTATCGCGGGCCGACAGCATGCGCGGCGGCGGGGATCACTTATCGACAGCTCGACTACTGGGCCCGTACGGGCCTGGTCGAGCCGAGCGTCCGGCCGGCCTACGGGTCGGGCACACAACGGCTCTACAGCTTCAGGGACGTCGTCCTGCTGAAGATCGTGAAGCGCTTCCTCGACACCGGGGTGGCCCTCCAGAACATCCGCACCACGGTCCAGCACCTGCGGGCCCGTGGGTTCCAGGACCTGGAGCGCATGACGCTGATGAGCGACGGAGCGACGGTCTACGAGTGCTCCTCGCCCGCCGAGGTCGTAGAGCTGCTCCAGGGGGGTCAGGGCGTCTTCGGTATCGCCGTGGGGGTGGTCTGGCGGGACGTGGACGTCGCGCTGTCACAGCTGCACGGGGAGCGGGTGGACACCGGCGAGACGCTGATCGGGAACAACCCCGCCGATGAGCTCGCCCGACGGCGCAACCGGGCCGGCTGACCCGGTGAGCCCCGGCCGGGCGCGGGACACCCCGGCCCGGCGGGCGGTCGCCGTCCGGCGATTGTCAGTGCCATGGGGCAGCATCGGTTGATGTGAGAGCCGCGCCGACCATCCTGCATCTGGACATGGATGCCTTCTACGCCTCTGCCGAGCAGGCGTCGAAGCCGAGTCTGCGCGGCAAACCGGTCGTGGTGGGCGGGCTGGGACCGCGCGGGGTCGTCGCCACCGCCTCGTACGAGGCCCGGCGTTTCGGGGTCCACTCGGCCATGCCGATGGCGCAGGCCAGACGGCTGGCGCCGAACGCCGCCTATCTGGTGCCGCGCTTCGCGCTGTACCGGACGGTGAGCGACCAGGTCATGGAGCTGCTGGGCCGGCTGTCGCCGCTGGTGGAGCCACTGAGCCTGGACGAGGCCTTCGTCGACCTGGAGGCGGGCGGCACCGCGGACGGCGCGGCT
This sequence comes from Streptomyces sp. NBC_00341, assembly GCF_041435055.1. Lineage (NCBI taxonomy): Bacteria > Bacillati > Actinomycetota > Actinomycetes > Kitasatosporales > Streptomycetaceae > Streptomyces > Streptomyces sp. NBC_00341. The sequence continues at coordinate 1,190,994 of NZ_CP108002.1, read as the reverse complement.
TCCGCGCTGGCCATCGGCGAGCAGCTGCGCGGGGCGATCGAGGCGGTCACCGGACTCAGTGGATCCGTCGGCCTGGCAGGCTCCAAGATGCTGGCCAAGATCGCCTCGGAGGAGGCGAAGCCCGACGGGATCATGCTGATAGAGCCGGGTACCGAGCGGGAGATGCTCGCGCCCATGCCGGTGCGCACCCTGCCCGGCGTCGGGCCGGCCACCGCGGACCATCTGCGGCGCGCCGGGATGACCACGGTGAACGACCTGGCAGAGGCGGGCGAGGCGGAGCTCGTACGGCTGCTGGGCAAGGCACACGGCAGCTCGCTGCACCGGATGGCCTCCGGCCACGACGACCGGCCGGTCGTGGCCGAGCGCGACGCGAAATCGGTCTCGGTCGAGGACACCTTCGACATGGACCTGCACGACCGGGTCCGGGTCAGGAGCGAGGTCGAGCGGCTCGCCGACCGATGTGTCCAGCGGCTGCGCGCGGCGGAGCGCTCGGGCAGGACCGTGGTGCTGAAGGTGCGCCGTTACGACTTCTCGACCCTGACCCGCTCCGAGACGCTGCGCGGGCCCACCGACGACCCCACGGTGGTCCGGGAGGCCGCGGCGCGGCTCCTGGAGTCCGTGGACACCACCGGGGGAGTGCGGCTGCTGGGAGTGGGCGTCACCGGGCTGGCCGACTACACCCAGGAGGACCTGTTCGCGCAGGCGGCCGACGAGCGCGCCGCGGCCGGGCTCGCCGCAGACCTTGCCGCCGCCGGGCAGGCCGGAGGTGCGGAGACCGGCGGGGACGCGGGAACGGACGAGGGCCGGCCGGAGCCGGGGGAGCCGGAACAGGAGAGCGCCGAGCAGCTCGCGGCCCGCCGCTGGCCGGCCGGACACGACGTGCGGCACGACGCCCACGGCCACGGCTGGGTGCAGGGCAGCGGGGTCGGCCGGGTCACGGTGCGCTTCGAGGAGCCGGAATCGGCGCCCGGCCGGGTGCGTACGTTCCGCATCGACGATCCGGCACTCCGGCCCGCCGATCCGCTGCCGCTCGTGCGGGACCCGGCCGACTACTCGTCCTGGCCGGCCAGCCTGCCGAAGTCCCGGTCAGGGGCGGTCTCCTCTGGCGGGGAGTCCAGACCGTAGTGCCGGTAGAGCTGGAGCTCCTGTTCCGGCGAGAGGTGCCGGCCGACCCCGAAGTCGGGTGCGTCCCTGATCAGGGTGCGGTCGAAGGGGACGCGAAGCACGTCCTTGACGAACTCGCTGGGCTCCAGCGGGACGAAGGCGTCCCGGCTGAACAGTCCGGTGCGCACCGCCGCCCACTCCGGCACACCGGTCGCGTCGTCGAGGTACACCTCGTCCACGGTTCCGATCTTGGTGCCCTCGCGGTCGAAGGCCTTGCGGCCGATCAGGCTGCGCGGATCGATGTCGGTCTGCACGGTCCCTCCCACTGGTCGCGGGTACTCCACAGGAACCACAGAAGTGCAGATCCGTGGGGTTGGCCACTCGAAAACTGCGCCGGGTACCCCGCTGGTAGGCTGGGGGCGGCTGCTTACCCCGTGCGGGAGAGTCCTCCGGAGCGAATCCGGAGGCGCCGAAGGAGCAAATCCTCCCCGGAATCTCTCAGGCCCCCGTACCGCACGGACGAGGTCACTCTGGAAAGCAGGGCGGGTTCCGCACGGCATGTGTGCCGAGTGGGTCCCTCCCTCACCGACGGTGAAAGCCGGTGCGCGCAGTGGCACCGGTGAAGCTCTCAGGTTGAGATGACAGAGGGGGAGGCCGTTCGGGCACCCCGCGCCGCGGTGCCCCTCGCAGGTCGTGACAGACCAGGAGGCCTCCACCATGACCCCCCGTCGCACTTCGCTCTCCCAGCTCGAACAGGGAATCCCGTTCGAGCAGCGTCATATCGGTCCCGACGCCGCGGCGCAGGCGAAGATGCTCGCCCAGGTCGGTTACGGCTCGCTCGACGAGCTGACCGCGGCCGCGGTGCCCGATGTCATCCGGAGCACCGAGGCGCTGCGGCTTCCGACGGCCCGCACCGAGGCCGAGGTGCTGGCCGAACTGCGGGCGCTCGCCGACCGCAACCAGGTGCTGGCCCCGATGATCGGGCTCGGCTACTACGGCACGTTCACCCCGCCGGTGATCCTGCGCAACGTGATGGAGAACCCCGCCTGGTACACGGCCTACACGCCGTACCAGCCGGAGATCTCCCAGGGCCGCCTCGAGGCCCTCCTGAACTTCCAGACGATGGTCGCGGATCTGACCGGGCTGCCCACCTCCGGTGCCTCGCTGCTCGACGAGGGCACCGCCGCCGCCGAGGCGATGGCGCTGGCCCGGCGCGTAGGCAAGGTGAAGAACGGCGTCTTCCTGGTCGACGCCGACGCCCTCCCGCAGACCGTCGCCGTGATCCGGACCCGCGCGGAACCGACCGGTGTCGAGGTCGTCGTCGCGGACCTGGCCGACGGCATCCCGGCGGAGATCGCCGAGCGCGGCGTCTTCGGCGTACTGCTGCAGTACCCGGGCGCCTCCGGTGCCGTGCGCGATCTGCGGCCCGTCATCGAGCGGTCCCACGAGCTGGGCGCGATCGTCACCGTCGCCGCCGACCTGCTGGCGCTCACCCTGCTCACCTCGCCCGGCGAACTGGGCGCGGACATCGCGGTGGGCACCACGCAGCGCTTCGGCGTGCCGATGGGCTTCGGCGGACCGCACGCCGGCTTCATGGCCGTGCGCGAGAAGTTCGCCCGTAGCCTGCCGGGCCGCCTCGTGGGCGTCTCCGTGGACGCCGACGGCAACAAGGCGTACCGGCTGGCCCTGCAGACCCGCGAGCAGCACATCCGCCGTGAGAAGGCCACCAGCAACATCTGCACCGCCCAGGTGCTCCTCGCCGTGATGGCCGGCATGTACGCCGTCTACCACGGCCCCGACGGGCTGCGGACGATCGCGCGGCGCACCCACCGTTACGCGGCGATCCTCGCGCAGGGCCTGCGGGCCGGCGGCGTCGAGGTCGTCACCGGCTCGCACTTTGACACGCTCACCGTCCGGGTGCCCGGCCGGGCCGCGGAGGTCGTGGCCGACGCCCGTGAGCGCGGCGTGAACCTGCGGCTCGTCGACGGCGATCTCGTCTCGCTCGCCTGTGACGAGACGACCACGCGTACGGAGATCGCGTCCGTCTGGGCGTCCTTCGGTGTCAGCGGTGACATCGAGGCGCTGGACGCCACGGCCGCCGACGCGCTGCCCGAGCAGCTGCTGCGCTCCGACGACGTGCTGACCCACCCGGTCTTCCACCAGCACCGCTCCGAGACCGCGATGCTGCGCTACCTCCGCAAGCTCGCCGACCGCGACTACGCGCTGGACCGCGGCATGATCCCGCTCGGCTCCTGCACCATGAAGCTGAACGCGACCGCAGAGATGGAGTCGATCACCTGGCCCGAGTTCGGCGCGCTGCACCCCTTCGCGCCGGCCGAGCAGGCCCAGGGCTTCCTGACGCTCATCCGTGAGCTGGAGGAGCGGCTGGCCGAGGTCACCGGTTACGACGCGGTGTCCATCCAGCCGAACGCCGGCTCGCAGGGCGAGTTCGCCGGGCTGCTGGCCGTCCGGGCGTACCACCGTGCCAACGGTGACGAGGGGCGGACCGTCTGCCTGATCCCGTCCTCCGCGCACGGCACCAACGCGGCCAGCGCGGTGATGGCCGGTATGCGGGTCGTCGTGGTGAAGACCGCCGACGACGGCGAGGTCGACATCCAGGACCTCCGCGCCAAGATCGAGCAGCACCGCGACGAGCTGGCCGTGCTCATGATCACCTACCCGTCGACGCACGGTGTCTTCGAGGAGCACGTCGCGGACATCTGCGCCGAGGTGCACGACGCGGGCGGTCAGGTGTACGTGGACGGCGCCAACCTCAACGCGCTGGTCGGCCTCGCCAAGCCGGGCCACTTCGGCGGCGACGTCTCGCACCTGAACCTGCACAAGACCTTCTGCATCCCGCACGGCGGCGGCGGCCCCGGCGTCGGCCCGGTCGGTGTGCGCGCGCACCTGGCGCCGTACCTGCCGAACCACCCGCTGCAGCCCGCCGCCGGTCCGGAGACCGGGGTCGGCCCGATCTCGGCCGCTCCGTGGGGCTCCGCGGGCATCCTGCCGATCTCGTGGGCGTACGTACGCCTGATGGGCGGGGAGGGTCTGAAGCGTGCGACGCAGGTCGCCGTACTCGCTGCGAACTACATCGCCAAGCGGCTGGAGCCGCACTACCCGATCCTCTACAACGGCCCGGCCGGGCTCGTCGCGCACGAGTGCATCGTGGATCTGCGGCCGATCTCCAAGGCGACCGGTGTCAGCATCGACGACGTGGCCAAGCGGCTCATCGACTACGGCTTCCACTCACCGACCATGTCGTTCCCGGTCGCGGGCACGCTGATGATCGAACCGACCGAGAGCGAGGACCTCGCGGAGGTGGACCGCTTCTGCGACACGATGATCGCCATTCGCGGCGAGATCGAGAAGGTCGCCTCCGGCGAGTGGAGCGCGGACGACAACCCGCTGGCCAATGCCCCGCACACGGCGGCCGCGCTGGGCGGGGACTGGGCGCACGGCTACAGCCGTGAGGTGGCGGTCTTCCCGGCCGGGGTCACCGCCGCGGACAAGTACTGGCCGCCGGTGCGCCGGATCGACGGTGCGTTCGGTGACCGCAACCTCGTCTGCTCCTGCCCGCCGCTGGACGAGTACGACAACTGACGGGACCGACGTCATGGACGTCGCCGTATGACGCGCGACTGCGTCGGGGCCGGTTCGGAGATCTCTCCGGGCCGGCCCCTCCCCGTATCTGCCGCGGTCAGGCGGCCTTCACCACCCGGCCCGTTCCCAGCGGCCGGTGGGGCGCGATGATCTGCCCGTCCGGGAGCAGCTCACCGGTGTCCTCGAAGAGCAGGACGCCGTTGCACAGCAGGCTCCAGCCCTGTTCCGGATGGTGCGCCACCGGGCGGGCTGCTTCCCGGTCGGCTGAGTCGGCTGTGGGGCAGGGTGGCTGGTGCTGACACATGGCTGGGTTCTTTCGCTGCGTTGAGTTGAGTGTCCTGCGGCTTGAAGTGGTGTTCATGGCCGCCCCCCGTATCGATCGGTCCGGTCCCAGTGTTGCCCCACGGGCGTCAATCCGCAGGGATTTCGCGGCAGCGCTGCTTCTCCTCTCATGACGCATCACCCGCCCGGACGGTTCAACGCAACTGCCCTGTCACTTCGGGTGGTTCGGGGTGGCCGGATGGGGCTAGTCCGGATGGGGCGCGGATGCGCCCCCGCGCGCTGTGCCCCGCCACCGGAATCGGAGGCGGGGCACAGTGAAGTGGGGGGCGGCCGGAGGTCAGGCCGGGGAGCCGAGCAGGGGGCCGGGGCCGGGCGTGATGCGGGTGGTGATCACGGGAAGCAGATCGGCGACCTGGTGCGGACGGTGTGCCGCGATGCCCGGAGGGGCGGGAGCCAGTGGAACCAGCAGATCGGCCGGGGCGGGGGACCCGGTGGACGCGTCGGCCTCGGTGTCCTCGTGCAGCCACAGCGCCAGCATGTAGAGCTCGGGAATGGACAGCAGCCTCGGCTGGTAGTGCGTGCTCGCCGCCTCCGCCTGGCGCAGGGCGAGTTCGGTCGAGGCGATGTAGGGGCCCTCGAAGAAGTGCGAGAAGGTCCAGCCGTCGGGAGTGAGCATGGTGTCCGCCGCGGCGACCGCCCGCTCCGCGCCGCAGATCTGGAAGCGCCAGGCGGCGAGCCGGGTGGTGGGTGTGAGTCCGCCCGGTCCACCGCGGTCCAGCACGTGTACGGGGAGGGGGTGTTCGGGGCTCAGGGGGCCCTGGGCCGACCGCAGGGCAGGTGTTCGGGCCTCGCGGACCGCGGTGGGTGAACCGAGCGCCGCGAGGACGCTTCTCAGCGCGGGCGCGGGAGCCGGAGGAACATGCAGGGGCATAGTGGGTCGCCTCTCACTTCGGAGACACGGTGGAGCGTGGGCGGGTGCAGACGGCGCTGTCGGCGTGCGGGGCCAGAGGAGGCCGGTGACTGAGCCGGTGCGTCAACTCTCTGCCTCGTCCGCGGAGTTTATACGACACGTGTTCACGCGGTGATTCCACTAGCCGTCACTACTATTGCCGGCAAGACGGTATCCAGACTTTATTATGCGGAGATTATGCTGATTCGGTGTGACCGGCGCAGCTGCCGCCTCGGGTTTTTCCTCCGACGCGGTAGGCTGAAACGCGTCGGCGCATTCTTCGCGCCCGAACGGCGGAAACCGCTCACTGCGTCATGCCGAGTGAATGTGCCCCCGGCCGCGGTCATCAGATTAGCGGGTGTGCACCGTCCGCGGGGCGTTATGGATCACTCCGTCTGGGCATTATCGATCGTGACGCGAGCGGCCTGGGCCGCGGGCCGCCCACTCACGGAGGGACACGTCGATGGGGGAGAAGGTCGTGGCGGGCGCCTTTGACCTGTCCGATCGGCAGAGGTACCGACGGAAGCTCCACCAGTGCCTGGAGGGGCTGGAGAGGCTGCTGGAGGAGCGGAGATTCGACCGGCCGCGCAACCTCATGGGCATGGAGATCGAGCTGAACCTGGCGGGTTCCGACGGCATGCCGAAGATGTTGAATGGACAGGTCCTGGAACGCATCGCGAGCCGGGATTTCCAGACGGAACTCGGGATGTTCAATCTGGAAGTGAACATTGTTCCCCATCGCCTGGACGGCCGCGTTCTCGATCAGCTGGCCGAAGAGCTGCGGATCGGCCTCGGATATGCCGACCGGAAGGCCGGTGAGGTCGATGCCGGGATCATGATGATCGGAATCCTGCCCACCGTCGGCAGTGCGGACATGGTCCGCGGGAACCTCTCCGAAGTGGACCGCTACGCGCTGCTGAACGACCAAATGGTGGCGGCGCGCGGCGAGGATTTCTCCCTCGATATCGAAGGTGTGGAGCACCTGGTCTGCACCTCCGGCTCGATCGCGCCGGAGGCGGCCTGCACCTCGGTCCAGCTCCATCTGCAGGTGACCCCGGAACGGTTCTCCGACGTCTGGAACGCCGCCCAGGCCGTTGCCGCGGTCCAGGTGGCCCTGGGCGCCAATTCGCCCTTCCTGTTCGGCCGGGAGCTGTGGCGGGAGTCGCGTCCGCCGCTCTTCCAGCAGGCCACGGACACCAGGCCGCCCGAACTGCAGAACCAGGGGGTGCGTCCCAGGACCTGGTTCGGGGAGCGGTGGACGGGTTCGGCGTACGAGCTCTTCGAGGAGAACGTGCGCTACTTCCCCCCGCTCCTGCCCATCTGCGACGAGGAGGAGCCGCTGCGGGTCCTCGACGAGGGCGGGGTGCCCCGGCTCCAGGAACTCGTGCTGCACAACGGCACGGTCTACCGCTGGAACCGGCCGGTGTACGGGCTGTCGGACGGCGTTCCCCACCTCCGGGTGGAGAACCGGGTGCTGCCCGCCGGACCGACCGTCGCGGACGTGATCGCCAACGCCGCGCTCTACTACGGGCTCGTGCGGGCCCTGGCGGAGGAGTCCCGCCCGGTGTGGACGAGGATGCCGTTCGCCGCGGCGGCCGAGAACTTCGACACCGCCTGCCGCCGGGGCATCGACGCCGAGCTGCTCTGGCCCCGGCCCGGCCGCACCGGCGGGCTGACCCGGGTACCGGTGACCAAGCTCGTACGGGACGAACTGCTGCCGCTGGCGGCCGCCGGCCTCGACGCGTGGAACATCGAAGCCGCCGACCGCGACCACTACCTCGGCATCATCGAGGAGCGCTGCAAGCGGCGGACCAACGGGGCGTCCTGGCAGGCGGACACCTATCACCGGGCGCGCGAGGCCGGACTGGGGCGGGACGCCGCTCTCGCCGCCATGACCCGCCGGTACGCCGAACTGATGCAGGCCGGGGAGCCCGTGCACAGCTGGCCGGTGGGCATCGCGGGAACCTGAGCGGGTGGGTCCGGACCCGGGCGGGTCCGGACCCGGGCGGGTCAGACCGTCCGGGTCCGGGGCCGGACCCAGACTGGGACGGCTCCGTCCCGGGACGGCTCCGACCGCTCGCGTCCGGCACGGCTCGGCGGCTACTCCCGGGCGGCGCGGCCGCTCTGCCCGGCGGTCATGACCGCCTGAAGGATCACCGCCTGGATCTCGGCCGGGTCGTTGACCTGGTAGCCGCCGCCACCGGTCACCTTGGCTATCTCGTTCACCTCCTCGCGGTCGGCGTCGGGGCCGACGGCGATGGCGAGCAGCGGAACCGGTCGCTCGGGGTCGGCGATCCGGGTGAGTTCCGCGATCAGGGCGCTGCGCGAGATGGAATGGTCATCCTGGTTCGAGCCGTCGGTGAGGATCACGACGGCGTTGAACTTTCCCTTCACGTAGGTGCGCTGCGCCTCCTTGTAGGCGGCCAGCGTGGTGTCGTACAGCCCGGTCGCCCCGTCCGGCACGGGCTGCAGCGCCGAGAACGCGTCCGTGAGCTTCGCACGGTGGGTGCCGCCGTTCTTCGTCTTCTCCCCGAGCCGGCTGGTCGCCACCAGCCGGCGGTAGTCCTTGTCGCCGTCGAGCCTGGTGGCGAACTCCCAGAGGCCGATCTCGTCGTTCGGGGTGAACTGGTTGAGGGCCTCGATCAGGGATGCCTTGGTGACGTCCATCCGGGACTGGTTGCGGCCCGGCACGATCGTGGCCATCGACCCCGAGGCATCGACGACGGTGGTGAGCCGTGCGCTCTGCACGGTGATCGTCCACATGCCGAGCGTCTCCTGGAGTGTCTCGTCGGAAGGCGCCGTGGCGGGTGAGGTGGCGTACGGCTGAGGCGACCGGCCGCCCGCCGACTCGACCAGAGTGTCGCCCGCCGTGCCGTCGACCGTCCGGAAACCGTGCTCCTCCAGTGTGCGCTGCGCGCTCTCCTCGGACAGCAGGGTCATGAACCGCAGCGCCGCCCGGCTCTTGTCCGTACTGAGCTGATCCTCGTTGACCAGCGCGAAGGGATAGTCGAGCAGCGGGGTGCCGTCCTTGGGGTAGAAGAGGTCGAGCTTCCCGGCCCCGGTCGAATCGGCGTTGTGGGCGAACGCGGCCTGCTCGGACAGCAGCACGGCCTGGTTGCGGGCGGGATTGCCCTCCTCGGCGCCCGAGTCGTCGCCGGCCAGGGTCCCGAGCACCTGGGTGTCGCCGTCCGACATCCGCTGGGCGAGGAGCTTGGCGGTGGCCGCGACCCTGGTGTCGCTGTCCCCGCCCTGTTTGTCGGAGGACGCGCCGATGCTGGTGAGCGCCAGCAGGCCGGTGGCGCTGCGCGCGGGGTCGGCCGAGCCCAGCCGCACCTTGTCGGACTCCATGGCCGTGGCCATCAGCTCGGCCCAGGTGTACTTCTTCTTCGGCCAGCCGAGGGTCTTGGCGGCGGAGGGCACCATGGCCAGCGCCACCGGGGAGGAGGCCACGGAGTCGCCCGGAGTGACGGGCACGGCGTCGCCGGTCCCCTTCGCCCGGCTCAGCCAGAGGTCGGAATCCGGCAGCCACATCTGGTAGTCGGGCTTGCTGGTGCCGGCGGCGAGGGCGTCGGCGACCTTGTACGAGTCACGGGCCAGCACCTCCACGTCGAGGCAGTGGCCGTCGGATCTCAGATCGTCCCTGCGGGCCTTGTCGGCCACCGCGCGCACGGCGGGCGCGATATCGGGCGAGGCCACCATGGACAGGTGCACCGCGGAGTCGTCGCAGGACTTCGAGAACGACAGCAAGCCCCCCTGGGCCGCTACCGCCGTTCCCGCCGCCACGGCGAGAACGAGCGCGGTGGCGATGGCTACGGTACGACGGCGGTTCGGTGGACGGTCCCCGCTTCCGTCCGTCGTGTAGTCGTCGGGCAAGCTGTGACGTCCCATGTCGGTGGTGCCCCTCCTTGAGGATGAACAAGGAAAAGGGGGACCACACCATCGGCAATGGTGCTTGTCCCCCGGCCTGTCGCGCATGATCTTCGTACCTGTATTCGAGACCCTAGCGGGGCGGGGAGTGGCATGGGACGTGAATGCACAACTGAAGGCAGGTGTACAGGTGGAGGCGGGGCGCGTGGCTGATTCTTATCCTCAGGAGGCCGTGTCACGACGGATCTTGCGGTCCGAGACGGTGTTGGTGCTGGCGCTCTCGCTGGGAGCCAGCGGGGTGTCTGCCCTGATCAGTTTTGTCGGATCACTGACGAAACCAGGGGGTTTGAAGGACCAGGCGGCGACGCTCAACAGCTCCTACGCACCCGGCCGTCCCTGGCTGGATCTCGCCTGGCAGCTCTTCGGTATCGCGACCGCGCTGGTGCCCGTGGCGCTGGTCGCCCATCTCCTGATCCGCGAGGGAACGGGCCTGCGGGCGATCGGTTTCGACCGGACCAGGCCGGGATCGGACCTGGGGCGCGGCACGCTGGTCGCGGCGGGCATCGGCAGCGCGGGGCTGGCCTTCTACCTGGTGGTCCGGGCCGCCGGATTCAACCTCACGGTCGTCCCGGAGTCGCTGCCCGACGTGTGGTGGAAGTTCCCGGTACTGATCCTGTCGGCGGTCCAGAACTCCGTACTGGAGGAAGTGATCGTCGTCGGTTATCTGCTGCGCCGCCTGGGGCAGTTGGGCTGGACCCCGATGGCCGCCCTGGTGGCCAGTTCGGTGCTGCGGGGCTCCTACCACCTGTATCAGGGGATCGGCGGGTTCATCGGGAACATGGTGATGGGCGTCGTCTTCGTGCTGCTGTACCGCCGCTGGCAGCGGGTGGGGCCGCTGGTCGCCGCGCACGCCCTGCTCGACATCGGGGCGTTCGTCGGATACGCGCTGCTCGCCGGAAAAGTGGGCTGGCTGCCCACCCCGTGAGCGTCCGGCCCTTACCGGGCGACGAGCAGTTCTCCGTCCAGGACCGTGACGGCGTCGCCGGTCAGCAGGGTCCGGTCGCCGCGCAGTGCGGTGCGGACGCGACCGGACCGGGCGGACGCCTGGAGGCCGGTCAGCTCGTCGCGGCCGAGCCGGGCCGACCAGAACGGCGCCAGGGCGGTGTGGGCGCTGCCCGTCACGGGGTCCTCGTCGATGCCCACGGCGGGGAAGAAGCCGCGTGAGACGAAGTCGTAGCCGGACCCGGTGGCCGCGGCCGTGGCGATGACGCCGCGCCGCGAGTGGGCGGCCAGTGCCGCGAAATCCGGGGTCAGTCCCCGTACGGCCGCCTCGTCGGCCAGTTCCACGAGCAGGTCGCCGGTGTGCGGGCCCGTGTCGTGTACGGATACGGGCTCCGCGCCCAGAGCGGCGGCCAGCCAGTCCGGCGTGGCCTCCGGGGTCAGCGGCGCGGTGGGGAAGTCGAGCGTGAGCGAGCCGTCCGGCCGGGCGGTCGAGGTGAGGATGCCGCACCGGGCGGTGAAGCGCACCGTTCCGCTCGCGACGGCCGTGCTGTGCAGGACGTGGGCGGTGGCGAGGGTGGCGTGGCCGCACATGTCGACCTCGGTGGCCGGGGTGAACCAGCGCAGCGCCCAGTCCGCGGCGCCGCCCGGCGGCAGCGGGTGCGCGAACGCGGTCTCGGACAGGTTCAGCTCCGCCGCGATCTGCTGGAGCCGGCTGTCGTCGGGGAAGCCTTCCGGGCCGAGCAGCAGGACGCCCGCGGGATTGCCGGTGAAGGGGCGGTCGGTGAACGCGTCGACGATTCGAATCCTCATGCCGCGACCGTAGGCGCGCCGCGAAGCCGTGGGCCAAGGCCAATTCCGGATCCGCGGACTGATCTGTCCCGACTCGGGGCGGGTGTCACATTCGCGGGCCCGGCGGTGTCTTCATGCCAAAGCAGGAAAACGTCAGAGGAGAACACGATGGCACTGCGCATCCCGAAGGCCGAGCTCCCCGCCGAGCTCCGCGAAAACCTGATCAAGCAGCTCGGTTCCGTGCCCGAGCCCAACGAGGTGCTGTGGAACAACCCCGAGCTCGCCGAGGCCAACCAGGAGTTCTCGGCCAAGGTGGCCACCTGGGACGCGGCCGACGCGAGCCTCAAGACGTTCGCGCACATGGCCGTCGCGGCACAGATCGGCTGCAGTTGGTGCCTCGACATCAACTACTTCGCGGCACTGAACCAGAAGCTGGACCTGACCAAGGCGAGCCAGGTGCCGCGCTGGCGGGAGTCGGAGGTGTTCACGCCGTTGGAGCGGGAGGTGATGGAGTACGCCGAGGCCATGACGAACACGCCGCCGACCGTCACCGATGAGCTGTCGGCGAGTCTGCTCGGCCGGCTCGGCCCGGCGGCGCTGGTCGAGATCACCGTGTTCATCGGCTTCGCCAACCTGGCGGCCCGGTGCAACACGGCGCACGGGATCACCTCGCAGGGCTACTCCGATGCCTGCGAGATCCCGCTGGCCGCGCGTCCTGAGACGTCCGGCGTAGCGTCGACGGCATGACCGAGGACCCGTTCGTCGCCCATCGCAGTCTGCTGTTCACGGTCGCCTACGAGATGCTCGGCTCGGCGGCCGACGCGGAGGACGTGCTGCAGGAGTCCTGGCTGCGGTGGGCCGAGGTCGACCGGTCGCGGGTGAACGACGCGCGGGCGTACCTCGTCAGGACCGTCACGCGGCAGTCGCTCAACCGGCTGCGGACGTTGGCACGCAGCCGCGAGGACTATGTCGGCGAGTGGCTGCCGGAACCGTTGCTGACCAGCCCCGATGTCGCCGAGGACGTAGAGCTCGCGGAGAGCGTCTCGATCGCGATGCTGACCGTCCTCGAAACGCTCGGGCCGACGGAGCGGGCGGTGTTCGTGCTCCGCGAGGTCTTCGAGCTGCCGTACGGCGAGATCGCCGGGGTCATCGGGAAGTCCGCGGCCACGGTGCGGCAGATCGCGCGGCGAGCGCGCGAGCATGTGGCGGCCAGGCGTCCGCGGGTGCGGGTGAGCCGGTCGGAGCAGCAGGCCGTGGTGGAGCGGTTCCTGCAGGCTCTGCGCACCGGGCAGTTGCAGGAACTGGTCGAGGTCATGGCGCCGGACGTGGTCCTGATCGCCGACGGTGGCGGGCTGGCGGCCGCCGCGCCGGCTCCGATCCACGGGGTCGAGCTCGTGGCGAAGGTGCTGGCGCGCACCAACCGGGTGGACGCGGCCGCGCTCGCGGCGACTGCCGTGTGGCTCAACGGCGCACCTGCGGGCCGGATCGAGATCGACGGCGAGCCGGCCGCAGCGGTGAGCCTCGTGGTGGAGAACGGGCAGATCACCCGGGTCTACCTGGTGAGAAACCCGCGGAAGCTGACGCGACTGGACGAACCGGCTGAACTCGCCAGGTAAGCCGGCTGCTGCTCCGGTGCGGTGAGTGTTCCGGGCGAAACCGCCCGGAACACTCACGACCGCAGGCCGGGCCGGAACCTGACGGCGTGTAGCTCGATCGCCGGATACCGAACGTCATATTCGGTGCGGTACGGCTCCGTCCTGCCGGCGGTAGAGGTCGCGCAGCAGGGAAATCTCGGCGCCGTGATGGATCAGCTCCCTGTTGACGTGCAGGACGATGCCCTCCATGGGAAATCGCTCGGGACCCACCGTGGGTGGATTGTCCAGGTCGGCGTCCGAGAGCTTGCGGACCCCCGCGTTCCATCTCCCATACATCTTATCGAGCTGCTCCAGCGCCTCGGCAGCAGTCCCCGCGTAGGCGAATGTCCGGGAGTCGACGTCCTGGCCGCCGAAGTGCCATCCGACCCGATAGCCCAGGCACGAGACGGTGATGTGCGCCAGCCGCCAGGCAATCGTGGTCACCGGTGCCGGCACCGGGTCGGGGGATGCGGAGTCGATCGTCCACTTCCCCGAACCTGCCGACATCGGTGCGGCCGACGTGCCACGCGGGCGGATGCTCCAGCAGTCGCGCACCGGCTCCCAGAAGTACTCCTCGTCGGTAAGACCGTCCAGCCGTGGCCGCAGGTTCTTGCGCCAGTACCAGTCCAGTTGCTCCGCGAGCCGCTCGCTTCTTGTCATTGCCGCACATTACAGACCCGTCGAGGAGAGTCATCGTCGCAGTCCGCGGTCGGCCTTCGCCTGCAATCGATCAACAACCACTGACGCAGGTGACGACCGTGTCCTGTGACAGTGAACCTTGACCGATTGCCACTGAAGTTTGACCGCCGGGAGGCGCTCTACCGGCGGACCGCCGAGATCAGCCCGCCGGGCCGCTCCTCGCGCTGCGGCGGGGTGCTGATCGGGCGGTCGTAGGCGGCAGCGCGCTCGCGCAGGGTGTGGCTTTCGGCCTCCCAGCCGTGCCCGGCCAGCCAGCCCACCGGGTCGTCGGGCATCTCCGAGACCCACATGGACGCCGCCGATCCCGGCACGGCGTCCGCGCCGAAGCGCTCGATCACGCCGCGCGAGCCCAACGTCAGCCCCATCCGGCTGCCGGCTGCCGACTGCGCGCTGATCCGGGCCAGCAGCAGCTCCACCGCGTCCTCGGGCAGATAGATCAGCAGTCCTTCGCCGATCCACGCGGTCGGCGCGGCCGGGTCGTGCCCTGCGGCGGCCAGCGCGGCTGGCCAGTCCTCACGCAGATCCACCGCGACGGTGATCCGCTCGCAGCGTGCGACGGCCCGCTCCTGGCGCAGCACCGAAGCCTTGAAGTCCAGTGGCGCGGCGGTGTCGACCTCGAACAGCCGGGTGTCCTCGGGCCAGTCGATCCGGAAGGCCCGGCTGTCCATGCCGGCGCCGAGCAGCACGACCTGCCGGACCCCGGACGCGGAGGCCTGCTGCAACAGGTCGTCGAGGAACTTCGTCCTGATGACGATGGAGAACGACACGGCCAGCCGACGGCGGCGCGCGGCCTCGTCATCGGGCAGCGGCGGCGAGGAGGGCCATAGGCCACCGGCGGTGGCGAAGGCCTGTGCCAGTGGGTCGCGGAACAGCGCGTTCTCCCGCTCGGTCTCCAGCGCCCGCACCCTGGCCACCCCCACCGCCGTGGCCCACACTCCCGACGGCTGCACCCGTTTCTGCTCATCAGTCACCGCGCCAGCCTAGGCGGGGCCGGTTGGGCCTTCCGCTGCCGGTATGCCTTCTGGCGGCAGCGCTGTGAGCACGTCCGGCGTTGTTCCTGGCAGGGCCCTGCTGGTAGCGGTCCTCCGCAGGTCTCGCAGGGTCCAGACGGGACTGTCCGCCCCCAGCACCACGGACTCCAGGTCCGTGCCCAGCCGCCCGGACCACAGCAGATGGAACAGCACCGGCAGGACCTGCAGCCGATCGCTGACCCGCCCGGCTCCCGACCACAACGGCAGCGGTTCCTCGAAGACCTCCGCCGCGGACCGGACATCGACCACCCTGGCCCGCCCGTCAGCAAGGCGTACGAAGTAGTACCGGCTGGACGCCCTCGAACCGCGTACTCCACAACTGGCCCAACGACCCGCGACAACGCTCACCAGACTCAAGAAAGTCCAGCTCAAAGGCGGATAACGCCGGGTCTCCGTACGCATGAGCCGGTTCCCCCCACCGTGCCTCCAACCGCGACGGTCAAAGTTCAGTGTCAATCGAACGAGATTCGCTGTCACAGGACACCGGTTTCAGCAGGGGGTTTGTCAGGCGACCGGTTCCGATATATCGTTGAAGCATCGCGACCGATCAACGATAGAAGGAGTGCAGTCATGCGATCACACGGATACGAACACGGACATGGACACGGGCATGGCCCCGGCGGGCACGGCGAGCGCGGACGGGGTGACTTCGAGGGGCGCCGGGCGGCCTTCGGGCAGTTCGGACCGCCGTTCGGCGGCGGACCCTTCGGCGGTGGCCCCTTCGGGGGCGGGCGCGGCCGGGGCGGTGGCCGGGGGAGGGCGCGCCGCGGTGACGTACGCGCGTCGATCCTGGCCCTGCTGAAGGACCGGCCGATGCACGGCTACGAGATGATCCAGGAGATCGGCGAGCGCAGCGGCGGGGCCTGGCGGCCCAGTCCCGGCTCGGTGTACCCGACCCTTCAGCTCCTGGAGGACGAGGGCCTGATCGTCAGTGCCAGTGAGGGCGGCAAGAAGCTGTTCACGCTGACCGACGCCGGCCGCACCGAGGTGGAGTCGGGACCCGAGGCGCCCTGGGAAGAGGCCGGCCGCGGCGTCGACTGGGAAGGCGTCAACGAGATCCGGCAGGCCGGATTCGGCCTGATGGAGGCGTTCGGCCAGGTCTGGAAGACCGGCTCCGCCGACCAGCGCGACAAGGCGCTCACGGTCATCAACGACGCCCGCAAGAAGCTCTACCTGATTCTCGCCGACGAGCACTGAGCCGGCGGTG
Organism: Streptomyces sp. NBC_00341; assembly: GCF_041435055.1. Lineage (NCBI taxonomy): Bacteria > Bacillati > Actinomycetota > Actinomycetes > Kitasatosporales > Streptomycetaceae > Streptomyces > Streptomyces sp. NBC_00341. The sequence goes on along the minus strand of NZ_CP108002.1, from coordinate 1,174,827 downwards.
CGAAGACTGAGGAGCTGTACGTCGAAAAGGTCCCGCGGACGTCCCGCGGGACCTTTTCGATGCCGCTGTGCGAACGGCTGGGATGTGTGCGGCCGGTCCGCCGGTACGGCCGTCCGTCGGCTTTCAGGCGATGATCAGCCCGTCCAGTTTGCGCAGTGACTCGATGAGGGCGGCAGTGGCCGAATCCTTGAGCTTTCCGGCCATCAGGGAGACCGCCGCCCCGGTGAACTCGCCGTCGATGCGGACCGTGGTGGCGTCCCCGTCCGGTGTCAGCGCGTAGCGCATCTTCAGGTTGACGCCCATGGGGCCCTTCCCGGTGGTCGTCAGCAGGCGGCCGTCATCCAGCTCGGCGATCGTCCACGTCACCTCGGCCGGGAACCCCATGAGCTTCATGTTCTCCTCATAGGTCCCCGCGAGCTCCAGCGTGTCCGGTCCGCCCTTCGGGAAGCTGGTGTGGGTGGCGTTCCACTCCCCGTACGTGCTGAAGTCGGTCAGCTGGGCCCAGACCTTCTCGGCCGGTGCCTCGATGCGCGCCTCTGCACTGACTTCGGCCATGCGACCACCCCTTCTCGGCGGGTTACGGTGTCGCGGAACGTAGCCGCAGAGGCTTGAACATTCAATACTGATGAACTGTCAGATCCAGGGTTCTGTTCCGATCCGCCAGATCCGCGCGGAGTCGAAGCGGTCGGAGGCGCGCGGGTGCGGACCGTCGTCGTGGCAGTGGAACGCCGCCCAGAACAGGTCGGCGGGCAGCGCGTCGCGGGGCGCGTGGACCCGGTAGACGTAGTCACGCCCGTCGAGTGCGGGCAGGGCGACCAGCCAGCTCACCTCCGGCACCCCTCCCGCCGCCGCAACAGTGCTCCGGGCTGTGGGACGTGCGCGGGGGCGTTTCCGGTTGCTCGAGGAGCGCGGGGCAAGGCGGCGCGCGCCGATTCCCGGGATTGGATTCCAGAACGGCGCGATCTCATCCGTAAGGAGGAGGAGTCGCGCTTCTGTGCCCAACTCGGGTGGGATGTGTCAATGGGCCTCTCCGGGGACGATCCGGTCCGTCAGGGCTGATGAGGTGGGAGTGTGCAGAACCGGACACCGCGGATTCCTCAGCAACCCGCACCGAACCACCGTGCCGAGACCGACGCCGAGCTCACCGACGAGCTGGCCGTCGTGGTGACGGGTGCGCGCAGGCGCGCCCTCCGTGACGGCGATCAGCAGATCGACACAGCTCATCTGCTGCACTCCCTGATCGAGTCCGACCCCGCGGTCCGCACCGCCTTCGACGGCGGACCGCAGCTGGCCAGGGTGCTCGGCTATCTCGTCCAGCGCAGTATCGGCTACGGGCTCCGCTGGCAGGGTGCTGTCGAGGACTCCGGAGCGATTCCGGTGGTGTCGGGCGCACCGGGCGCGGGGGTGGAGGGCTGGTCGCCCTCCGCCGCCTCTGCGATGGAGGAGGCGCACCGGCGTGCGGGGCTCCGCGGTCGGGAGCGGGCAGGCGGTCTCGATCTGCTTGGGGCGCTGGCCGCGGACCGGCAGTGCCGGGCCGTCGAGGTGCTGGAGCGGGCGGGAGTCGACACGGTGCTGCTCGCGGACCGGATCGGCGAGGCCTCCGGCCTGGGCTGACCGCCGGGCTCAGTCGGGCGGCCGGGCGAGAGCGGCGAGGGCCGGGCGGAGCAGGGTGCCGATGCGTCCTGCCGGGGCATCCCGCATGGCGTCGAGCCCCAGCAGATGATGGCCGATGGTGACGCCCAGCATCGTGGTGACGATCAGTGCGGCACGCAACTCCGCGTCCTGGCCGTCCCCGTCTCCGTCCCCGTCCGTCGGCAGTGCGCCGGCGATGCCGGAGATCTGCCGGCCGAGCGTCTGCCGGGCGTGATCGGCCGAGGCCGGGTCCGTGAGCATGGAGCGCAGCAGCGCCAGTGTGCCGTCGGGCAGGCCACCGAGCTTGACGCCCAGGGTGGCCAGCAGCTGATCCAGAAGTGCCGCGCCGTCCGCCGACGCCTGCGCCGCCGGGGGTGCCTGCACGGCTTGGGCGAAGAGCCCGCGCTTCGACCCGAAGTACTGCATCACCAGGGCCGGGTCGACGTCGGCCGACGCCGCGACCGCTCTGATGGTGGTGCGGTCGAAGCCCTTGGTCGCGAACTGCTCCCGGGCGCGGTCGAGAATGCGCGCCTCGGTGGCTCGCCGACGGTCGGCACGGGAGACGGGAGGACTGGTCACAGGGGTGACTCTACAACTGTTGACCGAAGCCAAGACGGCCCGTAGCCTAATTCACTCAACAGGTGTTGAGTGAATGGAGTGATGTCCATGACGGCTTCGCAGGCGCCCGGCTCTCCCGCGCTCCGCCCGGTACTGGACCGGTATCACCAGGCCATGAGAGACAAGTCGGCGGACGGTCTGGCCGATCTGTACGCCGTGGACGCGGTGCACGAGTTCCCGTTCTCCGCGCCCGGCTTTCCCGAGCGGTTCGAGGGCCGGGAGGAGGTCCGGGCGGGCTACCGGGCGGCCTGGGGCGCCAGCCCGTTCCGGGTGGTCGAGATTACGGACGTGGTCGTGCACGGGGCCACAGAGCCGGGCACGGTCATCGCCGGACACGTGGTCGTGGTGGAGTTCGCCGGGGGCGAGCGGGCCCGCGTCCCCGGACTGCTGATCATCGAGGTCAGCGACGGTCTGATCACCCGGGTCCGCGACTACATGGACGCGCCCGCGGTGGCCCGTGCGGTGGCATCGGCCGCCGGGCGGTCCTGACGGGCGGTTCTGGAGGGAGGTTCCGGCGGCTTCCCGTGGGGGGTTCTCGCAGGAGGGGAGGCGGTGACGGCGGGGTGTGACCCGCGTCAGGTGTCACCGGGGTGACGCTCCTGACGGCAGCTGTCATGATGTGCCGATGCACGCGTCTCAGGGGAGAAGCGCCGGCCTGGGAATCGCCCTCGCCTCGGCCTTCGCATTCGGCGGTTCCGGAGTGGCGGCCAAGCCGCTGATCGAGGCGGGGCTCGACCCGCTCCACGTGGTGTGGCTCCGGGTGGCGGGCGCCGCGCTCGTCATGCTCCCGGTGGCCTGGCGCCACCGCGCTCTGGTGCGCAGCCGGCCCGCGCTGCTGCTGGGCTTCGGCCTGCTCGCCGTCGCGGGCGTCCAGGCCTGCTACTTCGTGGCGATCTCGCGCATCCCGGTCGGTGTGGCGCTGCTGGTCGAATACCTCGCGCCGGCGCTCGTCCTGGGCTGGGTGCGCTTCGTCCAGCGCCGCCCGGTCACCCGGGCGGCCGCGGTGGGCGTGGTCCTGGCCGTGGGCGGTCTGGCGTGCGTGGTCGAGGTGTGGTCCGGGCTGACCTTCGACGTCGTCGGCCTGCTGCTCGCACTCGCCGCCGCCTGCTGCCAGGTCGGCTACTTCGTCCTCTCCGATCAGGGCAGCGGCGAGCAGGGGGCGGGTGCCGGGACTCCGCACCCGCTCGGGGTCATCGCCTATGGGCTGCTGATCGGCACCGCCGTCCTCACCGTGGTGGCCCGGCCCTGGGGCATGGACTGGTCCCTGCTCGGGGGGAGCACCGCCATGAACGGCACGGATGTGCCCGCCTGGCTGCTGCTCGTCTGGATCGTGCTGCTGGCCACCGTCATCGCGTACGTCACCGGAGTGATCTCGGTGCGGATGCTGTCCCCGGCCGTCGCGGGCGTCGTCGCCTGTCTGGAAGCGGTCATCGCGACCGTGCTCGCCTGGGTCCTGCTCGGGGAACATCTCGCGGCCCCGCAGCTCATCGGCGGTTTCCTGGTGCTGTTCGGTGCCTTCATCGCGCAGTCCTCGACACCGAAGGCGCCCTCGGGACCCGTCGCCTCAGGGCCGGGCGGTGAGCTCGCAGGGGCCGAGGGGGAGTTGTCCCCGGGCCGTGCCGCCTCGTAGGGTGACGATCATGCATCTCACCGTACTTCCGCCTCCCGCCGCTTAGCGCGGGCGGCCACCTCTGACGAAGACCGGGCTCGGGCAGTCCCCGAGCGGTTCGTCGCTGCCCGCGTGCGGAGCGACCACCTTCCCGTCTTCCTTGGAGAAGTCACGTGTCGAATCCTGCTTCCGGCCTGTCCGCCGGGCGGAGCCTGTGCTATTTGATCATCGCCGGAGTGGCCTGGGGTACGGCCGGTGCCGCCGCCTCGCTGGTCTTCGGGGCCAGTGATCTCGGCCCCCTCGCGCTGTCGTTCTGGCGATGCGCGGGCGGCCTCGTCCTCCTGCTCGCCGCGCTGGCGTTGCGGCCCGCGCGGGCCGCAGCCGCTGCCGAGCCCCGTCGTCGTCGGCTGCTGCGGATCGTCGGTACCGGTGTGGGGCTCACCGTCTTCCAGACCGCCTACTTCGCCGCGGTCCAGGTCACCGGCCTCGCGGTCGGGACCGTCGTCACGCTCGGGGCGGGCCCCGTCCTCATCGCCGTCGGCGCCCGGATCACCATGGGCGAGCGGCTGGGCGGCGGCGGGATCGCCGCGGTGGCGGGCGCGCTGACCGGGCTGGCCGTACTGGTGCTCGGCGGCGACGCCGGTACGGTGCGGCCCGCCGGTATCGCGCTGGCCCTGCTCTCCGCGGCCGGATACGCGTCGATCACCCTGCTGACCCGTTGGCTCGGCCGGGACGGTGGCGGGGCCGACGCGCTCGCGACCAGCGCCTGGGCGTTCGCCATCGCTGCGGTGCTGCTGCTGCCGATGGCGGCCGGTGAGGGAATCGTGCCGGCGACCGCGCACCCGGTGCAGGTGGTGGCCCTGATGGCGTACGTCGCCGCCATCCCGACCGCACTCGCCTACGCGCTCTACTTCGCGGGAGCCGCGGTGGTGCGCGCTGCCACCGTCTCGGTGATCATGCTTCTCGAACCGGTGAGTGCGGCGTTCATCGCCGTCGTGGTGCTCCGCGAGGAGCTCACCGCCGCCACCGTCGCCGGGACCCTGTTGCTGCTCACAGCGGTGGCCGGGCTGGCGGTGGCCGAGATGCGGAGCGCGGCGGACGCCCGCCGTGCGGCGGCCGCCCACGCCTGACGGAGCCGGCGGGCCGGTCCACTGTCAGGCGAGGGCCGGTCCGCCGTCCGGGGTGGTTCAGAGTGCCTTGAGGTAGTCCGGAACCGCGATGGCGGGATCGAGGTCGGCCGCGGGGACGGGGGCCGCGAATCCGTGCGTGAGCGGGACGACGCCCGTCCAGTGGGGCAGTGCGAGGTCTTCGGGTTCGTCGTTCGGGCCGCCGGTGCGGACCTTCGCGGACACCTCCCGCAGATCCAGCCGGAGCACGGCGGTGGCCGCCAGCTCCTTCTCGTTGGCCGGACGTGAGTCCCGCGAGCGCCCCGGAACCACCTGCTCCACGATCGCGTCGAGCGCGGTGCGCCGCTCCTCGGGGTCCGTCACCGCGTGCGCGGTCCCGTGCACCACCACCGAGCGGTAGTTGAGCGAGTGGTGGAAGGCGGAGCGGGCCAGCACCAGCCCGTCGACATGCGTCACCGTCAGGCACACGGCGAGTCCGTCGGAGCTCCCGCCCGCCGTCCGCAGCGGGCGGGAGCCGGTGGAGCCGTGCACGTAGAGCCGCTCACCGATCCGGCCGAAGAGCGTCGGAAGGACGACGGGGGCGCCGTCGCGTACGAAGCCGAGGTGACAGACATAGGCCTCGTCGAGTATCGAGTGGATCTGCTCGCGGTCGTACGCGGCCCGTTCGCGGGAGCGGGTCGGGACCGTGCGCCCGGTCGGTTCGTAAGCGGCCGCGGCGTCCGGGCCCGTGGTCCGCGGCGGTTGGGTGTCCGGCATTGCGTACTCCATTGCACTAGTGCATACTGTTCTTTGTGCTAGGAGAGTATCGGATCACCGGACGGCGTGCATCGGAAATTGCGGCCAGCGTGGAGCGGGCGGTCGGCTCGGGGGAGCTGGCCCCCGGTCAAGTGCTGCCTCCTATGCGGGAGTTGGCGGCTCTGCTGGAGGTGAATCCCAATACGGTGGCGGCCGCCTACCGCACCCTGCGCGAGCGCGGGGTGATCGAGACGGCCGGGCGCAGGGGCAGCCGGGTCCGGCCGCGCCCCGCGAGCACCGCGCGAGGATCGTTGCGGATCGAGGCGCCGCCCGGGGTGCGGGACCTGGGCACGGGAGATCCCGATCCGGCGCTGCTGCCCGCCCTGGGCGAGGCGTTCGCGGCGGTCACCGAGGCGTACGCACAGGCGCCCGGGATGTACGCGCAGGCGCCTGTGGATCCGGAGTTCGCCGCGCTCGCGCGCAGCGCGTTCGACGCCGACGGCGTCCCGGCCGGGCCGGTGATCGCCACCTCGGGATCGCTGGACGCGATCGAGCGGGTGCTCACCGCCCATCTCAGACCGGGCGACGCGGTCGCCGTCGAGGACCCGGGCTGGGGCAGCCTGCTGGATCTCGTGCCCGCGCTGGGAATGCGCCCCGTCCCGGTGGCGCTCGACGACGACGGGCCGCTGCCGGACGCTCTCGAAGCGGCGCTGCGAGCGGGCGCCCGTGCGGTCGTCGTCACCGGCCGGGCACAGAATCCGACCGGAGCCGCGATCGGTGCCGGGCGCGCGGCCGAACTGCGCGCGGTGCTCGCGGGACACCGGGGCGTGCTGCTGATCGAGGACGACCACGGGCACGCCATCGTCGATCTGCCGCTGCACACCCTTGCAGGCGCCACGGACCGCTGGGCGGTCGTGCGTTCGGTGGCCAAGGCGTACGGGCCGGATCTGCGGGTCGCCGTGCTGACGGGTGACGCGGTCACGGCCGACCGGGTGTCGGGGCGGCAGCGGCTGGGGCCCGGCTGGGTCAGCAAACTGCTGCAGCGGGCGATGGTGCACCTGTGGACCTCCGGCGCCGTGGATCCGCGCGAGGTGGCCCGGTCGTACGCGTCGCGCCGGGACGCGCTGGTGCGGGCGCTGGAGGCCCGGGGCGTCGAGGCGCACGGCCGGAGCGGGATGAACGTGTGGGTCCCGGTGAGCGACGAGACCGGGGCCGTGGCGCGGCTGCTGCACACGGGGTGGGCGGTGGCGCCCGGGGCCCGGTTCCGGATGTCCGCGCCCCAGGGCATCCGGATCACCGTGTCCCCGCTCGTCGACGCGGACATCGGTCCGCTGGCGGACGCGGTGGCGGCAGCGGCAGGGCCCGTCCGGCCGCTGAGCTACGGCTGAGCGGGTGCTCCGGCGGGGAGACGGGAGGGCGCTCACCGGCCCGGACGCGGAACAGCGCGAGCACCTCGGTCAGCGGCTCGGGCGCATTGCCGGGAGCAGGGATCTGCGGTCCCAATCCGCTGTGCGGGGCTGGCTGGTGCCGCGCCAGGCAACGTTCGCCCTGTCGGCGTCACCGGCCCAGGCCGGCGCGGACACCCTCGTGATACGTTCCTGCCGCCGTGCACTGCTGCGAACTGAGGAGGTGAGACCGATCAACGCTTTGACAGGTCGGGCCTCCCTCCCTCGCATGGCCTAGGGAGTGCCCGCAGAGGCATCCCGAAAGGCATGAATCGCTATGCGCTTCATCTCTGAGACGTTGTCCGACGGCGTCTGCGAACAGCTCTTCACCCTCCGCGAGATTCCTGGCGTGTTGTGGACACCGGAAGGTGCCGTCGACACTCGTCCGCTCATCTTGATGGGACACGGTGGCGGTCAGCACAAGAAGGCCCCTGACGTCCTGGCTCGTGCACGCCGCTTCGTGACCGAACGCGGTTTCGCGGTCGTGGCGGTCGACGTTCCCGCCCATGGCGACCGGCCAAAGGTTGAGGAGTACGACCGGATCGCGACCGAGAACCAGGCTCGCGTGGAAGCCGGTGAAGAGTTGGCCCCACTGATCGCCGGCTTCCAGGCGCTCGTTGCCCGCCAGACCGTGCCGGAATGGCGGGCAATCCTGGACGCGGTTCAGCAACTCGCATACGTCGGCGTCGGCCCGGTGGGCTACTGGGGGGTCTCGCTGGGATGCGGACTCGGTGTTCCGTTCGTCGCTGCCGAACCACGGGTCCGCGCGGCGGTACTGGGCTTGGGCGGGGTGCTGGCGTCGGCCGAGTCTGCCGCGCGGATCACCGTCCCAGTGGAGTTCTTGGTGCAGTGGGACGATGAGCGGGTGCCGCGGGTTCAGAGCTTGGCGCTGTTCGACGCCTTGGCCTCGGCCGAGAAATCGTTGCACGCCAACCCCGGCAAGCACGGGGAGATCCCGGCATTCGAGCTGGAGAGCACGCTGAGGTTCTTCGGCCGGCACCTCGGCTGATACTGGGGCCCGCGACGCGCCGGTCGGGAGGGGGATCCCGATCGGCGCGTTCACTGAAGCTGGTCGGCGTGGCCGGCAGAGTTGAGGTTCGACAGATCGACGATGACGAGGGGCAGCGTCTGCACTACGCGGCCAAGAAGGCTCGGGTCGAGCACCTCTACGCGAGAGTCTCGCTTCACCTGGCTTCCAACGGCGCCTCGGCGGCGGTGAACTGGCGTCTGTTTCTGCCCGGGAGCTGGGATCCCGCACCACCGAAGGCCGATCCGGCCAAGGTGGCCCGCCGTGACAGGTGCGCCATCCCTGCCCAGGTGGGCCATGTCGAGAAGTGGCAGCCGGCCCTCGACATGATCGACGAGACGCAGTCCTGGGGCATCGACGTGCCCCCGGTCATCGCCGACGGCGGCTACGGGGACACCGCCGCCTTCCGGCTCGCCCTGGAGACACGCGGACTCGACTACGTGGTGGGCATCTCGACAACAACCACCGCACAACCCGAGGAAGCACGGCCGTCGACCCCACCTGCCTCGGCAGGGGCCGGCGGCCGGTCCCTGCCTGTCCCGAGTCGGCACAGCGAGTGAAGGACATGGTCATCGCGGCCGGCAAATCCTCCGAACGGCCGGTGCAGTGGAGGGAGGGATCACGGCCGGGCAGCGGCCGCAGCGGGGTGAAACGCATGTACTCCCGCTTCGTTGCCCTGCGGATCAGGCCCGCCGGGCGCGAGATCCGCCAGGCCACGACCACCGCCGAGCTTCCGGTCCGCCGACTGCTGGCGGAGTGGCCCGCCGACCAGGACGAGCCCGTCCAGTTCTGGCTATCCAACCTGCCCGAGACCACCCCCCTTGCCCGTCCTCATCGACCGGGTCCGGATGGATAGGTGCGAGACGCCCCACGAACGGCTCCAGGGGTTGCTGGCTTCGCGGAGCTCCCTCAACCCCGCGGGCCCGTGGGTCCGCCAAGCTGAGTACGGCTTCTTCCACGGCCCGCCGGGCCTTTCTCTGCAGCCGCCAGCCCCCCAATGACGGAAGGGACAGTAGCGCCACGCCGTGTTCGTGATTTCAGATCCACCACGAGCTTGCGCTGGTGTGCGTGCAGGGGAAGGTCGGTGAGGGCCACGACGATGTCCCAGTTCTCTGCGCTTCCGCGGTCGATGACACGGTGCATCAAGGTGCGTGGGTCCTCGGTTCCTGCGGTGAAGGGCTCGCTGACCACCTTGACGTCGAACCGTCGTCCCTGGCCTGACTTGTCGGCGAGCCGATCAGGAAGCATCCGGGCCATGCGCTGCGCGATCTCCGTCGGTGCATCCGGGTCCGCGAGGAGAACCACGACCGTAACGCCCTGCGACGACGCCGCCATAACAGGACCCTTTTCTCGGCTGTCCTCGCGATCGCAGGTGCCCACAGGATGCCCCCGGGGTGGCATCGCCGCCACGCGAGAAACTGGTTCGCGCCGGCAGGTACAGGGCCCTGCGGCCAGAACTCCTCGGTGTCCAGTACGGGCCTGCTTTCGCCACCGGGGTCACGATCGCGTGTGTCACCGCAAACACCCGCTCACGCCTGCACCGCGTGCCGCGCCACCCGCCAACCCGCCCGGTGTTTCCAACCCGGGAGGACGGATTGATCGTGCTCGCTGCACGTCAGGCACCGGCGGACTCAGGACAACGATTCGGGCGCTCGGGTGAGCGAGGCCGGCGACGGTGCCTGTCGCGCGGTTCCGGGCGCGATGAGGTACTCAGGAGTGGTGGACGAGGACGAGATCGACGACCCCTTTGTGCATGTCCGGGGTGCGAGTGAGAACAACCTGCGGAACATCGACGTCGACGTTCCGCGGGACAGGATGGTGGCCTTCACGGGTGTCTCCGGTTCCGGCAAGTCCTCACTCGCGTTCGGGACTCTCTACGCTGAGGCGCAGCGGCGCTACTTCGAGTCTGTGGCACCGTACGCCCGCAGGCTGTTGCAGCAGGTCGGTGCACCGCATGTGCAGGAAATCACCGGACTGCCACCGGCGGTAGCCCTGCAGCAGCGACGCGGGTCGCCCAGTTCGCGCTCGACGGTCGGCACCATCACCACGCTGTCCAATCTGCTGCGCATTCTGTACTCCCGCGCCGGCACCTATCCGCCCCGGGCCGCACGTCTGGAAGCCGAGTCGTTCTCACCGAACACCCCGGCCGGGGCCTGCCCGGAGTGCCACGGACTGGGCGTTGTCCACGATGTCGCCGAGGACCTTCTGGTCCCGGACCCCTCTCTGAGCATCCGCGAGGGGGCGATCGCCGCTTGGCCGGGCGCCTGGCAGGGCGCCAACCTGCGCAGCGTGGTGAGCGGCCTGGGGATCGATATCGACCGACCGTGGCGCAGGCTCAGGAAGAAGGACCGGGACTGGCTGCTGTACACGGACGAGCAGCCCTCCGTGTACATCGAGCCGGAGGAGGACCGCGTCGACTACGGCTACCAGGGCAAGTTCTGGAGCGCCCGCAAGCACGTCATGCACGTCCTCGCCGACTCCAAGAGCGAGAAGATGCGCGAACGGGCGCTCCGGTTCGTCAGGAGCGTGCCCTGCCCCGAGTGCCACGGCAGCGGACTGCGGCCCGAGGCGCTGGCCGTGACCTTCGCCGGACGTTCCATCGCCGAGATCAACGCGATGCCGCTCGCCGAGATCCTGGCGCTGCTGCGGCCCGTCGCGGGGCGGTCCGAGGCCGACGCCACCACCTCGACCTCGCGATCCGGGGAAACGACCGAGGTCGCGGTCCGGATCTGCAGCGATCTGGTCGCACGGGTCGACGTACTGCTCGACCTGGGCCTGGGATATCTCAGCCTCGGGCGGCGCTCGACGACCCTGTCACCTGGCGAGGCGCAGCGCCTGCGGATCGCCACCCAGCTGCGCTCGGGGCTGTTCGGCGTAGTCTACGTCCTCGACGAACCCTCCGCGGGCCTGCACCCGGCTGACGCGGAACCGCTGCTGGACGTGCTGGACCGCCTCAAGGCGGCGGGCAACTCGCTGTTCGTCGTGGAGCACGACATGGACGTCGTCAGGCGGGCGGACTGGGTGGTCGACATCGGCCCCGGCGCGGGCGAAGGCGGCGGGCGCGTGCTGTACAGCGGCCCGGTCGCCGGTCTTGAGAGGGTGAGGGAGTCGGCCACGGGCCAGTACCTGTCCGGGCGCGCCGAGCCGCTCGATCACCGCCCGCGCACACCGCAGGGCTGGCTGCACCTGAGCGGCGTCTCCCGCCACAATCTGCACGACGTGTCCGTCGACGTACCGCTCTGCGTGCTGACGGCGGTGACGGGCGTGTCCGGTTCCGGAAAGTCGACGCTGGTGACGCAGGTGCTGGCGGAGGTCGTCCGCGGCCATCTCGGACTTGTACCCGAGGAGCCCGACGAGGCGCAGTTGGAGGTCGACGTCCAGGACGCTTCGGGCGTCGAGTCGTTCGACCGGCTGGTCCGGGTCGACCAACGGCCCATCGGCCGGACTCCGCGGTCCAACCTGGCCACGTACACGGGGATGTTCGACGCGGTGCGCAAGCTGTATGCGGCGACGGACGAGGCCAGGGCGCGCGGCTACTCGGCCGGGCGGTTCTCCTTCAACGTGCCCGAAGGGCGGTGCGAGACCTGCCAGGGCGAGGGATTCGTTGCGGTGGAACTGCTGTTCCTGCCCGGCACCTACGCGCCGTGCCCGACCTGCCTGGGCGCCCGGTACAACGCCGAGACGTTGGAAGTCACCTACCGCGGCAGGAACATCGCGGAAGTTCTGGGGCTGTCCGTCGACGCCGCCGCCGAGTTCCTGTCCGCCGTCCCGGCCGCCTCCCGCAGTCTGGAGACGTTGCGCGAGGTGGGACTGGGGTATCTGCGACTGGGGCAGCCCGCGACGGAACTCAGCGGTGGTGAGGCGCAACGCATCAAACTGGCCACCGAACTGCAGCGAGCCCGCCGCGGCCACGCGCTCTACCTGCTCGACGAGCCGACGGCAGGGCTGCACCCCTCGGACGTCGCACTGCTGCTGCGACAGTTGCACCGGCTCGTCGACGCCGGCAACACGGTCGTCCTCGTCGAGCACGACCTGGACACTATCGCCACCGCCGACTGGGTCATCGACCTCGGGCCGGGCGGCGGCGACGCGGGCGGGCGGGTGGTAGCGGCGGGGCCGCCGGCCAAGGTGGCGAGGGCCCGCCGCAGCGCCACCGCGCCCTATCTCGCCGCCAGGCTCGCGCGCTCCTGACCGAAGGTGCCGGGACAAGCAGCCCTTTGCGGCTCGTCGAGCGTTCGCCACGCTGTCAGGCCGGTGGCACAGTGGACTGGGTGAGCCCGGCGCGGACCGGCGCCGACGAGCGGCGGCAGCGGGTGCACTGGAGAAGTGAGCGGACCACCCGCGCCGCCGCCGGGGACGGTCACTCGGGGCCGTGGCCGAGTGGTCGGGAAGCGTGGCTCGACAGGTCTCCAACCAGGGCTCGATGATGATCTTCGTTAGCGGCATCCCGCTCTGCCACGAGGGCCAAAGGCCCAAGCGGGGAGTGCTGCGGGGAGCGGCGAGCAGTGTCGGACGGTCGCCGAGCCGGCCGTAGCGGCGTTCTGATCATCGAAAACGCGAACCTCGATGCAGAGGAGACTCAAGATGGCAACGCAGGTCAGCAAAGCGCTTCTGGTACGCCTCGAAGCACTGCCCGGCAGGGAGGACGACGTCCGCGACTTCTTGAACCAGGGGCTGTCTATCGTCGAGGGGGAGCCCAAGACCGTCAGGTGGTTCGGAATCCAGTTCGGACCCTCGTCGTTCGGGATCTTCGATGCCTTTCCCGACGACGACGGGCGCCGGGCACACCTGTCGGGCGCGGTCGCGGAGGCGCTCGGTGAGAACACGGGTGAGCTCTTCGAGGAGCCCACGATCGAGCAGCTCGATGTCGTCGTGGAGAAGCAGCCCACGTAGATCCTGGCTGGTGGCGAAGGGGCGCCGGGCGCACGACAGTGTCATGTGGTTTCCGCCAAGGGTCACCTCGACCGCGCCCCGAGCACCATGCGCACCCACCTGCGTGCGGGGTCGAAATACTCAAGGCTGTGGGTACACAACCGCGTACCCACGGCAAAAGGGCCTTGCCATGACCATCAAGACGGAGTCCGTGTCCCTGGAGGACGCCCGGCGAGTCGTCGCTGCGGGGGAGGCCAAGGCCGACGAGATCGACTCGCCGAGCAACATCGCTGTCGTCGACGTCGGCGGCAACCTCGTCGCGCACATCCGGATGGACGAGGCTTGGATCGGGAGCGTCGACATCTCCATCAGCAAGACCTTCACCGCCCGGGCCTTCGACATCAGCACCGCCGACCTAGCCGCCAACGCGGGTCCCGGTGAGCAGTTCTTCGGGATCAACGCATCCAACAACGGACGCGTCATGAATTCCGTGCCGTGATCAGCGGAGCCCTCAGCGCGGCCGCTCGTTGGAAACTTTCCGGTTCGCCAAGAACAAACCAGGCTGGATCATTGCCAGTCCGCATCCACGATGCCTGGCACCGGCATATCACCAGCCACGCATGGTGATTTGACCCTCTTTGAAAGCTCTTGTGAGGGTGGGAGGGCCAGGCCAACGCCAAGGCGTACAACCGGCAGCTGTGCGGGTTGATCGAGCAGGGCAAGCAACGCCGGCGCCGAGGTCGTCGACGAGGAGGTCGTGATCGACGGCCAGCTGATCTCCAGCCGCGGCCCGCAGGACCTCCCCGCCTTCTGCAAGGCGATCATCGAACGCTTCGCCGCCGCACTGCAACCCGCCTGATCGGGAGGAGTCGCAAGCCACCGAAATGACATCCGGCACCCCACGGCCGAGTCGCCGTGGATCAGCAGAGGAGATCGTCATGGCAAGCAGCAACCGCGCCGTCACCTTCCAGAACCCGAAAGACATGCGCGTCGAGTCCCTCGACTTCCCGAAGCTTCAGATGCCGAACGGGGAGAAGGCCCCGCACGGAGTCATCCTCAGGATCGTCGCCACCAACATCTGCGGGAGCGACCTGCACATCTACCGCGGGTCCTTCCCGGTGCCCCAGGGCATGGTGGTGGGGCACGAGATGACCGGGGAGGTCATCGAGGTCGGCCCCGACGTCGAGTTCCTCAGTGAGGGCGACCTCGTCTCGGTGCCGTTCAACGTCGCCTGCGGCCGATGCCGCAACTGCAGGGCGCGCCGGACCGACGTCTGCGAGACCACGAACCCCAAGGTGTCCTGCGGCGCGTACGGCTTCAACCTGGGCGACTGGACCGGCGGCCAGGCCGAGTACCTGTTCGTCCCGTACGCCGACTTCCAGCTCCTGCGCTTCCCGGACAGGGACCAGGCCATGGCGAAGATCCGTGACCTGGCGCTGCTCTCGGACATCCTGCCCACCGCGTTCCACGGTCTCATGGAGGCCGGCGCCAAGCCGGGCTCGACCGTGTACCTCGCCGGCGCCGGCCCGGTCGGCCGCTGCGGCGCAGCAGCGGCGCGCCTCCTCGGGGCGTCCTGCATCATCGTCGGCGACTACCACAAGGACCGCCTGGAGCTGGTGAAGAAGAACGGCTGCGAGACGATCGACCTGAGCCAGGACGCAGCGCTCACCGACCAGATCGAAGCCATCCTGGGCGAACCCATGGTCGACTGCGCAGTCGACTACGTCGGCACCGAGGCACACGGCATCGGCGGCGAGTCCAAGGACATGGACCCGGCCCACGCCATCAACCAGGTGATCGACGTCACCCGCGCGGGCGGAGCCACCGGAGTCATCGGCGTCTACGGCGCCGACCCGCTCGCGAAGTCGAAGGCCGAGCAAGAGGGAACGTACCCGATCGACTTCGGCAAGGCCTGGATCAAGTCGCCGCGGATCGCCGGCGGGCAGGCACCGATCATGCACTACAACCGCGAGCTGATGATGGCGATCCTGTGGGACCGCATGCCCTACTTGAGCGCCATGCTCAACACCAAGGTGATCAGCCTTGACGACGCCCCCGACGCCTACGCGACCTTCGACACGGGAGTGTCCGAAAAGTTCATCATCGACCCCCACGGCCTCATTCCCGCCTGAGGCCCGCGATCCGAGAAACAATGCCTCACTCGCCGCCTCTCACGTGGCCGCACAGAGCAGGCGTGAGAATGGGCAGTCCGTCGCTTTGTCTCGGGCGACGGACTGCCCACTATGCCGTCGCTCGTGAGTTCGCAAGGGTGGATGAGGGGGTGTCAGGACGAGGGCGAGAGGTCGGCATCGTCCTTCGGCGGCGAGGTGGATCGTGGTGGTGAATCCTCCGCGGGAACGTCCCGGACACTCACGCCGGTCTGACCACCTCCTCACCGCACGGACTTGGGCCCGACGCGGACGCACACCCGTCATCCAGGTACGGGGACGTTCCCAACGCCGCTTCTCCATCGCCGCTCCGGCCTGCTACAAGCACGGTGAATGCTCACGGCCGATAGGCCGGACACGACGGGCGTGCATGGACGCGGGCCCGCCTCGACCTCGTGGCTGACCGCTACCGGTGCTTGCCTCGGGTCGGCGACGGCAGGCCGAGGGCCTGTTTCATCTCGCGGTAGTCGTTCTCGATGCGCCGGCGGAGCTTCGCGGTGCGCACGAGGACGGGCAAGGGGGGTGGTCTCGGGCAGGTTGGAGAGCCAGAACTGGACGGGCTCGTCCTGGTCGGCGGGCCACTCCGCCAGCAGTCGGCGGACCGGAAGCTCGGCGGTGGTCGTGGCCTGGCGGATCTCGCGCCCGGCGGGCCTGATCCGCAGGGCAACGAAGCGGGAGTACATGCGTTTCACCCCGCTGCGGCCGCTGCCCGGCCGTGATCCCTCCCTCCACTGCACCGGCCGTTCGGAGGATTTGCCGGCCGCGATGACCATGTCCTTCACTCGCTGTGCCGACTCGGGACAGGCAGGGACCGGCCGCCGGCCCCTGCCGAGGCAGGTGGGGTCGACGGCCGTGCTTCCTCGGGTTGTGCGGTGGTTGTTGTCGAGATTCCCACCACGTAGTCGAGTCCGCGTGTCTCCAGGGCGAGCCGGAAGGCGGCGGTGTCCCCGTAGCCGCCGTCGGCGATGACCCGGGGGCACGCCGATGCCCCAGGACTGCGTCTCGTCGATCATGTCGAGGGCCGGCTGCCACTTCTCGACATGGCCCACCTGGGCAGGGATGGCGCACCTGTCACGGCGGGCCACCTTGGCCGGATCGGCCTTCGGCGATGCGGGATCCCAGCTCCAGGGCAGAAACAGACGCCAGTTCACCGCCGCCGAGGCGCCGTTGGAAGCCAGGTGAAGCGAGACTCCGGCCTGGCAGCTGGTGACCTTGCCCGCGGTGCCGGTGTACTGCCGGGTCACGCAAGCCGACGCGTTCCCGTCCTTGACACGGCCGATCAAGAAGACGCGCCATCGCAGATCGCACATGACCAAGCACTACTAGGGTGGCCGCCATGAGCGACCTCCGCGGAACTCGGGCCCCGTCGCCGGTGCTGCTCGGTGTGGATGACGGCGGCTGGTCGCCTGTCACCGCAGGCGAGTCGGGAGCAACTGTCTTCCGCAGCGCGGACGCCACGCGGTATGCCAAGTGCGTGCCCGCCGCGGCTGCCGCCGAGTTGGAGGCCGAGCGCGACCGGGCCGTATGGCTGAGCGGTCAGGGTGTACCCGGCCCCCGAGTGCTCGACTGGCGGTCCGGTGACGACGGCGCCTGTCTGGTGACGCGTGCCGTCTCCGGCATACCCGCTGATCAGGTGCCCGCCGAGGACCTGTGGACCGCCTGGGAGCACATCGCGGACGCGGTCCGCCGGCTGCACGAGGCGCCCGTGTCCCAGTGCCCGTTCCGCCGGAGTCTGGACACCATGGTCGCCTTGGCGGGCGACGTCGTGGCCCGTGACGCGGTCAGCCCCGAGTTCCTCCCCGTCGACCAGCGGCAGACGCCCACCCCTGAGCTGCTGGACCGCCTCACCCGGCAGGTCTCCCGGCGACGGGAGCAGGAAGCCGCCGACACGGTCGTGTGTCACGGGGACCTGTGCCTGCCCAACATCATCCTCGATCCGCAGACCCTGGAGGTGTCAGGCTTCATCGACCTGGGCCGCCTCGGACTGGCCGACCGCTACGCCGACCTGGCCCTGCTGCTCGCCAACGCGCGAGAGACCTGGACGGACGAGGAGCTGGCCCGGGCTGCGGACACGGCCCTCGCCGCGAGGTACGGCATCGCGCTCGACCACGACCGCCTGCGCTTCTACCTTCATCTCGACCCGCTCACCTGGGGCTGACCGGCTTCCGCAGCCGGTTGTGGAAGCCTCGCCGGTTGGGGTGGCGGCCCCGGTGAGCCGGGGTCTGCTCTGGGTCAGAGCGGCCCCCGCCAGGACCACGAGGGCGCCGACAGGGGTGTTCCAGTCGAGCTGTTCGCCCAGCACGGTGACTCCGGCCGCCGTGGCGATCACCGGAATGAAATAGGTGACCATCTGCGCGGTCGTCGGGCCGACCTCGGTGACCAGTCCGTACTGGAGCAGTACCGCGAGTCCCGTGCCGAGGGCCCCCAGAGCGACCACGGCCAGGGTGGGAAGCAGCGGGAATCCCGCCGGGGCCGAGGTGAACAATGGCGTGACCAGCGCGAGTTGTACGGTGCCGAGGAAGAGCTGGCTGCCCGTCAGCGCGAGGGTCGAGGGACCGCTGCCCGCCAGCGTCCTGCGGACGTAGATCCAGCCGACCGGATAGCTGAGGGAGGCCAGGAGTGCCATCGCGGTGCCGGTGAGGTCCAGCCCGGAGAACCCCTGCCAGGCACCCAGTACGGTCAGGACCCCGAGGAAGCCGAGCCCGAGACCGGCGACCCGTCGGCGGGTGGGCCGGTCCTCCGAGAGCGCGACCACTGACAGCGCCATGCCCCACAGCGGCGAGGTCGCGTTGCAGATGCCGGCCAGCGTCGAGGGGATGGTCAGCTCCGCGTACGCGAAGAGCGAGAACGGCAGCGCGTTGAGGAAGAAGGCGGCCACGGCCAGATGGCCCCAGGTGCGGGCGGTACGCGGCAGCCGCTCCCGCTTCACCGCCATCGCCACCACCAGCACCGCAGTGCCCGACAGGAGCCGTCCGAGGGTGACCTGGAACGGTGCGTACCCGTCGGTGCCGACCTTGATCAGGAGAAAGCTGAAACCCCAGATGAGCGACAGCGCCGCGAAACGCAGCCGCCAGTCCGGAGCGGGACGGCGAGCCCGGTCGGGACGGCGAGCGGGGTCGGCGGGGACAGCTGGGGCGGTTCCCTGCCGGGCCGATACGGGAGATGGAGGCGATGCGGGCAGTGCGCTCATGCGGTCAACGATGACGAATGCAATCTCGTAGCACAAGTGAGAGTTTGTGCGACGATCCGCGTAGTATTACTTACATGTTGAATCTGGAGCGCCTCCGCACCCTGGACGCCCTGGCCCGGCTCGGATCTGTCAGTGCCGCCGCCGAGGGGCTGCACGTCACGACATCGGCCGTCTCGCAGCAGATGGCCAAGCTGGAGCGCGAGGTCGGGCAGCAGCTGCTCGCCAAGAACGGCCGCGGGGTCCGGCTCACCGACGCGGGGCGGCTGCTCGCCGATCACGCGGCCCGGATTCTCTCCCAGGTCGAGCTCGCCCAGTCCGACATCGAGGCGCAGCGGGGCGAGGTGGTGGGGGAGATCCGGCTGGCCGCGTTCCCCACCGCGGCGCGCGGCCTCTTCCCGTCCGCCCTGCTCGCCCTGCGCGCGGATCACCCGGAACTCCGGTTGCGTACCAGCGAGCTGGAGCCCGAGGCCGGAATCCGTGCGGTGTTCAGGGGCGACGTCGACCTCGCGGTGGTGCTGGACTGGAGCAACAAGCGGCTGCCGGTGCCGGGCGGTCTCGCCACGGCGCAACTGCTCGACGACGTACCGGACATCGCGATGCCGGCCGGGCACCGGCTCGCGGACCGGGCGGAGGTGGACCTTGAGGAGTTCGCGGACGACGACTGGGTCTCCTGGCCCGAGGGCGAGTTCTGCTACGAGTGGCTGATGTTCACCCTGCGCTCCAAGGGCATCGAGCCGCGCATCGCCCACCTCGCGGGTGAACACCACACCCAACTCGCCCTGATCGCAGCCGGAATGGGGGTGTGCGTGGCGCCCAGGCTCGGGCGCGGTCCGGTGCCGGACGGGGTGCGGCTGGTGCCCGTACGGCAGCGGATGCGGCGTCACGTCCATGCCGTCTGGCGGGCGGACGCGGACCGGCGGCCCTCGGTCAGGGCGGCGGTCGCGGCGCTGCGGGAGGCGGGCCGGGCCCTGAACGAGCCGCCGGAGGGGGAGTAGGACCGGGGCTGCGACGCACGCCCCCGTCGCCGTCAGATGCCGGGCAGGGCGCCGAGTTTGCCGAAGTCCCAGGAGGTGACGGCCTCCGGTGTGAGCCGCAGCCACGCGTGCCGGCCGTCGTGCGGCATCACCTCCATGCCGAAGTACTTCGCCGCGAACAGCTGCTCGGGTACGGCGAGTTCCGGGCAGGGCTCGCCCGTGCGCGGCGCCTCTCCGACGAACACCGCGTCGCCGGAGAGCTCGATGCCGCGCAGCTCCCCGTACTCCACCCCGTCGTCGACGACCACGGCGATCCTCGGGTCCCGGCCCAGCTGTGACCAGCGCAGACTCCGGGTGATCGAGTACAGCCACAGTGAGGTGCCGTCCCAGCAGAACCAGAGCGCTCCGACGTGCGGGCGTCCGTCCGGGGCGACGGTGGCGACCCGGCAGACGCGCTGCCGCGCGAGGTAGGTGTCGCGTTCCTCGTCCGTCATCATGATCCGGCGGCCCCGTCGCTGTATGACGGCCATGGGGAGCCTCCTCCTGCTAGCTGACTATGTGTCAGGAATCATGGAGGCTCTTCCCTCATCGCGCAATGGCGGTTAGCCTCGCGCGCCCGTTCCTTCAGCGATTCCACCGAAGCGACCTCACCGAGAGGGGCAGCCCGTGCCGTCCAGGCAACAGCTCGCGGAGCAGATCGATCCGGCCTCCACCGTCCTGCTGACGGTGGAGTGCCAGCAAGGTGTGGTGGGGACCGACAGCGCACTGCCCGAACTCGCCAAGGAGGCGCGGTCGTCGGGGGCGCTGCACAACGTGGCCAGGCTGGTCGCCGCCGCTCACGAGAGCGGTGTCCAGGTGCTGCACGCCGTGGCCGAACGCCGCCCGGACGGACGCGGCGCCAACCACAACGCCCGGCTCTTCCGCGCCGCCGGGCGGCTGCCCGTGCAGCAGCACTCCGGAACCACGGCGGTCCGGATAGCCGAGCCGATCGAGGTGGCGGACGAGGACCTCGTCGTCCGCAGACTCCACGGGCTCTCGCCGATCGCCGGCACGGACGTGGACGCGCTGCTGCGCAACCTCGGCTGCCGCACGCTCGTCGTCACCGGGGTGTCGGCCAACGTGGCCATCCCCAACGCGGTGTTCGACGCCGTGAACCTCGGCTACACGGCGGTGGTGCCGTCCGACGCCATCGCGGGGGTGCCCGCCGAATACACCCCCGCGATGATCCGCAACACCCTCGCCCTGGTCGCCACCGTCGCCACCACCGACGACGTGCTCGGCTGCTGGCTCGGCCGGGGCCCTACGAAGCGAGGCTGATCGAGTCGCCCTGCACGCTGATCGGGGCGGCGGGCAGCGGCTCGGTGGCGGGTCCCGCTTTCACATCGCCCGTCGCCACGTCGAACTTGCTCCCGTGACAGGGGCAGTTGATGGTGCCGTCGGCGACGCTCGACACCGCACAGCCCATGTGCGTGCACTTCGACGAGAACGCCTTGAACTCACCGGCCGCGGGCTGCGTCACCACGACCCCCTGATCGGTGAAGATCTTGCCGCCGCCCTCCGGGATCTCCGTGGTCTTCGCGAGGACGGAGCCCCCGCCGCCGGCCCCGCTCTCGCCGCCCTGCTCGACGGCGCCGGAACCGGCGGACGCCTCCTTCGGCCCGCCGCACGCGGTGAGTACGGCGGCCACGGAGACGGCACCGGCCGCCGTGACGACGTTCCGGCGTCCGGGACGGCCCTCGTGGTCCTGCGATGCGCTCATACTGGCTTTCCCTTTCACTGTGTTCTCGGCTCCCGCGCTCCGGCGACGGGGATGTGCGGCAGGCACCCCGTGTTCAAAGCCCCAGGGACTTCCTCAGGAAATCCCGCTCCAGCAGCAACAGACCGCTCGCTGTGCGTTCCTGGCTGACCAGATGGCCGGCGCCCGACAGCGGCAGCACCGTATGCGGCCGGCCGGCGGCCAGCAGCGCTGCGGAGAACCGCAGCGTGTGAGCCACGGCCACATTGTCATCGGCAAGACCGTGCACCAGCATGAGCGGCCGGACCAGGGCACCGGCCTCGTCCAGGAGGGAATTGCGGGAGTAGTGCTCCGGAAACACCTCCGGGTGGCCCAGGAACCGTTCCTCCCAATGGGTGTCGTAGAGCCGCCGGTCGATCGACGCGGCACCCGCGACCGCGGCGTGGAAGACCTCGGGATGACGCAGCACCGCGGCCGCCGCCAGATACCCGCTGAACGACCAGCCGCGCATCGCCACCCGGGTCAGGTCCAGCTCCGGGTGGAGCGCGGCCGCCGCGTGCAGCGCGTCGATCTGGTCCCGCAGCACGGCGGTGAGACGGTCCCCGTGCACCGCCTTCTCCCAGGCCTCACCGCGCCCCGGCGTACCCCGCCCGTCGGTCACCAGGACCGCGAAGCCCTGCTCCGCGAACCACTGGGCGACCGCGACCCACCAGGTACGCACCTTCAGCACCAGCCTCATGCCGTGGCCTGCATAGGGGCTGAGCAGCACCGGCAGCGGACCGTCGCCCGGCCGGTGCCACGACGGCAGGTACAGCCTGCTGCGCAGCTCCCGCTCCCCGAGACTCAGAGCCAGCGGCCGGGGGGTGACGAGCGGTTCCTCCGCCAGTACCGCGATCCGGCCCGCCGGAACGCCGGCCCGCAGCACCGTCACGGTGTGACCGTCCGGAGTCCGGCTGTCGAGCACCACCGTCGGCCCGCCGACCGACGCCGTGTGCACACCGGGTGCGCCGCTGACCCGTACGAAGCCCTCCTCGGGCGCGTCGGTCGCGTACGACCAGACGTGGGTCTCGGTCGGCTCCTCGCACGCGGTGAAGTACACCCGCCCGCCCACCGCGCCGACCACCTCGCGGACCTCCAGGCCCGCCGGTGTCGGGGTGCCGCCGATGTCCAGCCCCTGACTGTCGCCGCCCGGCCGGCCGGCGACGGTGAGCGCGCCCGGGGCGAGACGCAGCGGAGTGCCCGGCCGCAGCGACACCCAGGCGGGGTCGTGGGTCAGGTGCGCGGCCCGGGTGCCGCCCGTCCGCTCGTCCACCTCCAGGACATGGACGGACCGCTGGTCACGCGTCTGCACCGAGACCAGCGGTCCACGGCTGTCCCAGCCCGCCGACACGACGTACTCGAAGGCCCGGTCCGTCCAGGCGCCCTCGGGGTGGTCGGGGCCGGCGGCCGCGGGCAGCCGGACATCGGTCCGTTCCCCCGACACCCGGACCAGATGCAGTGACACCTTCGCGTTCGGTGTGCCGGCCGCCGGATACGGCACCGCGCGCGGCGGCCGTTCCGGGTCCGTCGGATCACTGATGTAGCGGCGCCGGACCCCGGCCGTGTCCACCCGCGCCACCAGCAGCGCATCGCCGCGCGGCGACCACCAGTAGCCGCGCGAGCGCCCGATCGACTCCTGTGACACGTAGTCCGACAGCCCGTACGTCACCTGCTCGCCGTCCGGAGCGGCGAGTGTCCGGACGCCCGTCCCGTCGGCCCGCACGGTGTGCAGCGCGCCGTCCGACACGTACGCGACCAGGGAACCGTCGGGTGAGGGGCGCGGGTCCACCACCGGACCCGGCGTGCGGATCCGGCGCGGCTCCCCGCCGTCGCAGCGCACCACCCAGAGCGTGCCCCGAAGCGCGAAGGCGACCAGCCTTACCGCCTCGTCCGTCGCGTAGGAGACCACGCCGGAGGAGGTCTCCCGGGCCCGTTCCCGCCGCGCCAGCTCCTCCGGCGGCACCTCGTCCGACGGCTCGTCCGCGAGGCCGGGCCCGACGGGGTCCGCGAGCATCCGCTCCGCGCCGTTCTCGTACAGCCAGAGGCGGCTCACCGGGTCGGTGCCCGAGGTGCCGCGGACGAACAGCACCCGCTCGCCGTCCGGAGAGACGGTGAACTGCCGGGGCACACCGAGCGAGAAGCGCCGGGTGCGGGCGAACTGGAGCGGGAACCGCTCGGCGGCGGCGCGGGCGTCGGCCGGTGGGGTGGCCGGGGCTTCGGCGGGGGGAGTCATGGCGACACCATGGCAGGTCGGAATCCGCCGGAGGCACCGGCCTCCTCAGTCGCGCAGCCGTACGGGCAGCCGCCGCACGCTGTTGCCCACGAAGGACGCGTGCCGCGGCAGTTCGGACTCGGGCACGGCCAGATCGAGGGCGGGGAAGCGCGCGAAGAGCTGCTCCAGTGCCGTGACACCCTCCATCCGGGCCAGCTGGGCGCCCACGCAGTAGTGCGCGCCATGGCCCAGGGAGAGGTGCCTGACCCCGCTGTCGCGGGTGATGTCGAAGCGTCCGGCATCGGGGCCGTGGGCCGACGGGTCGCGGCCGGCGGCGGAGTACCCCGCGAGCACCGGGGTACCCCGGGGGATCACGGTGCCGCCGATGTCGAGGTCGCGGGTCGGATAGCGGAACGGGAAGTAGCTGACCGGACTGTCCCAGCGCAGCGTCTCCTCCACCACGTCCGCCCAGCTCGCGCCGCCGGAGCGCACCAGGTCGAGCTGGTCGCGGTGGGCGCACAGAGCCCGTACGGCGTTGGTGATCAGATTCAGCGTCGTCTCGTGGCCCGCGATGATCGTGAGCATCAGGGTGCCGATCAGCTCGTGCGGGCCGAGCCGGTCGCCGCCGTCCTCGCGGGCCGCGATCAGGGCGCTGGTGAGATCGTCCCCCGGACTCTCCGCCCTGGCGGCGGCCACCGCGCTCAGCAGCTCCACCATCTCCCGGTTGGCCGCCCTCGCCTCCTGCGGGCCGATGTCCGTGGCGACGATCCGGTTGGACAGCTCGTGCAGCCGGTCGTGGAACGCGGCGTCCACGCCAAGCAGTTCGCAGATGACGCCCATCGGCAACGGCAGTGCGAAGTGCGCACGCAGATCGACGACACCGCCCCCGGTCCCGGCCAACGATTCGAGGCCGTCCAGCAGTGAGGCCGTCAGCGCCTCCGTGCGTGGCCGCAGTTCCTCGACCCGGCGCGCGGTGAACGCCTTGCTCATCAGCGAACGCAGCCGCCGGTGGTCGGCTCCGTCGGCGGTGGTCATCCCCTGCACGGTGGCGAAGGTCCGCAGCGGCCATCCGTCGTCGATCTCGCCGGACCGGAGCGCCGCGAAGTGCCGGGCGTCCTTGGCGACATCGGGGTGCGAGAGGAACTCCTTGAGCGCGTCGTGACCCAGCACGGCCATCCCCGCCACCTCGCCGGGGAGGATCACAGAGGCGACGGGGCCGCGGGCCAGCAGCCGGGCGTTGGCCGCGTGCGGACAGCCGCCCGCCGGGTCCATGCGGTGCGGGAGGTCGGGAGCGGGGT
This sequence comes from Streptomyces sp. NBC_00341, assembly GCF_041435055.1. NCBI lineage: Bacteria > Bacillati > Actinomycetota > Actinomycetes > Kitasatosporales > Streptomycetaceae > Streptomyces > Streptomyces sp. NBC_00341. Next base: position 1,150,146 of record NZ_CP108002.1, on the reverse strand, counting down.
TCACCGGCGAAGTGCTCAACAGGGCTCTCCAGTTCCAGAGTTACCCAGGTTTGTATCAGATCGGACCGGGCCGCGTACCCGGATCCCGCGAGCCCGGCCCGGCCCGACCCGTACGAGTGGACCTTGGCCAACAGGTCTGGTTCGGGGAGCTGCCGGGGAAGTGTCCCGGCGGAACCGGGTGGCCGAAGATGCCGCCGCAACTGCCGATCGCGGCCGGAGGGGGAACCTACCGTCAACTCCTGTAAGTGATATCCGACGTCTTGGAGGACAGGCATGAACAACAGCATTCGTACGGCTGCCGCTGCCGCAGCTCTCGTCGCCGGTCTCGTCACGGTGAGCGGGACCGCCAACGCCGCCGAGCGTCCGGACCGGATCACCGGCCAGGAGCAGCTCGCACAGAGCATCGCGCAGGCGGTCGCCGCCGAGCAGCAGAGCGGCGCCGTCACCGACGGGGTCATCGGCGGCATAGTGATCAACCCGTCTGTCGCGAGTTCCTGCTGACGAAGAGGAGGTGAGCACCGTGGACAGCACTGCGGACCTTGCCCCGGACGGGCAGGAGACTCCTCTGAGATGGTGTCCGAGCGGCGATGCGAGCCGTCCGGAGTCCGTCGTCCTCGGCGTTCGGTCCGGGGACGGCGGCCAGGTCGTGTATCTGGCAGAGCCCGTACCCGCCGCCGATGTACTCGGAGCCATTCCGGAGGGGATCGCACCCAACCGGGTGCTCCGGTTCGCCTCGCACTGCGTATCGGACTGCGCGAACCGGGTCGGAGAGGCCTGCGGGCTGATCGAACGGATCACGACCGTGCCGGCCGGGACCGTACCGGCCGCCGTGCCGCGGTGCCACCTCCGCCCGCACTGCAAGTGGTGGAACCAGACCGGGGTCGAAGCCTGCCACCGCTGCCCCGCCCTCACGACGCTGGAACCCCGCGACGACGAACTCGCCGTTCTCGTCGCGGACCCGGCGACCACCCGTGAACAACTGGAGAGCTGGGTTGCCGCCGCACAATGAGGTGAGCGGTTCACGGGAGCGGGTCCGTTCACGGGGACGGGCCCGCTCACTGTGCGCGTCCGCCCACGGAGCCGGTCGCGGACCGGACCGAGCACGAGAGAAGGGATGGCTGTGAACAACTGGATACGGTGCTTCCGCCCGGCCCCCGACGCGGGGATCCAGGTGCTGTGCTTCCCGCACGCGGGAGGTTCGGCCAGTGGCTATTATCCGCTGTCGACCGAGCTCGCGGGGGTGGCGGAGACCCTGGTCGTGCAGTACCCGGGGCGGCACGACCGCATCGCCGAACCGTTCGCCGAGCGGTTCGGCGAGGTCGTGGACGCGGTGCTGGCCTCGCTCCCCACGAGCGACGGCCGGCCCCTCGTGCTGTTCGGCCACAGCATGGGCGCGCTCCTCGCGTTCGAGACCGCGCGTCTGCTGGCGGCAGAAGGGCGGGCGCCCGCCGCGCTGTTCGTCTCCGGGAGCGAGGCCGCGGCACTGCCGCGACAGGCCCGGCTGCCGAACCCGCCGGGCGACGACGACCTGATCGGGGAGATGCGGCTGCTGTCCGGCACGGACGAGGAACTGCTGACCGATCCCGAGATCCTCCGGCTCGCCCTGCCGCCGCTGCGGGCCGACTACGCGATGCTCTTCTCCCGCACCTACGTTCCCGGGCCGCCGCTGCGCTGCCCGGTCGTCGCGCTGACCGGTGACAGGGACCCCCGGGTTTCCGTCGAGGGCGCGCGGGCCTGGGAGCGGGAGGGCGTGGGCCCCTTCGAGTTGCACGTGCTGTCCGGCGGGCACTTCTTCCTGAACGACCACCTGGACCGTGTCGCCGAACTCGTCGCGGCGTACGCGCCGGGCCGGGCGGCCCGAGCCACCGGCTGAAACCGCTAACACCGCAAAGGGGTTGGGCCCCGACCTTCCGGTCGGGGCCCAACCCCTTTGCGGTGTGGTCACTCACTCCGCCTCGAACTCCGCGAGCAGGGCGTCGAGGGAGTCGTCACCGTCCCGTACCGCCATGATCTGACGGGCCATCTCGTGCAGCGTCAGCTGCTCCAGGAACAGCGTGATGGGGACGTCGAGGCCGAACTCGTCCCGCAGGCAGCCGACCAGGTGGACGGCGGTCAGGGAGTCGCCGCCGGCCGCGAAGTACGTCATCTCCGGGTCGTCGGCGTCCGCCAGCCCCAGGGCCTCGGCGATCAGCGCCCGGATCTGCTGCTCCAGGTCCGCAGCGGGCCCGTCCTGCTCCGGCTGCCGCGCCTGTTCCCCGGCCGGCGCGACCGGTGCGAGGCGGTACGCGCCGTGGCTCTCCCCGGCGAAGGGGTAGGACGGCAGCGCGGTTCGCCGGCCGCCTCCCGCCACCGACGCCGCTTCCGCCTCCGGCACCGGTCCGCCCGCCAGCCACGCCTCGCCCAGCGCATCGGGCCCGCCCGCCGCCGGCGCCCCGCCCGCCGCCAGTCCGGCCAGCAGCTCCGCCGCCTCCGAGCGGTCCACGGCCCGCACATAGCCGCGCACGGCCATCGGGACCCGGCCCACGCGCAGGGTGTACGCGGTGTCGGCGAGGGACGGGGCGTCCGGGGCCCGCAGCGCCTCGGCCAGCCGGCCGGCCAGCGCGTCGAGGTCCGCCCGGGTGCGGGCGGACAGCAGCAGCACCTCCGGGCCGTCCGGCGCCTCGGCTCCACCGCGCGGCGGCGCCTGCTCCAGCACCACGTGCACGTTCGTGCCGCCGATGCCGACCGAGCTGACCCCGGCCCGCCGGGGGCCGGAACCGGGCTCCGGCCAGGAGGCCGCCCGCTCGATCAGATGGAACGGCGAGTCCTCGAAGCCCAGTTCGGGGTGCGGGCGGCCGGGCTCTGCGTTCGGCACCAGCGTGGCGTGCTCCAGCATCAGCACCGACTTGATCAGCGCGGCCACGCCCGCCGCCGCGTCCAGGTGGCCGATGTTCGACTTCACCGAGCCGATCCCGATCCGCCCGGTGCCGAGTGCCCCCTTGAACGCGGCGCTCGCCGCCGCCGCCTCTATGCGGTCACCGAGCGCGGTGGCCGTCCCGTGCGCCTCCAGGTGCTGGGCGTCCGCCGGATCGAGACCGGCCGCCGCCCACGCCTCCACGATCGCGGCGGTCTGCTGGTCGACGCCGGGCGCGGTGAACCCGACCTTGGTGGCGCCGTCGTTGGTGACGGCGCTGCCCCGGATGACCGCCCTGACCGGGTCGCCGTCCGCGAGCGCGTCGCTCAGCCGCCGCAGCACGACCACCCCCACCCCGTTGCCGGGCACGGTGCCGCCGGCCCGCTCCTCGAAGGGGCGGCACCTGCCGTCGGGGGAGAAGATGCCGCCCTGGTGGTGGACGTAGCCCTTCTTGTGCACGGTGTCCACGGCGACGCCGCCGGCCAGCGCGGTGTCGCACTCACCGAGCAGCAGCGACTGCACCGCGAGGTGCACGGCGGTCAGCGAGGTCGAGCAGGCCGTCTGCACCGTCAGGCTCGGGCCCTCCAGACCCAGCCGGTAGGAGATCCACGGGGCGAGGAACTCGCGGTCGGTGAGGATGCGCACCTGGAGCGCCCCGATGGACGCGGCGAGCCTCGGATCGGTCTGCGCCGCCAGCATGTGCTCGGTGACCCCGCCGCCGACGTACACACCGGTACGGGCCGCGCCCCCGCGCGGTTTGCGGCCGGCGTTCTCCAGCGCGGACCAGGCCGTCTCCAGGAGCAGCCGGTGCTGGGGGTCCAGGGCCGCGGCCTCCGTGCGGTTGAAGCCGAACAGCTCCGCGTCGAAGCGGTCCGCGTCCGCGAGACGGCCCTTGGACGGTACGTAGTCGCGGCCCCGGACCTCCTGCGCGTCGGCGCCGTCGGCTATCAGCTCCTCCTCGGTGAAGTCGGTCACCGAGCAGAGCCCGCCGAGCAGGTTGCGCCAGTAGGTGTCCAGGTCCGGGGCGCCGGGGAAGCGTCCGCTCATTCCGACGACCGCGATCGCGGAGTCGGCTGCGAGGGGCTCGGCGGCGCTTGCGTTCTCGGTCATCGTGTGGAGCCTTTCCGGTAGCTGAGTCGTCGGGCGGCGGCGGTGCGTCGTGCGTGCCGGTCACCGCCGCGCGCGGCGGCCGTATCGGCGGTGGGGCCGGTGCCGGGGGCCCCGGCGGCGGGGCCGGGGACCGACCCGTCGAGGTGGGCGGCGAGGTCGGCCACGGTGGGGTGGCGGAACAGGTCGACGAGGCTGAGTTCGCCGTACGTCCCCAGCTCGCGCAGGGCGGCCAGAACGCTGAGCAGCCGGATCGAGTTGCCGCCCAGTTCGAAGAAGTGATCGGTGACGGCGACCCGTTCGAGGTTGAGGACCCGCGCCCACAGGCCGGCCACCAGTTGCTCGGTGGCCGTGCCCGCGACGGTGGCGGAGCCGTCCGGCCGGCATGCCACGGTGACGGGTTCCGGCAGCCGCGCCCGGTCGAGTTTCCCGTTCCCGCTGACCGGCATCTCCTCCAGCCGCACGAACACCTCGGGCACCATGGAGCCGGGCAGCCGCCGGGCGAGATGGGCGCGCAGCTCCGCGTCCGGCGGCGCCGCCCCGTCCCGGCCCACCACGTACGCCACCAAACGCTGCTCGGTGCCCGTACCGCGTACGGTGGCCGCGGCCAGGGCGACCCCCGGCGCGCCGGCCAGCAGGGTCTCGATCTCACCGAGTTCGATGCGCACGCCCCGCAGCTTGACCTGGAGGTCGGTGCGTCCGAGGTAGTGGATGAGGCCGTGTGCGTCGATCCGGCCGAGGTCGCCGGTGCGGTACATCCGGGTGCCCGGTGCGCCGTGCGGGTCCGCGACGAACCGTTCGGCGGTCAGGCCGGGCCGGCCGATGTAGCCGCGCCCCAGTGAGGCACCGGCCACGTAGATCTCACCGGCCACCCCGGCGGGCACCGGCCTCAGCCGCTCGTCGAGTACGTAGACACGGGCCCCCGGCACCGCGCCGCCGAGCGCCACGGGCTCACCGGGGGTGAGGTCCCCGGTGGTCGCGTAGACGGTCACCTCGCTGGGCCCGTACGCGTTCACGACGCGCCGGCCTGGCGCGCTGAGCCGTCCGACCAGCTCGGGCGGGCAGGCCTCGCCGCCGACCGCGACGGTCCGCAGGTCCGGCAGCTCCCCGGTGAGGTCGGGCAGCAGCATCGCGGCGGACGGCGGCAGGAACACGTAGGTGATGCGAGAGTCCCGCAGCCGCTTCAGCAGCCCCTCACCGATCCGTTCTTCCTCGCTCGGGATGTGCAGCTCCGCTCCGGCCACCCAGGGGAAGAACAGGTCGGAGACGGCGACGTCGAACCCGAAGGAGACGAACTGCAGCACCCGGTCCTCGGCGTCGACCGGGAAGGAGTGCCGGACCGCCCGGGTGAGGTTGACCAGCGCCCGGTGCTCCACGGCGACGCCCTTGGGGACGCCGGTGGAGCCCGAGGTGAACAGGACGTAGGCGAGATCCCCGGCGGACGGTGCGGCGGCGGCCTCTGCGGGTGCGGGGCCGACGGGGTCGGTGACGGACGGGCGGTCGACCCGGATGCACGGCACCCCCAGGGCCGCCCCCGTCTCCGCGGTCTCCCGGGCGGTGAGCAGGAGCGCGGTGCCCGAACTGTCCAGCATGTGGCGGAGCCTGGCCTCCGGGTGCGCCCGGTCCAGCGGTACGTAGGCGCCGCCCGCGCGCAGGACGGCCAGGGCCGCGATGCCCTGGTCCGCCGAGCGCGGCAGCAGCAGGCCGACCCGGACACCGGGCCGCACCCCGGTGGCGCGCAGCCGGGCGGCCAGCGCGTCGGCCCTGCCGAGCAGTTCGGCGTAGCTCAGGCGGAGGTCGCCGCAGACCAGGGCCGTGGCATCGGGGTGCTCGGCCGCCCGGTCCGCGATCAGCTCGGGCACCAGGCGGTCCAGCGGCGCGGCCTCCGCGAGGCGGTCGGCGCCGTCGATGGTCCGGGCGCGTTCGCCGGGCCCCACCAGCTCCACGGTGGACAGCGGTGCGGACGGGGCCGCGAGCAGCCCGGCCAGCAGGGTGCGGAAGTTGTCCGTCCAGCGGCCCACCGTCGCGGCGTCGAACAGGTCGCTGCGGTAGATGAACTGGGCGGCGAGCTCGTCGCCCCACCGCTCCATGAACAGGTGGAAGTCGAACTTGGCGGTGTCCAGGGTCAGGGCGAGCCGCTCGGTGGTGGCACCGGGCAGCCGCAGACCGGGCGCCGCCTCGTCCTCGTAGCTGAGCGCCACCTGCACCACCGGGTCGTGGCTGGTCTCACGGACCGGGGCGAGGGTGTCGACCACCGCTTCGAACGGCGCGTCCTGGTACGGCTGGGCCGCCAGCAGGGATGCCCGGACGCGGCGGGTCAGCTCGTCGAGCGACGGGTCGCCGGACACGTCCACGCGCAGCGCCAGGGTGCTGGTCAGCATCCCGACCATCTCCTGGAGCTCGGGCCGTTCGCGGCCGGAGGCCGGGTAGCCGACGACCAGGTCCTCGCCGCCCGAGAGCCGGGAGAGGAACGCGGCGTACACCGCGAACATCGTCATGAACGGGGTGCCGCCCTGGGCGGCTGCGACCTCGGCCAGCCGCGCCCTGACATCGGCGCCGAGCAGGAAGCGCTCGGTGCCGCCCGCGGCGGTGCGGACCGGCGGGCGCGGGCGGTCCAGCGGCAGGTCCATGACGGTGGGGGCGCCGCGCAGCCGCTCTGCCCAGTGCCGCACGGACTCCTCGAACGCGCCCTGTGCGGTGCGCTCGCGCTGCCAGGCCGCGTAGTCGGGGAACTGGAGCGGGAGTTCGGCCGGCCGGTGGACGGTTCCCCGGATCTCGTGGGCGTACGCCTCGGACAGGCCGTCCAGCATCAGGGCGAGTGACCAGCCGTCGCAGACCAGGTGGTGGGCGACCAGCAGCACCCGGTGGCTGCCGTCGTCCACCGCGTACACGGCGCAGCGCAGCAGCGGCCCCCGGGCGGTGTCGAAGGGGCGGGCGGCCTCCGTGCGGACCAGGGCGTCCGCACGGTTCGCCGGCACGTCCCGGTGGAGCGTTGGCCGCACCCGCCCGACGGCCGACACACGTTGGGCGGGCGTGCCGTCGTCCGCTGTCCGGAAGACCGTGCGCAGTGCCTCGTGGCGGGCGACGAGTCCGTCCAGCGCCCGGCCGAACGCCGAGGTGTCGAAGGGCCCGTGCACGGCGAAGGCGACCGGCACGTTGTACTGGGCGGTGCCCGGATTCAGCTGGTCGAGGACCAGCAGGCGGCTCTGGGCGTCGGAGGCGGGGAACTCGTACTCCTCGTTCCCGCCGCCCTCCGCGGCGTAGAGGTCGATGAGATCGACGGTGTCGACGGTCATGGGTTTCAGTCCCCTCGGAGGGCGGTTTCGAGGACCGCGGCGATCTCGGCCGCCGGGCCCGGATTGAGTACGTCGCTGTGACCGCAGTCCAGTTCGTGCACGTCGAGCGAGGCGGTCACGCGCCGCCACGCCGCGGTCTTCTCGGCCGTGTCCGGCCAGCTGTCGCGCGTCGCGGAGAAGAGCGTGAGCCCGCCCCCGTAGCGGGACGGCCGCCAGGTCCGTACGAGCGCGCTGTGATGCGCCCCGATGTCGACCAGGGTGTGCAGAGCGGCCCCGGAAAGGCCGTCGAAGGCTCCCTCGTGGGCGGTGGAGAACACCGTGGCCCGGTCCAGCGGCCCGTCCGGTACCGGTGCGCCGGGGGCGTGGGAGTGGAGCAGGATGCGCAGCATCTCGTCCTCGACGGCGGCGGGCTCCAGCGGCGTGTCGAGGATCTGCTCCGGCATCGGCATGGCGTCCACCACGGCGAGCATCCGCACCTCCTCGCCCGACCGGCGCAGCCGCACCGCCAGCTCGTGCGCGAGAGGTCCGCCGAAGGACCGGCCGAGGAGCAGGTACGGCCCCCGCGGCTGGAGTTCACGCACGCGCGGCAGGTACAGGTCCGCCATCGCGCCGATGGACGCCGGGAGCCCGTCCACCCCGGTGAGCAGCGCCGGACTCTGGAGGGTGTGCACGGGGCGGGCCGGGTCCAGGTGCGGCAGCAGGTTCGCGTACGACCAGCCGAGGCCGAGCCCCGGGTGCACGCAGATCAGCGGGGTGAGGTCCCCGCCGGTCCGCAGGGTGAGCACGGGCGCCAGGCTGTTGTGCTGCGGCTCTGCCTCCTGCTTCCCGGACGCGGGACGGCCTCTGCCGGGGCGCAGCGCGATCCGCGGAGCCGGGCCCTTGCCGGACGGCGGTGCGTCGAGCCGGGCGGCGAGTGCGGCCGGGGTGGGGGCGTCGAACAGGGCGGAGAGCGGGATACGGACCCCGAGCACCGTCTCGATCTTCGACTTCAGCCGCAGCGCGGTCAGCGAATGGCCGCCCGCCAGGAAGAAGTCGGTGTCGGGCCCGACCACCGGCAGGCCGAGCACCGTGCCGAACAGGGCGCACAGCTCGCGCTCGCGCGCGGTGCCCGGACTCCGTGGCGCCGCCGGCTGCCCGGAAGGCCCCGGATCGGGAAGCGCGGCCCGGTCGGCCTTCCCGTGCCGGGTGAGCGGCACCTCGTCGATACGGGCCCACAGCGACGGCACCAGGTGCGCGGGCAACTGGCGGGCTGCGTGCTCCCGTGCCCGGTCGAGGAGGACCTGCCACGGCTCGGCCGCGTCGTCCGGCACCAGCCAGGCGGCCAGCAGTTTGCCGCCCGCCGCGTCGGTCCGGGCACCGGCCACGGCACGCGCCACTCCGGGGCAGCCGCCCAGTACCGTCTCGACCTCGGCGGGCTCCACGCGGAAACCGCGCACCTTGACCTGGTCGTCGGCCCGGCCCGCGAACTCCAGCGCGCCGTCGGGCATCCGGCGGGCCAGGTCCCCGGTGCGGTACATCCGGCTGCCCGGCGGCCCGTACGGATCGGCGACGAACCGCTCGGAGGTGGCCACGGGCCGCCCGAGGTAGCCGTGGGCCAGCGCGCTGCCGCCGAGGTACAGCTCACCCGTGGCGCCTGCCGGAACGGGGCGCAGCCGGTCGTCCAGGACATGCGCGCGGGTGTTGTCCAGGGGGCGCCCGATGGGGACGCCGCCCGGCTGGGCGGCCGACTCCTCGGTGGCGGTGTGCGCGGTGGCGAACACCGTCGTCTCGGTGGGCCCGTATCCGTTCACGACGACGGTCCCCGGGCAGTGCTCGTGCAGACGGCGCACGGTGCCGGGCGCGAGGACGTCGCCGCCGGACCACACCTCGCGGAGTCCGGACAGCGCGTCGGGCGCGATCTCCGCGACGGTGCGCAGCAGTTCGGGCGTGAGCATCAGCGCGGTGACCCCGCGGTCGGGGACCACCCGCTTCAGCAGGTCGGGGGTGATCGCCTCCGCGGGGGCGACGACCACGGTCCCGCCGTTCAGGAGCGGGACCCACACCTCGTAGGTGGAGGCGTCGAACGTGTACGGGTTGTGCAGCAGCACCCGGTGGTGGGCGCCGCCCGCGAACCTGCCGTCCGCGGCGAGTTCGGTGATCGCCCGCTGCGGGACGACCACTCCCTTGGGCTCGCCGGTGGAGCCCGAGGTGTAGATCACGCAGGCGGCGGCACCGGGGGAGGACTCCACCCCGTCGAAGGGCTCGGGGCCGGACTCCTCCGTGAGGTCCAGCACCGCCGTCCCCCCGGGCAGCCGGGTCGCGGCGGAATCCGGCCGGTCGGTGAGGACGAGGGCGGGTTCCGCCCCCGTCAGGAGCCGGGCCAGCCGCTCCGCCGGGTGCGCCGGGTCGAGGGGGAGCCAGCAGGCGCCCGCCTTGAGGACCGCGAGCTGGGCGACGACGACGGCCGCCGAGCGGGCCAGCAGGAGGCCCACGGTCCGCCCCGGTGCGACCCCGGCCCGGACGAGCCGGCCCGCCAGCCGGTCGGAGGCGGCGTCCAGTTGGGCGTAGCTGAGGATCTCGCCGTCCGTGTCGACGGCCGGCGCGTCGGGGGTACGGGCCGCCTGGGCGGCGAACCGTCCGGTCACGGTGGCGGGCGCGGCGGGCGCCCGGGACGGCCCGTCGGCCAGGGCCAGCAGCTCGTGCCGCTCCGCGACGGGCAGGGCGTCGATCTCGTCCACGGGTGCCTGCGGAGAACGGGCCAGCCGCTCCAGTACGTGCGCCAGCCGGGCGGTGACCGCGGCCGCCGAGATGCCCCGGCGGCAGCTCACGGAGAGCAGCAGCCGGTCCTCCGCGACCGCCGCGATGGTGACCGGGTAGTGGGTCGCGTCCGTCACCTTCGCCAGGCGCACCGAGCCCGGGGCGTCCTCGCCGCCGTCGGTCCGGGGGAAGTTCTCGAAGGCGAGGATCGAATCGAAGAGTTCACCGGCCCCCACGGCGCGCTGCACCTCCGCGGCGCGGGCGTGGTGGTGGGCCAGCAGCCGGGACTGCTCGTCCTGGACCCGGCGCAGCAGCTCGTCCACCCGCTCGCCGTCCCGCAGCCGGACCCGTACCGGCAGGGTGTTGATGAACAGGCCCACCATGGACTCGACGCCGGGCAGATCGTGCGGGCGCCCGGAGACGACCGCGCCGAAGACCAGGTCGCGGGAGCCCGTCAGTCTGGCCAGCACCAGGGCCCAGGAGACCTGCACCAGGGTGTTCAGGGTGACGCCCGCCTCCGCGGCCCGCCGGACCAGCATCCCGGTGAGACCGGTGGTCAGCCACATCCGGTCGCGGTCGGGCGCCGTGTCCGGACCGGTGGGGGCCAGCAGCGCGGGCCGTTCCAGGCCCTCCAGCGCCTCGCACCACGCGGCCTCCGCCTTGCCTCGGTCCTGGGCTCCCAGCCACACCAGATAGTCCCGGTAGGGCACGGCGGGCGGCAGTGGACGGCCCGCCACCAGGGCAGCGAGGTCCCGTTCGACGACCGGCATCGACCAGCCGTCCAGGAGGATGTGGTGGAAGGACACGACGAGGTCGCCGCCGGAGTCGTCCCGCAGGAACGTGGCCCGCACCAGCGGCGGCCGGGCCAGGTCGAAGCGGAGCGCCGCGTCCTGGCGCAGCACCTCATCGGTCCGCACGCCCACCTCGTCCGGGGCGAGGCCCGTCAGGTCCACCTCGGTCCACGGCGCCGCGACCGCCTCCGGCACGACCTGGACCGGCCGGTCCAGGCGTTCGTGCCGGAAGCAGGAGCGCAGATTGGGGTGCCGGTCCAGGAGCGCGGTGACCGCCTCCCGTACCGTGCGCCCGCTTGTTGCGGCGCCGATCCGGAACCGGGCCTGCACCAGGTAGGGGTCGGGGCCGGAGGTCTCCCGGGCGGCGTGGAAGAGGAGGCCCTCCTGGAGCGGGGAGAGCGGCAGTACGTCCGCGATGCGCGCGTTCATCGTCGTTGCCCTTCTTCTTCGTCGTCCTGCGCGGGGCCGAAGCCGTCGAGGTCACCGAAGTCCATGTCCTGCGCCAGCAGTTCGAGTTGGTCCCCGGTGAGATCGACGAGCGGGAAGTCGGACGGGGTGTGGACGGCTCCGCCGTGCTCCGGTCCGCCGTGGTCCGCGAGGACGCCGAGCGCCTCCGACCACGCCCCGGCCAGTTCGCGCACCTCGTCCTTCGTGAACACCCCGGACGGGTAGGAGAAGCTCGCCTCCAGCAGGGGCTCGCCGTTCTCCTCGCGGGCCAGCACGTCCACCTCCAGGGTGTGCGCGAGCGGCACGGCGTCCGGCCCGAGATCGAGCAGCCGCCCGCCCGCCGCGTCGGTCGCGGTGAACCGGCCCAGGTAGTTGAAGCGGACATCGGGTGCGGGCAGCGCGGCGAGCGCCGGGCCGGTCTCCGCGTGGAGGTAGCGGAGCAGCCCCCAGCCGAGCCCGCCGGACGGCACCGCCCGCAACTGCTCCTTGACGCACTTGAGGGCCTCGCCAGGCCGGCCGCCGGGCTCCACGGCGGCGGCGCCGATGTCCAGCCGGACCGGGTACTGCGTGGTGAACCAGCCGACGGTGGCGGAGACGTCGACCTCGGTGGAGACCACCTCGCGCCCATGCCCCTCCAGGTGGACGAGGAGAGCGGATCCGGTGCCCCGGCGCCGGACGGCCGCCGCCGTGAGCGCGGTCAGCATCACCGCGTCGGGGCGGCAGTTGAAGGCGGCCGGCAGCGTGACGAGCACACCCCGGGTGAGCTCCGCGCCCAGTTCGAAGGTGTACGTCTCCCGGTGTCCGACCGGCCGCCCGCCGTCGGTGAGGCGTGCCGCAGGATCCGCCAGTTGCCTTTCCCACCAGGGGAGTTCATCGGTGCGCAGTCCGGCCTCCTGGGAGAGCAGCCGGGACCAGCGGGTGAACGAGGCGCTGGCGGGAGCGGCGTCGGCGTCGTGACCTGGACGCGGATCGAGGGCCGAGGCGAGTTCCTGGCCGAGCACCCGCCAGGAGAACCCGTCGACCGCCAGATGGTGCACGGTCAGGACCAGTGCGCCGGACCGGCCGGGCCCGGGGTCCAGCCACAGCGCCCGCACCATCTCGCCGTCCTCCGGCCGCAGCGTGGCGGTGCGCGCCAGCTCAGTCGCCCGCGCGTGCAGATCGGTGTCCGCCGGCACGGCCAGCCGGACGGCCCGCGCCCCGGCGGGTGCTCCGGCGACGGGCACGTCGAACTCCCAGCCCGTGTCGTCGTCGCGCACCAGGCGCATCCGCAGCGCGGTGTGCCGCTCGGTCAGCGCGGCGACGGCCGCCTCGATCGCGGCCAGTCCGGTGCCGGGCGCCAGCGGGAACAGCATGGACTGGGTGAACGCCGAGGTGTCCTCGACCTGTTCGCGCCACCAGTGCATCACCGGGGTGAGCGGCAGCCGCCCGGTCCCGGTGTCCTCCTCGGCCGGGCCCTCGCTGTCGGGGGTACGGGCCAGCACGGCCAGCCGGGCCGGGGTGCGCACGGTGAACACGTCGTGCGGCGAGAGCACCAGACCGGCCGCACGGGCCCGCGCGGCGAGCTGGATCGCCATGATGCTGTCGCCGCCGAGCCGGAAGAAGTCGTCGTCGGCGCCGGCCTGTCCGACGTCCAGCAGCTCCGCGAAGAGCCCGCAGAGGATCTCCTCGCGTGCCGATCCTGGCAGCCGGACCGTGTCCCCGGTCCGCTCGGCCGGGGCCGGCAGCGCGGACCGGTCGAGCTTGCCGTGGGACGACAGCGGCAGCGTGTCCAGCACCACCACGGCGGCCGGGACCATGGCCGCGGGCAGCCGTCCGGCCGCGTGCAGGAGCAGCGCGTCCTCGTCGGTCTCGGCACCCCGCGCGGGCACCACGTACGCGACGAGCTGCGCGGTGCCCCGGTCGTGCCGTACGACGGCCACCGCGCGCTCCACGGTGGGGTGTTCCACGAGTGCGGCGGCGATCTCGCCCGGTTCGATCCGCAGCCCGCGCAGCTTCACCTGCTCGTCGCCGCGCCCCAGGTAGTACGTGATCCCGCTGTCGTCGCGGTGGACCAGGTCGCCGGTGCGGTACATGCGGCTGCCGGGCGGACCGTAGGGATCGGCGACGAACCGCTCCGCAGTGAGTGCGGCACGCCCGAGATAGCCGCGGGCCAGGGCCGCGCCCGCGAGGTAGAGCTCGCCGCCCGCCCCGGCCGGGACCGGACGCAGCCGCTCGTCCAGGACGTAGGCGGTGGTGCCCGCCACCGGGGAACCGATGGGCGGCACAGCGGAGTCGGCGTCCAGCGGGCCGGAGAGCGTGGCGACGACGGTGGACTCGGTGGGCCCGTAGGCGTTGTGGAAGCGCCGCCCCCCGACGGCCCAGCGCGCCACCAGGTCCGGCGGGCACGCCTCCGCGCCGACGACGAGCGCGCGCAGCCGGGGGTGCGGGCCGGCCGGCACCGTCGCGAGCACGGACGGCGGGACGAACGCGCAGGAGATCCGCCGCTCCGTCAGCACCGCCCCGAGGTCCTCGCCCACGAGCGGCCCCGGCGGCGGCAGCACCAGGGTGCCGCCCGAGCCGAAGGCCAGGCACAGTTCCCCGACGGAGATGTCGAAGGTGGGGGGTCCCAGCTGGAGCACCCGGCTCCCCGCGTCGAGTGCGACGCCGTCCACCAGGCTCCTGGTGAGCGCCGCCACACCGGCATGGGTCACCAGCACGCCCTTGGGGGTGCCGGTGGAACCGGAGGTGTGGATGACGTGGGCCACGTCGTGCGGCTCCGGACCGCCCGGCGGCAGAGGCGGACCGGCCCAGGCGTCCTCGTCGAGGACCAGCGCCGGGACGTCCGTCACCGGCGGCACGGCACCCGGCTCCGTGATCAGGAGCACCGGCCCCGCCTCGTCGAGGACCCGGCGGACGCGCTCCGCCGGGTGGGCGGGGTCGACGGGCAGATACGCGGCCCCGGCGCGCTGCACGGCCAGCGCCGCCACCGGCCAGTCGCTGCCGCGCGGGAGGGCGAGCGCCACGATCCGCCCGGGGCCCGCACCGAGGCGGACCAGCCGGCCGGCCAGCCGGGCCACCCGGTCGTCCAGTTCGGCATAGCTCAGACCGCGTCCGGGGAACGGGGACTCCACGGCCGGCGCGTCCGGCGTACTGGCCGCCCGTCGGCTCACCAGAGCGGGCAGCGACTCCGGGCCGGGGGCGGCGGATCCGGCGGAGGCGGCGAGCAGTTCACCGCGCATGGCCTCCGGCACCAGGTCGATGTCCCCGATCAGCGCCGTGGGCTCCGCGGTGATCCGCCGCAGCAACTCGACGTAGCACTGCGTCCAGCGGGCCACCGTCGCCGGGCCGAAGACATCGGTACGCAGACCGAAGCTGCCCTCCATGCCGTCGCCGCTGTCCTTCACCACGCCGACGAGATCGTGCTCGCCGCCCGTGTGGATGCGCTCGGGCTCGGCGAACTCCTTCATCACCGTGACGCTCGGCTGCTGCGTCAGGTGCATGAACACCCACTGGTACAGCGGGGCCCGGCCCGCGCTGCGCTCCGGCGCGGCGGCCGACACGATCCGGCCGACGGGCACGTCCGCGTTGGCCATCAGATCCGGGAAGTCGGCGGCGAACCCGGTGAGCACATCGGTGAACGACCGGTCGGGGCGCACCTGCCAGCGGGTCGGCACGGCGTTCATGACGTACCCGATGACCTGGTCGAGGCCCTTGGCCGCCCGGTTGGCGATCGGGGTCCCGATCACCAGGTCCTCCGCGCCGCTGACCCGGTGTGCCAGGACCGCGAAGGCGGCCATGAGGACGACGTAGACGGAGGAGCCGCGCTCCCGGGCCAGGGCCCGTACGGCGGCGGTGGTCGCCGCGTCGATGCGGAAGGGGACGTTCGCGATGCCGTCGCCCTCTGTGGTGGTGCCGGTACCGGCACCCGGCACGGTCAGCGGACCGGGCGGATCGGCGAGATAGCGGCGCCAGAAGTCGAGCCGGCTCCCGAAGACCCCGGCCTCCGTCAGCTCGCTCTGCCAGGACGAGAAGTCGGCGTACTGGATCCGGGGCCGGGTGAGCGGCGGCTCGACACCGTCGCGCAGGGCGCCGTACGCCTGGGCGAACTCGTTCTGCAGCACGTCGAACGACCACCAGTCACTGATGGTGTGGTGCAGGCTCAGCATCAGCGTGGAGCGACGCTCGTCGACCCGGACGAACCGGGCCCGGATCAGCTTGTCCCGGCTCAGGTCGAACGGGCGGTTGCGGAACGCCTCGAAGGCCGCGTCGATCGTCCCGCCGGTGCCCCGCAGATCCTCCCGCTCCAGCTCGAACTCCCCGTCCTCGGGGAACTCGACGTGCAGCTCACCCGCCGGGTCCGTGACGATCCTGGTCCGCAGGATGTCGTGGTGACGCTGGATCAGCGTCAGCGCCGCCGCCAGATGCGCCGGGTCCACCGGCCGCTCGAAGTGGTACGCGGCGCACAGGTTGAGCGCGGGGGTGCCCGGATACAGCGAGTCGTACACCCACAGGTCGTGCTGCGCCGGACTGAGCGGCACCCGGCGGGCCGGATCGCGCGGCGGGATGACGGCCGGTATCTCACGGGCCCGGCCCGCCTCCAGGAGGCGGCGCATCAGCCGGACCCGCTGCTCCCGGCCGAGCGCGCCGAACCGGTCGGCCATGGAAGGGGAAGGGGACGCGGCGCCCGGAACGGCGCGCGCGACGGTGGGGGCGCTCATCACAGGTTCTCTTTCAGTTCGGCCAGCCGGTGCAGTCCGGCCAGTACGTCGTCCCGTCCGATGCCGAAGTCGATGAAGCAGGCGACCTCGTCGACGCCCAGCTCGGCCAGATCGGCGAGCATCTTGGCGCAGTGCCCCGGGGAACCGAGGAGACTGCCCCAGCTCAGATAGCGTTCGAAGGCGAAGTCGGCGAGCATCGCCGTCTGTTCCTCGGTGAGCTGCGCGGTCGTGGGGTCCGCCGCCCGGTTGGCCGCCGTCTGGCGGACGTACGAGGCGAGATACGTCTTCAGCGGTGCGCCCGCCATCCGGCGCACCTCCGAGTCGTCGGCGCCGACGTAGGTGTGCGCCATCAGCGTGACCCGGCCGTGCGCGTCGGTGCCGCGCTGCTCGGGGGCGGCCGCGCAGGCGGTGCGGTAGAGGGCGATCTTCTCGGCCAGCTCCTCCCGGCTCTGCCCGACGGTCGCGCCGAGCACCCCGGCGCGCAGGGCGCCGGCCGCCGACCAGGTCTCCGGGTTGCCGGACGTGGTGACCCACAGCGGCAGGGTGTCCTGGACGGGCCGGGGCTGGGGTGTCACGGAGACCGGGGTGCCGGTGCCGTCGGGGTACTCGGCGGCTTCGCCCGCCCACAGCGCCCGCAGCCGGGGGATGGTCTCCAGGGCGGTCCGCCGCCGGTCCGCGTACTGCTCAGGGGCCAGCGTGAAGTCCTTGGAGTGCCAGCCGGTGGCCACGGAGAGCCCCACCCGGCCGTGCGAGAGGTTGTCCACGACGGCCCAGTCCTCCGCGACCCGCAGCGGGTGGTGGAGCGGAAGGACGACGCTGCCCGCGCGGATCCCGATCCGCTCGGTGGCGACGGCGAGCGCCGCGCTGAGCACCGGCGGGCTGGGGAAGACCTGCCCCACCTGCTGGAAGTGGCGCTCCGGGGTCCAGACGGCGTGGAACCCGAGCCGGTCGGCCGTCCGGGCCACGGCGAGGATGTCCTCGTACGTCTCGGTGTGCCGGGCCTGGCCGGCGGTGGTGCTGTCCGCACCGAAGAACATCACACTGAGGTCCACTGCCGCTCCTCCTGCTTCCTGTTGGGCTGGGTCGGGGATTCCGGACGGCGCGGCACCCGGGGGCGGCGCGGTATGGGGGTGGAGGCGGCCGGTCCGGGCAGGGCCGCGGCCCGTTCCAGCTCGGCCGCGAAGGCGGCGACGGTCGGGGCGGCGAACAGCTGGGCCACGGTCACCGGCCGGCCGGCGGCGAGGCGGGCCACGACGCGTACCGCGCGCAGCGAGTTGCCGCCGAGCGCGAAGAAGTCGTCGTACGGGCCGGCGCTCGGCACCCCGAGGACCTCGCACCACACGGCGGCGGTCTGCTGCTCCAGAGCGGTCATCGGACGGTCGGCGGGGCTCGGCCGGCGGGTCGCGACCGTGACCCGGTCGCCCTGTCCTGCCTGCCGCGGCGGCGGGGTCGCGACCAGCCGCGACAGCGGGGTGCCGGGCTCCGCCGCGGCTGCCTCCAGGGTCTCGGGGAGGGCGCGGGCGAGCCACTGGACGAAGTCCTCCTCCAGCGCCTGGCCGCGGTACTCGAAGGTCAGGGTCAGCCCGTCCGGGGAACCGTCGGAGGCGGTGGAGTCCGTGACGTCCACCAGGAGTTCGAACCGGGCGGCGCCGGTGCGCACGACCTCGACGCCCTCCTCGGCGCCGGGCAGCGCGACCTCGGCCCGCGCGTTGTTCTGGAGCGCGAGGACCACATCGGTGAACGGCTGACGGCCGGGGGAGCGCGGCGGGTTGAGGGCCCCGACCACGTCCTCGAACGGCACGTCCTGGTGGCTGAACGCGGCGAGGTCCGTCTCCCGCACCCGGGCGAGCAGCTCGCCCGCCGTGGGGTCGCCGGACAGATCGGTGCGCAGCACCAGCATGTTGACGAAGAACCCGACGACGTCCTCGACGCCGCCGTCCCCGGCCCGGCCGGCCACCGGTGCGCCGACCGCCAGGTCCTCGTCCGCACCGGCCCGTACGAGCACGGCTGCCAGCGCGGCGTGCAGGGCCATGAAGAGGGTGGCGCCCCGGGAGCGGGCCGACTCGACGATCCGGGCGTGGGCCGCCGCGTCCAGCCGGGTCACCACGACCCGCGCGTCCGGCCCCGGTACGGCCGGCCGCCCGGTGCGACGCGGCAGCAGCGGTCCGCCGTCCGGCAGCCCGTCCAGCTCCTTGCGCCAGTACCTGAGCTGGCGGGCGGCGAGCGCGTGCGGATCGGCCGGTGAGCCGAGCCGGCCGAGCTGGTGACGGGCGTGCTCCGGGTACGGGACGGCCAGCGGCTCAAGTCCGCTACCGGTACCGGAGACCCGGTCCGCGTAGGCGCGGGACAGATCGCGGAAGAGCGGGCGCAGGGACCAGCCGTCCCCGGCGATGTGATGGACCAGCACCAGCAGCGCGTGCTCGTCCGGCCGTTCCGGGGTGGTGAACAGGGTGGCCCGGCAGGGGATTTCGGCCCCGAGATCGAAGCGGTGGCGGGCCTCCCGCTCGATCTCCCGGTCCAGCGAGTCCCCGGCGACGCGCAGTTGACGCAGGGGCGGCCGCCCGGCCGCCCCGCCCAGGACCCGCCGTACGGGGGAACCGTCGGCCTCCTCGAAGACGGTACGGAGCACTTCGTGCCGGTCCGCGACCTGCGCCAGGGCGTCGCCCAGCGCCGCCGCGTCGACCGGCCCCCGCAGCCGTACCAGCATCGGCAGGTTGTACGCGGCCCCGGCCCCGGTACGGTCCAGGAACCACAGCCGGTGCTGCGCGTGCGAGACCGGGAGCCCACCGGGGGCGGCCTCGCCGGCCGGAGCCTCGGGCGGCACCGGGGGAGCGGTGTCGACGAAGGGGGCGAGCAGCGCCGGGGTGGGTGCCTCGAACAGTCCTCGGATGTCGATCTCGGCGCCGAGCACGGTACGGATCCGGCCCAGCAGCCGGGCGGCCAGCAGGGAGTGGCCGCCGAGGGCGAAGAAGTCGTCGTCGGGGCCGACCGCCTCCGCGCGCAGCACCTGGGCGAAGAGCTCGCACAGCGCGGCCACGGTTCCGTCCGCCGGCTCCGCCGCCCGGCCGGTCACCGCCGCCACGGCTCCGGGCTCCGGCAGCGCGGCCCGGTCCAGCTTTCCGCTGGGCGTCAGCGGGAGCGCGTCCAGCACCACGAACGCCGCCGGCACCAGGTAGTCGGCCAGCGTCTCGCGGGCGTAGGCGCGCAGCTCCGCTTCCCGGAAATCCTGCGGGGCGCCGCCGCTCGGCACGACGTACGCGGTCAGCTGCCGGTCACCGGCCGGGTGCTCATGGGCGACGACCGCCGCCCGGCCGACGCCGGGGTGCCGGGCCAGCACGCTCTCCACCTCGCCCGGCTCCACCCGGAAGCCCCGGATCTTCACCTGGCTGTCGGCCCGCCCCAGGTATTCGAGGACTCCGTCGGCACGCCGCCGGCCGAGGTCACCGGTGCGGTAGACCCGCTCGCCGGACGGAGCCGCGACGAAACGCTCCGCGGTCAGCGCGGGCCGGCCCCGGTACTCACGGGCGAGGCCCGCGCCGGCCGCGTAGAGCTCACCGGCCGCCCCGTCCGGCACCTGCCGCAGGTCCTCGTCGAGGACGTACAGCCGCTTTCCCGCGAGCGGGCGGCCGATCGGCACCGGGCCGTCGCCCAGCCCGGCGCGGGTCACCGGGTGGACGGTCAGGAAGACCATGCACTCGACGGGGCCGTAGCCGTTGCTCAGCCGCAGTTCCGGGCTGCGCTCCAGGGCGCGGGCCGCGTGCGGCGCGGACAGCGCCTCGCCGCCCACCACGAGTTCCCGCACCCCGTCCAGCAGGTGCGGGTACTCGTCGACGACGACGTTGAAGAGGGACGCCGAGAGGTACATCGAGGTGATGCCGTGCTCCGCGACGAGCCGCGCCATCAGCAGGGGTTCGGGCCGCCCGGCGGGATGCAGGACGCACGTCCCGCCGTTCATGAGCGGCCCCCACAGCTCCAGGGCGAACGCGTCCCAGGACAGCGGCGCGCACTGGAGCCAGACCGCGCCGGGCCCGAAGGAGGCGAAGTCCTGCCCGGTGAGCGTCGCGGTGAGCGCGTGGTGCGACGCGGCGATGCCCTTGGGCCGCCCGGTCGATCCCGAGGTGAACATCACGCACGCGATGTCGTCCGGCCGGACCCGGACCGTGCCGCGCGGCAACGGCCGCGCCCCCGGGGCGTCCTCGATGTCCACCCGCGCGGCGCCGAGCCCGTCGAACGCGGAGCCCCTGGCCGAGACGACCACGGCCGCACGGGCGTCCTCTGCCATCACCCGCAGCCGTTCGGCGGGGAAGCCCGGGTCGAGCAGCACATAGCCGGCCCCGGCCTTGAGGATGCCGAGCACCGCCACGACGAGCGAGGCGGAACGGTCCAGGTACACCCCGACCGTATCGCCGGACCGGACGCCTCTCGCGGTCAGCAGACCGGCCAGCCGGTCCGCCCGTGCGTCGAGTTCGGCGTACCCGATCCGCTCGTCGCCGTGGATCAGCGCGGTCGCGCCGGGGTTCAGGGCCGCCTGTTCCTCGAACAGCTCATGCGCGCACCTCATCGCGTTCACCTCCCTGGTGGTCGCTCTGCCCGGCCGGGTCCCGCGGAGCGTCGAGATCGGGCAGCAGGGTGTCGATGTCCCTGATCGACCGGCTGGCGAGACCCCACAGGGCGACCCCGGTCCCGCCGATGCCGGCCAGGAACAACATGGCCGCCATGCCGCTGCCCGGAGAGTCACCGACGAGCGGGCCGAGCACGGTGAAGAGACCCGATCCCCGGGCGGCCTGCGGTTCGAAGACGTGGTCGGCCAGCGGTCCGGAGACCGCCATGGCCAGCGGGACGGAGATCTGCGACAGGAACATCACCGCGCCGAAGACCCGGCCCTGCCACTCGTGGGGGACCTTGGTCTGCACGATCGTCTGCATCGAGGCGTTGACGACGTTCATGAGCAGGGCGCCGACCAGGATGGTCAGGCACCAGCCGGCCACACCGCCCACCAGTCCCATCGCCACCAGGCCGGAGAGGCACATGCCGACGACGCCGAGCATCATGCCCCGGCCCCGGTTCGCCGGGCCGCCCCAGGCCGCCATGAGCAGGGCGCCGGCCACTCCGCCGACGCCCACCGAGGTGTTGACCGCGGCGAGTGCGCCGTCCCCGGCCCGGAGCAGCACCATCGGCGAGATGAGCGCGAAACCGAAGACCATGACCAGGTTGACGAGACAGAAGTTGATGATCAGGTCGCGCAGACTGGGCACCCGGAACAGGTAGCGCAGCCCCTCGACGGAGTCGGCGGTGATCCGCCGCCGGGGCGCGCCGGGCGTCGTCGTCACCCGGTCACCGGCGAAGCGCACGATCCGGACGCCGATGAGGGCGAACGTGTAGCTCGCCACGTCGACCAGGAGCGTCGGGCCGATCCCGAAGAGCGCGAGCATCAGACCGCCCAGCGCCGGGCCGCCGATCCCGGCGGCACTCTTCGCCCCCGCCAACAGGCCGTTGGTTCGGTCCAGTTGGTCCTTGCGGACCAGGAGCGGGACGGCCGAGGACAGCGCCGGGAACTGGAAGGCGGCACAGACTCCGAGCAGTACGGAGGCCGGATAGACCTGCCAGGCCTGGAACGCGCCGACGTAGTGGAGCAGGGCCAGCGAGCCCACGACGAGGAGTCCGCCGGCGTCGGCTATCTGCAGCGCGGCGCGCTTGGATATCCGGTCGACGATTGCGCCCGCAATGGGACTGAAAATGGCCTGCGGCAGCATGGCGCACAGCGAAAGAATGGTGACGGCGGTCGCCCGCTCACCGGAGGACCACACCTCGACGATGAAGGCGAACCGGACCGCCGCGCTGCCTGCCAGGGAAACCGCCTGACCGGACCAGACGAGGAGAAAGGGCCCCATTCCCGAGAAACGGCCGGGAATGTCCGTTGATATCCGGGCGCCCATCAGGATTCGGGCCCGTCGTGAACCGGCGTCCGGTGCAATGTGCCGCCGCCGTCGAATGGTTTGGTTACCACGCCTCAATCTCCCGGATGTCGCGTCCCCTGCGGATCACCACGGATCCCTGTCTGATCGGAACGGGGTCATCATGCGGCCACCGATTACCGCTGCGTTCCCTTGGCGAACGAGGGAACGGGAAGGGAGCGGGAACGAAACGGGAGGGAACCGGGAGCGGGGGCGGTAAGGGTGGCCGGGAAGTTGTCTGCAGTAAGGAGTACTCAAGTGAAGGACCCCAGGGATCGCTCCCCCGACGGGACGGAGCTGCGCCAGGCCTTCCAGGACCTGTCCACGGTGGAACGGTGGGCCGAGCACGTCGCGACCGGCGCCCATTCCCGCCCGTACACCACGCCGGAGTCCCTGGAGGGCCCCCAGCTCAGTGTCGAGACCAGGACCGAGGACGGCATGCACACGGTGGCGGGGATCGAGGCGTGGCCGCCCGGTGGCGACAGCGGAGTGGCCGTCCTGGACGAGACGGAGCGTGCGGTGCTCCGCTCCCTCGTGAGATCGCTCCTCGACCTGGCCGGCCATGAGTCGGGAACCGCCCGTACCCGCGTGGTGCTCACGCCCGTCGGCCTCCGGGTCGCCGCCTGCCAGCTGGAGCCGGACAGGTCCTAGGCAGCCTCCTAGGCCTCCTGGGCCGCCGTCCTCAGGCGATTCCCGCCCCGTTCCTGCGGCAGTTCCGGCGGCGGTATCGGGGCAGGAACGGACCGGGAACGCCGGTCAGCAACATCAGTGGTGTCGGGAAGCGGAACACCGCAAAAACCCACAAACACCACTTAGGGGCGGGACCATGGGACACAAGCTTGCTGGGCTCTTCGGGATCATCGCGGCGACGCTGGCCTTCGGTATCGGCGTGACGGCCGAAGCGGGACAGACGCACAGCCCCCGGAGCACTCAGCAGGTCGTGGCCGACGACAAGGGCCCCACGGTGATCGGCACCCACACACTCGCCGACGACAAGGGCCCCACCGTCATCGTCGCCACCCCGAACGACGACAAGGGTCCGACCGTCATCACCGACACGACCAACGACGACAAGGGCCCCACCGTCATCGGCGCCACCCCCAACGACGACAAGGGCCCGACGGCCCCCGTCATGTGATCCCGCATCTCGACAAGCGCGCCCCGCACCGGAGTCACGGTGCGGGGCGCGGTGCTGTCCGTGCGCCGTTCGTCAGCCACGGCGGTGTTCCGCCGGCACGCCCAGAGCGGCGAAGAGCTTCTCGGCCTCGGCCCGGTACTGGACCGCGTCCGCCGTGTCACCGAGGGCGTCGGCCATGCCCGCGAGGGCGTAGGCCTCCTCGATGCGATAGCTGAGGGACGAGGAGAGGCCATGGGCGTGGGTGTGCAGCGCGAGCGCCGCCGCCGTGTCGCCCTGGCGCCGGCGCAGCCGCCCCACCATGTTCTCGACCTTCGCCCGGCGCAGGGGGGAGGAGTTCGTCCGCATCATGGCCAACGCCCGCTCCGCCTGGTCCGGATCCCGGGGGGGCCGGCCCAGCAGGTTGTCCACATCGGCGGACAGCGCCAGGGTGAGGGCGAGGTTCACCTCGTTGCCGGCGTCCCCGTACAGTGCGCGGGCCTCCGCCAGGCAGCGGTCGGCCTCCTCGTAGGCGCCCAGGCCGACATGGGCGAAGGCGAGGTCGGTGATGGCCCCGGGCAGACCCTCGTGCTGCCCCAGCTGCCGGCTCAGTTCGGCCGACCGCTGGGCCGCGTCCCGCGCCTCCTCGTACCGCCCCCACTGTTCGTAGAGCGTGCTCAGGATGGTCAGGCTCTCCGCCTCCGCGCGCGGCATGTCCAGGTCCCGCTCGTGCGCGATCGCCGTCTCCATGTGGCCCAGGGCCTCGGAGAAGTCACCGAGCAGGCTGTTGAACTGGCCGAGGATGCTCTCGCTGTGGGCCTGGGTGTGCAGATCACCGAGCCGGATCGCCACGTCCCGGCTCTTCCTGGCGGCTTCGAGCCCCTCGGAGAGACGGCCCAGCTTCCAGCAGGCGACGCCCAGGTTCGAGAGGCTCACCCCCAGCAGCGCCAGATCCTGCAGCCGTCCGGCGGCGGCGACCGCGACCCGGCTCAGTTCACCGAACTCCTCAAGAAGACCGAGGTCGTTGAGCTGGAAGACGAGATTGCGGGACAGGCACACCACATAGCGGTCGTGGCCCTTGCGTTCCGCCAGGGTCACGGCCGCGAGGAGCGCCGTCTGCTCGCGCAGGAGCCACGTGCGCGCCCGCTCGGCCGTGCGGAGGTCGGGCAGTTCGGCCGTGGAGGGCGGGATACCCGTGCTGCGCCGGCGCCGCCCGGAGTAGAGGAGGTCGCACGCCTCCTCGGTGGCGGTGAGGTAGTAGCCCAGCAACCGCTCCACCGCGTCCGAGCTGTCCGCGGACTCGGCGGACTCGACGAGGAGGCTCTGCGCGAAGCTGCGGACCAGGTCGTGGAAGGTGTAGAGGCCGATCTCCGGCTGCTGGACGAGATGGACGTCGAGCAGCATCTCCAGCAGGTCCTCGGCGTCCCGCGCGCCCGTACCGAGCAGCGCGCCGGCCGCGTGGATGTCCATGTCGCTGCCCGGGTGCAGGGCCAGCGTCGAGAACGCGTTCCGGCACTCCTCGTCCAGGGCCTGGTAGGACAGGCGCAGGGTGGCGGAGACGCTGCGGGCGCCGGAGCTGAGCTCGTCGAGCCTTCGGGTCTCGTCGCGCAGCCGCTCCGCCAGGTACTGAAGGGTCCAGCGCGGGCGGTTGCGCAGCCGGGCGGTGGCGATCCGCAGGGCCAGGGGCAAGTGGCCGCAGAGCCGGGCGAGTTCGGCGGCGGCCTCCGGCTCGGCGGCGACACGCTGGGCGCCGAGGGTCTCGGCCACCAGCATCGCGCTGTCCTGGGGCGGCATCACACCGATGGAGATCCACCGCGCGCCGTCCAGATCGACCAGCCGGGCCCGGCTGGTGACCATGATCAGGCTGCCGGAGGAGGCGGGCAGCAGCGGGCGGACGGTGGCGGCGTCCGCCGCGTTGTCGAAGAGGATCAGCAGCCGCTTGCCGATCAGGGTGGCCCGCCACAGGGCGGTACGGGCGGGTACGTCGTCGGGTATGAGGTTGCCCGGCACGCCGAGCGCCCGCAGCAGCGTGTCGAGGGCCATGCCCGCGGTCACCGGCTGGTCGCCGGGCGTGTACCCGCGCAGGTCTATGTGGAGCTGGCCGTCCGGGTACTGCGGTGCGAGCCGGTGCGCCGCCCGCACCGCGAGCGAGGTCTTGCCGCAGCCGCCCATGCCGTCGATGGCCACGATCTGCGGGCCCTGCCCGCCGCCGTCCTCCGCGGCACGCTGGATCTCGGCCAGTTCCCGGTCCCGCCCGGTGAAGTCGGAGAGGTCGTACGGGAGGGTGCTGGGCGGTTCCGCCGGCAGTGCCACCGGTGCGACCGGGGCGACCGCCGGGCCGGGGCCGGCCAGCTCGGGGCTCTCCCGCAGGATTCCCTCGTACAGCTTGGTCAGGTTGGGGCCGGGATCGATGCCCAGTTCCTCGACGAGGAGCTCGCGCACCCTGCCGTACTCCTCAAGGGCCTCCGCCTGCCGCCCGGACCGGTACAGGGCGATCATCAACTGCCCGCGCAGGGACTCGCGCAACGGGTGCTGCTGGACCAGCTCGCGGAGTTCGACGACGAGTTCGGCGGCCTCACCGAGACCCAGGTGGAGTTCGAAGAGCTGCTCCGCGGCGGTCAGCCGGCGCTCCTCGATGGAGGTCGACGCGGCCTCGATGACCGGGCCGCCGCCACCGGACAGAACAGGCCCCCGCCACAGGGCGAGAGCGCCGCGCAATATCTCCGCGGCTTCGGCCGCGCGGCCCTCGGAAGCCGTCTGCTTCGCTTTCCGTATCAGTAGGCCAAATTCAGCCAGGTCGATTTCGCATTGCTCGTCCGCGACGCGATAGCCGGGCCCATCGGTGAGCAGGACGTCGGCGCCGCCGGGTATCCGCCTGCGGAGATCCGCGACCGCCTTGCGTACTTGGTGCGGGGCCGTCGGCGGCGGTTCTTCGTCCCAGGCCGCCTCGACCAGACGTGAAACCGGAAGTACCTTTCCGGGCTCCAGGAGCAGCGTGGCCAGAACTCGCTCCTGGATGACTCCCCCCAGCCGGAGCCGCGTCCCGTTCGACCACCCCTCGATCGGGCCAAGAATGTTGAAGCGCAGCCGAACCTCTTCCGCTGTTGACACGCATCCTCCCGTCAGCTCTGCCCACCCGCAGCTCTACCCAGGCGCGAAGTGATCGTAGCCCCTGCGTGAAGGAAGTCGCGGTACCGCACCGGGAAGACTTCGGGAATGGCTCGATGGACGCTGTTCATCGACGGCAGACCTTCGCTGTCACGGAGAGTACGGAGCGTGAGCGGGCCGGAAAGATCCCGGTCCGGGGGGTGCGTTCCGGACAGTCCTTGGAGGCCGGGAAACCGGCTATTGCCTTTCTGATCGTGTGGAGACCGAGGAGAAAATGATGAATTCCCAGCCTGCACACGGGCTTGACGTTCTTCTGCAGAATGCGCGCAGACGAGCGGGGCTCACTCAGGAACAGCTCGCCGGGCTTTCCACCGTGAGTGTCCGGGCCATTCGGGACCTGGAGCTGGGGAGGGTTCAGCACCCGCGCAGGGAAACGCTGAAGCTCCTCGCCAATGCCATGAGGCTGAGTGACACCCGACGTGTCGAGCTCGAACTCGCCGTCGACGCGAAGGCGGTGGGCCGCGTCTTCCAGGACAGTTACGGGGCGGACCTCGCCACACCACCCCCCGCGCTGCGCCCGCTGGTCGGGCGGCGCCCCGAACTGGAGGCACTCACAGCCAGGTTGAGTACGGATCACGAGCGGCTGCTGACACTGGTGGGCCTGCCGGGAGTGGGAAAGTCCCGGCTCGCCCAGGAAGCCGCGTCCGTCATTCACGCCAGGGACCGGGTTCCGGTCCTGTGGGTGAGTCTGGACGACCCGGCCGAAACTGCGGAAATGGGCCCAGGCAGCCCGCAGTCGACCGTGGCCGGCTGGGTGCGCGCGCTCGTCCGCGACGGTGGGGAATTCGAGGAGCTGGCCACGCTGATCGGGTCCAAGGAGACCCTGATCGTGCTGGACGGTCACGATGCGTCACCGGAGGTCACCCCTCGGCTGTTGAATCTGCTGCGCGCCTGCGAGCGCCTGAAAATACTCACCACCTCCGACCGGCCGGTGCAGTTGCCGGGCGGGCGGCTGCTGCCACTGGCGCCGCTCGCGGTGCCGTCCGCCGCGGAGCTGGCCGGCGAGGTGGCCGGCGACACGCTCGTCGCGGACCGGCACGCCGTCGAGCTGACCCTCTCCCATGTCAGCTACGCACGGCCCGACTTCCTTCCCACGGACACCGTCGTCACCACCGTCGCCCATATCTGCCGGGCGCTGGACGGGATGCCGCAGGCACTGGAGGGCGCGGCGTCGTGGCTGCTCCTCTACTCACCCCAGCAGCTCCTGGACATCGCCCGCACCACTCCTCTGGTGCTGCTCGACGGCGTCACCCCGTCCGACCCCGCCGCCGGTCCGACCCTGAGCGAACGGCTCACCGCCGCCGTGACCGGACTCGCCCCGCGGGCAGCCGCTCTGCTGCGCACACTGGCGACCCTGGAGGACCCGTGGACGGTGGACGGCGCCGCCCGTGCCTGCGGAACCCCGCTGGCCGGGACCGCCCGTGACGTACACGCCCTGCTGGTCCGCGGTCTGATCCGCAGACTGCCCGCCACCGCGGGCGACCCGGTCGGCTTCACGGTGCTCAACCTGGTCCGTGCGGTGCTCACGGCGCAGGACCGGGAGCCGGCGCCCGCCGCTCTCGTCTCCGCGTCGGCCCAATGAGCCGGGCCGCCCCGCCCGCCCGGAAGGCAGTCCCTCCGTCCCACCCCGCTCCCGCCCTCACGAAAGGCACCCCACCCATGCGCAACCTGATCTCGCTCGCCGACCTCACGCCCGCCGAGCTGGACCACCTGGTCCGGCGCGCCGTCTCGTTCGGCCGCGACGGCATCGTGCCGAAGCCGCTGGCCGGACGCCAGGTCGGCCTCTACTTCCGCAAGTCCTCCACCCGGACCCGTACGTCCTTCTGGAGCGGGGCGACCCGGCTCGGCGCCGACGTGATCACCTTCGGCCCGAACGAACTCCAGCTCACCACCGGCGAGACGGTCGAGGACACCGCGCGGGTGCTCGGGCAGTACCTCGACGCCCTCGTCGTCCGCACCAACGGGGACGTGGAGGAGATCCGGCGGCTCGGCAGCAGCGAGGACCTGGCCGTCGTCAACGCCCTGAGCCTGGACGAGCACCCGACCCAGGCGATCGCCGACCTCGCCACGCTCACCGAACGGTTCGGCTCGCTCGACGGACTGCACCTGCTCGCCGTCGGTGAGGGCAACAGCTCCGGCGCCGCCCTCGCGCTCGCCGCCGCGCTCACCCCCGGCCTGCGGCTCACCCTGCTGTGCCCGCAGGGATACGAGGTGCCCAAGGAGACCCTGGACCTGGCGGCCGAACTCAGCGGCGGCAAGGCCCTGGTGACCCAGATCGTGACGCCCGACGAGGTGCCGGGCCCGGTGGACGCGGTGTACACCAGCCGCTGGCAGACCATGGGCGTGACGAAGGAGAACCCCGACTGGCTCAGTGACTTCGACGGCTTCCAGATCAACGCCGGCTTCCTGGAGCGCTTCGGCGGTCCGGAGACCGTCTTCCTGCACGACCTGCCCGCGGTCCGGGGCGAGGAGGTCACCGACGAGGTGCTCGACGGCCCGGCGAGCCTGGCCTGGCGCCAGGCCCACCACAAGATGACCGCCGCCGCCGCGGTCCTGGAGTGGTGCGTCACCGGCTCCCGGGGCTGACCGTCCTTTTCGCATTGGCGCGCCGAAAGGGCGGGTGCAGGACGCTATGTGCGTCTCGCACCCGCCCTTTCGGCACGGGAGTGGCGGCGGGATCAGCCACCCATCGCCGCGACGACCGAACGCGGCCGCATATCGGTCCAGTTCGCTTCGATGTATTCGCCGCACTCCTGCTTGCTGCCCTCGTCCTTCACCAGTTCCCAGCCCGCCGGCTGCTGGATCCGGGCCGGCCACAGCGAATACTGCCCCTCCTCGTTGGCCAGCACCACATAGCGGCCCTGAGAGTCCTCGAACGGGTTGGTTGCCATGATTTTTCACCTCGGTTGGACGAAGGTATTCATTCGGTCATCGGGTCCGGCTGGTTTCTTTATCGCCTGCATCAAAGGCTAGGAGCCGCCGACCGGTTCACCGGGCAGAAGCCCAGGCAGATCGGCGGCACCCCGCAGTGCGGGATCAGGCGAGCACACGGGCCGTCTGATGCGCGTAGGTCAGGGCGACCCCGGTGGCCACGGTCGCCGCACGCACCGCGCCGAGCGCCTCGCGCACCAGCTCGGAGCGCTCCGCCGGCATCGCCTCGAACCCGGTCTGACCGGCACGGACGATGTTCACCGCGGCTTCGAGCACCGCTACCTGCGCCTCACCGAGCGCCTCCCGCCGGTCGACCCTCTCCCGAACCTGTGCCAGGACGTCCGCGAGCACGTCCGCCGCCCGGACGCTGTGGCCGGTCTCTGCCATGTCATGACTCCTCGGTCGTTCGCCGGCGGTGTGCACAGAGCCGGGCGCTGAATTCTGCGGGCGCAGTCCGGCCAGTCTCACGCCCCGCCACCCGCCCGGCACGGCGCCGTCGGCCAACTGCTGCTGTCCTGCCGCCCAGTTGCCGCCGGTCACGCCGGATTCGGCTCCGCGACGAATCTACGTTGGTCACCGAAAGGAAGTTCAGGCCACGTCTGGACCTCTTTCTCCCCCTGTCATCCAATGATGTGGACGAAGCGAACAATGAAGCCTGCGGAATGGGCGGCTCGTCATCGATCCGGGCCGCTGGATGTTGTTGTCACCGGACTGCCGTCCGATGCGCACACCTGGAATCTCATCTACATCCAATTGCTGCTCGAAGACCTCGGGCACAAGGTCGTCAATCTGGGTTCCTGCGTGCCGGAGGACGAGATCGTCGAGTCCTGCTGCAAGTTCCAGCCCGACCTGCTGGTCGTCAGCAGCGTCAACGGACACGGCTTCAACGACGCCCAGCCGCTGATCGGCGCCATCCGGTCGCGCTGGGAGCTGACCGGCCTGCCCGCCGTCATCGGCGGCAAGCTCGGTGTCGCGGGCGGCGGGCAGAAGGAGGCCGACGTCCTGCGGAAGGCCGGGTTCGACGCGGTCTTCCAGGACGGCGTCGACCTCACCGCCTTCGAGTCCTACGTCGGCTCACTGCCCAGGGAGGTGGAACGATGACCCCGCAGGCCCTCGCGGCGGCCCCGGCCGGCCGCACCACCGTGCACCGGCGCCCGCTCTCCTTCGGCCGCTTCGTGGCCGAGGCCCAGGACCGCGGCACTCTCGTCGTACAGCCCCGCATGGGCTTCTCCGGACCCGCTCTGATGCGGGCCGGACTGCTGGCCACCAAGGGCGCCGCAGACGCGGTCGTCGGCACCATGACGATCGACAGCTACACCCGGGTGAGCGACGAGGCGTCCGCGGTCCGCGCACTGAACAGCGGCGTCCCGCTCAACGGGTTCCCCATCACCTCCTACAGCCCCCACACCTCGCGCTGGGTCCTGGACGGTGTCCGGGACGCCGGCTTCCCCGTCCAGATCCGGCACGGCTCCGCACGCCCCCAGCGCATCGTCACCGCACTGGCCAGGCTCGGCCTGGACGCGACGGAGGGCGGCCCGGTCTCCTACTGCCTGCCCTACGGCCGCACCCCGCTCCTGGACTCCGTACGCAACTGGCAGGAGAGCTGCGAGTTCCTGGCAGGTCTGCGCGCCACCGGCGCCGAACCGCACCTGGAGACCTTCGGCGGCTGCATGCTCGGCCAGCTCTGCCCGCCCGGACTCCTCGTCGCGATCAGCGCGCTGGAGGCGCTCTTCTTCCACCGCGCCGGGCTGCGCAGCATCTCGCTCAGCTACGCCCAGCAGACCAACGCCGCGCAGGACCGCGACGCGGTGCACGCGCTGCGCCGGCTGGCCGGTGAGTTCCTGCCGGACACCGACTGGCACATCGTCCTCTACACGTACATGGGTCTCTACCCGCAGACCCGGAGCGGTTCCCTGGACCTCCTGGAGCGCTCGGCCGAACTGGCCGTGGAGACCGGGGCGGCCCGGCTGATCGTGAAGACGGTGGCCGAAGCACACCGCATCCCGACGGTGGCGGAGAACGTCGAGGCACTGCGGGTCGCCGCGCGCGCCGCGTCCCGGCACCGGGCGGCGGCCGAGGCCCGGCCCGGTACCGTGCAGGCCCCGCCCGCCGCCGCGGCCGACAGCGCGGTCTACGCGGAGGCCCGCGCCCTGGTGGAAGCCGTGCTGAACCTCGACGACGACCTGGGCCAGGCGCTGCTGAAGGCCTTCGCCCGCGGCTACCTCGACGTCCCCTTCTGCCTGCACCCCGACAACGCGGGCCGCTCCCGCAGCCGCATCGACGGCTCCGGCCGCCTCACCTGGTCCGAGATCGGGGCGATGCCCCTGGGGCCGGTCCGCGACCGGGGCCGGCGGCTCACCGCAGCCGGGCTGTTCGACGCCCTGTCCTTCGTCCAGCGCCGGCACGACCGCACCCTTCCCCCGTCCGTCCCCCGCACCCCGCTTCCCTCGGCGGCCCGTCGACCGGCGGCCCATCGGCAGCACACCCAGGAGGTAGCACCATGACCAGCACGAGTGCCGAGCCCCGCGCCCGCGTCGCGCCCACGTTCCCGGTCTCTCCCGACCAGCACCTGATGGCGGAGCCGACCCGGGCCACGCTGCGGGTGCAGAGCCGCATGCTCGCGGCCACCCGCGCCTTCCTGACCGGTCAGGGGTTCCAGGAACTGCTGCCGCCGGTCATCGGACCGGTCACCGACCCCGGCATCCGGGGCTCCAAGCAGGTGGACATCGACTTCTACGGCCACAAGTACAAGCTGATGACCAGCGCGATCCTCTACAAGCAGGCCTCCCTGATGGCCTTCGAGAAGATCTTCTACATCGCGCCCAACGTGCGCCTGGAACCGCTGGAGACGGCCGTCACCCACCGCCATCTCGCGGAGTTCCACCAGATAGACGTGGAGATCCGCGACGCCGGCCGCGAGGACGCGATGGAGCTGGCCGAGCGGCTCGTGGCGCACGTCGTCGACGAGGTCGTCCGCGAGATGCCCGGCGACCTGGAGCTCCTGGGCCGGGACCCGGACGCCTTCCGGGAAGTGGTCCGGGGGGCGTTCGCCCGCACCACGCACCAGGAGGCCACCGCGGACCTGGTGGCGCTCGGCCACTCGCAGGACCCGGGCGCCGAGATCGACTGGGAGGGGGAGGAGATCCTCTCCGCGAAGACCAGCCGCCCGTTCTTCGTCGTCGACTACCCCAAGGGCTCGCGCGGCTTCTACGACCAGGAGGACGCCGAACGCCCCGGCATCCTGCGCAACTTCGACCTGATCGCCCCCGAGGGCTACGGCGAGCTGGCCAGCGGCAGCGAGCGCGAACACGACTACGCGGCCCTGGTCACCCGGATGCGCGAGACCGGCGAGAACCCCGCGAAGTACGGCTGGTACCTCGACCTGGCCCGCCGCGGCATCCCCGCCAGCTCCGGCTTCGGCATCGGCCTGGAGCGCTTCACCCGGTACGTCACCGGCCGCACCGCCGCCTGGGAGGCCAGCGCCTACCCGAAGCTCCCCGGCGTGGTGTCGGCATGAGCGTACTGAGCGCCGAAGGGTTCCCCGAGGAACAGGTGCGGCACCGGGCCAGGGCCGGAGCGGCGGCGGCCTTCCCCGCCCTGGAGTCCTACGGCAGCAGCCTGCTGGGCGCGATCCCGGCCGGCCACGACCCGCAGGACCTGCTGGAGCGGGCCAGGATCGTCCCCCCGGTGTTCATGCCGGAGCGGCTGAAGAAGCTCATAGAGCTGGCCCGTGAACCGCTCTACACCGATGTCGAACTCACCACCTCCGTAGGCGGGTTCACCTCCCGGTTGCCGCTGTACGTCTCCGCGTTCGGCTCGACCCGGGTCGCCAGCCACGATCTGGGCGAGGCCGCCGGACGACAGGCCGGACAGCTCGGCATCCCGATGGTCATCGGGGAGAACGTGGTGCCGGTCAACGGCTACCGCGCCGCCTCCGACTCCGGGTCCTCCCCGCTCCTCGGCCGGATCGCCGCCTACACCGCCGCCGCCGACGACGAGCACGGCGGAGTGGTGGTCCAGCAGTCCACGGAGGACGCGGACGCCGAGGTGTGGAACCTCGTCTACAGCGACCCGGTCTCCGAACCGCTGCTCGCCACCGGCCGGCTCGCCTTCGAACTGAAGGTCGGCCAGGGTGCGAAGCCGGGACTCGGCGGACTCACCGTCCTGGGCCGCGAGGCCGGTGGCAGGGTCGCGGAACAGTACGCCATGGACGCGGTGTTCGGCCCGGACAGCGACTCCGTGCTGCGGATCAGCAGCCCCGGCACCTTCACCGAGGAGATCCTGCGCCAGCAGATCCGGCTGATGCGCAACAACTTCCCCCGCGTGAAGGTGTGGGTGAAACTGCACCCCGGGCGCGACATCGCCCTCGCGGCAGCCACCGCCTGGGCGGCCGGAGCCGACTCCGTCACGGTGGACGGGGCGGAGGGCGGCACCGCCTGGGCGCCGACCGGCTTCCTCGGTCAGGTGGGGCTCCCGCTGGGCGAGTGCCTCACCCGCATCGGCCCCACCGAGCACTGCCTGCTCGCCAGCGGGCGGATCTGGGAAGGCGGCAGAGCCGCCAAGGCCCTGGCGCTGGGCGCCCGCGCCGTCGGCCTCGGCCGGGCCGCGCTCCTCGCCGTGGACGAGGACGCCGACGCCGGACTGGTCCGGCTGGCCGAGAGCATCGCACTTGAGCTCCGGCTGCTGATCAGCTCCGTCGGCAAGTACCACGCGAACGCACTGGAAGCGGACGACATCCTGCTCCCCGCAGACGCGGCGGCATCCCGCACCGGCTGACTCCCCGCCCCGCCGACAAGGGCGGCGGCGTCCCGTACCGGCCGCCCCCCGGCCCCGCCGCACGACTTCGCACCAATCCGCACGTCATCCACCGTGGCTCCGTCGGTCTCCCGGCACGCCGCGAGACCACGAGATCCGAGCTACCAAGAAGGTGTCGAGATGTCCCAGCCGCAAGCAGACCCAGTCCTCTCCCTCGGCGTCGGCGTCCCCGCGCACGTCGCCACGTACAACAACACGGCGGAGGACCTTCCCGAGGGTGCGCTGCACACGCTCTTCGCCGCGCAGGCCGCCCGTACTCCGGAGGCCGTCGCTCTCGTCCACGAGGACCGCGGTCTCACCTACCGGGAGCTGGACGGCGCGGCCAACGCACTCGCGCACCGGCTCGTCACCGACGGCCTGCGGCCCGGCGACGCCGTCGCCCTCCTCTTCGACCGCTCCTTCGCCTACGTCATCACGGTCCTCGCCGTGCTCAAGAGCGGCTGCGTGTACGTCCCCCTCGACCCCCGCCAGCCCGCCGAGCGGCTCAGCTGGATCCTCGGAAACACCGGCGCCACCCTCCTGGTGACCGACCGCGCCGCCGGGGAGACGGACTTCGCCGACGGCCTGTCCACCCTGCGGCTCGACGACCGGAGCGCCACGGCCGGCACCGCGCCCACACCGCCCGACGTCACGGTCCACCCCGACCAGCCGCTGTACATCATGTTCACCTCCGGCTCCAGCGGGACCCCCAAGGGCGTCGTCAACACCCACCGCAACGTCGTCGAACTGGCCCTGGACCCCGGCTTCGGCGCCCAGGCCCACGAGCGCGTCCTCGCCTACTCGCCGCTGCCCTTCGACTCCTCCACCTACGAGCTCTGGGTCCCGCTGCTCCGCGGCGGACTGGCCGTCGTCCTGTCCGCCCCGAAGATCGACATCGGTGAACTCGCCGAGGCCATCGCCCGCCACGACGTGACCGCCGCCTACTTCACGACCGCCCTCTTCGACGCCATGGCCGGCGAGGCGATCGACGCCCTCAAGAAGCTGCGCGAGATCTGGACCGGCGGCGACGTCCTGTCCGGGGTTGCCCTCCAACGCGCCCTCGACCACTGCCCGGACACCACGTTCGTCCACGTCTACGGCCCCACAGAGGCCACGGTCTTCTGCAGCTACCAGGCCTTCACCCCCGAGACCCGCACTCTCGACCGGCTGCACCTCGGCATTCCGATGGCCAACACCGCCATGTACGTCCTGGACGCCGGACTGCGCCACACCGCCCCCGGCGAAACCGGGGAACTCTACGTCGCCGGACCGCACCTCGCCCAGGGCTATGGCCGGCTCCCGGCCATGACCGCAGAACGGTTCACCGCCGACCCCTACGGACCCGCCGGCAGCCGCATGTACCGCACCGGCGACCTGGCCGCCTGGAACGAGCACGGCGAGATCGTCTTCCTGGGCCGCGCGGACCAGCAGGTCAAACTCCGCGGCAACCGCATCGAACTCGGCGAGATCGAGACCGTGCTCGTGCGCCACCCCTCCGTCGCCCAGGCCGCGGTCATCGTCCGCGAGGACCGGCCCGGCGACAAACGCCTGGTGGCCTACGCCGTACCGGCGGAAGCCGGGGTCCTGGACGGCGCCGAACTGCTGCGCCACGTGGGCGAACAGCTCGTCGAGTACATGGTCCCCTCGGCCGTCGTGCCGCTGGGAGCCCTGCCGCTGACCCCGAACGGCAAGCTGGACCGGCGCGCACTGCCCGCCCCCCGAGCGAACGCGGCAAGCAACGGCCGGGCCGCCCGCAACCCCGTCGAGGAGGTCCTCTGCGGGCTGTTCGCCCACTCCCTCGGCCTCCCGTCGATCGGCGTCGACGACGACTTCTTCGCCGCCGGCGGTCACTCACTGCTCGCCACCCGGCTGGTGAGCCGGGTGCGCGGCGTCCTCGACATCGAGCTGACGCTGCGGCAGTTCTTCGAGTACCCGACCGTGGCGCTGCTCGCCGAGTACGTCGCGACCGGCGGCGGCGAGCCCGCCCGCCCGGCCCTGACGGAGCAGGCGCGGCCCGAGCCGCTGCCGCTCTCGGCGGCCCAGCAGCGGCTCTGGTTCCTCGACCAGTTGGAGGGCCCGTCGGCCACGTACAACATCCCGCTCGCCGTACGGGTGCGTGGCGAACTCGACGTAACCGCCCTGGAAGCCGCGTTCACCGATGTCGCGGGACGGCACGAGAGCCTGCGTACCGTCTTCGGCCAGGCCGAGGGCCGGACCTACCAGCGGATCCTGCCCGCCGACAGCGTCCGCGTCGAGCTGCCGCTCACCACCGCCACCGAGGAGACCGTCGCCGCGCTGCTCACCGCCGAGTCGGAGCGCGTCTTCGACCTGGCGGGCCATCTGCCTTTCCGGGCACGCCTGTTCAGCCTCGGCACGCAGGAGTACGTACTCCTGGTGGTCATGCACCACATCGTCTCCGACGGCTGGTCCTACCAGCCGCTCATGCGCGACCTGAGCACCGCGTACGCGACCCGCTCCCGCGGCGAGCGCCCGGCCTGGGACCCGCTGCCCGCCCAGTACGCGGACTACGCCCTCTGGCACCGAGGTGTCCTCGGTGACCCGGCGGACGCGGACAGCGTCTCGGCCCGCCAACTCGACCACTGGAAGCAGGCTTTGGCCGACCTTCCGGAGGAGGTCAGCCTGCCCGCCGTCCGGCAGCGGCCGGCCGTCGCCTCCTACCGGGGTGCCACACACACCGTGCACTGCTCCGAGGCCGTGCACACCACGCTCGCGGAGCTGGCGAGCGAATCTGGCGCCTCGGTGTTCATGGTGGCGCAGGCGGCGGTGTCGACCCTGCTGTCGCGTTCCGGCGCCGGGCACGACATCCCGCTCGGCTCACCGATCGCCGGCCGCACGGACCAGGCCCTCGACGATCTCGTCGGGTTCTTCGTGAACACCCTGGTCCTGCGGACCGATACCAGCGGTGACCCGAGTTTCCGGGAGCTGCTGACCCGGGTCCGGGAGACCGACCTCGCCGCCTGGGCCAACCAGGACCTGCCGTTCGACCGGCTGGTGGAGGCCCTCAACCCGGACCGTTCCGCCGCCCGGCACCCGCTGTTCCAGGTAATGCTGACGCTCACGGACGCGGCCACCCCGACACTCGTCGCCGCAGACCTGGACACCGAGTCGGAATTCACCTGGCTGCGGTTCGCCAAGTTCGACCTGATGTTCTCGTTCGCGGAGCACCGGACGGGTGAGGGTCGGCCGGGAGGGTTGGACATCACGATCGAGTATGCGACTGATCTGTATGACGCACGCTCTGTGGAGTTGGCGGGTGAGCGTCTGGTGCGGTTGCTGGAGGGTGCGGCGTCGGCTCCGGATGTGCCGGTGGGTGAGTTGGAGTTGTTGTCCGCGGGTGAGCGTGAGGTGTTGTTGGGGGAGTGGTCGGGTGAGGTGACCGGTTCTCCGGGGGCGGGGCTCGGGGTGTTGTTCGCGGCGCAGGTGGCGCGGACGCCGGATGCGGTGGCGGTGGTGGGTGAGGGGCGTGAGCTTTCCTACCGTGAGCTGGATGGGCTGGCGAATGTTGCGGCGCGTCGGTTGATCGGTGAGGGGGTGCGGCCCGGTGGTCGGGTGGCGTTGTTCCTGGAGCGCTCGGTGAGTGCCGTGGTGATGACGTTGGCAGTGGTGAAGGCGGGTGCGGTGTACGTCCCGCTGGATACCCGATACCCGGCCGAGCGGGTGGAGTTGATTGTCGGGCAGTCGGGTGTGTCGCATGTGGTGACGGACCGGGACGCGGGTGTGTTGGCGGTGCCGGCGGGGGTGCGGGTGCTGAGCCCGATGTCGGATGGCGAGGGGGATTCCTCCGATCCCATGGTTGTGGTGCATGCGGATCAGCCGGTGTATGCGATGTTCACGTCGGGTTCGACGGGGGTGCCGAAGGGTGTCGCGGTCACGCATCGCAATGTCGCGGACCTGGCAGCGCAGACCATGTACGCGAACGGTGCGCACAGTCGGGTGCTGTTCCACTCGGCGATGGCGTTCGACGCGTCCACGTACGAGATGTGGGTGCCGTGGCTGAACGGCGGCACCCTCGTCGTCGCCCCCGCAGGACATCTCGACGCGGCAGCGTACGAGGGGCTGATCTCGGAGCACGGGATCAGCGCGTTGTGGCTGACAGCGGGTCTGTTCCGGGTGATGGCGGAGGAGGTGCCGGAGGCGTTCGCCGGGGTGCGTGAGGTGTGGGCCGGTGGTGATGTGGTCCCGCCGGAGGCCGTGCGCCGCGTGATGGAACACTGCCCGGAACTCACCGTCGTCAACGGCTACGGTCCGACGGAGACGACGACGTTCGCGACGACCCACCGTATTCACCGCCCCCTGGACTACGCGGGAGCCATCCCCATCGGGGAGCCCCTGGACAACCACCGGCTCTACGTCCTGGACGATGCGCTGCGGCTGGTCGCGCCGGGTACCCCTGGTGAGCTGTATATCGCGGGTGCCGGTCTGGCGCAGGGGTATCTGGACCGGCCGTCGTTGACCGCCGACCGGTTCGTGGCCGATCCGTACGGTCCCGCCGGTACGCGGATGTACCGGACCGGTGACCTGGTGCGCTGGAACGCAGAGGGCTCGGTGGAGTACCTCGGCCGCGCCGACCAGCAGGTCAAGCTCCGCGGCTTCCGCATCGAACCGGGTGAGATCGAGACGGCGTTGAGCGTCCAGGAGGGCGTGGGCCAGGCGGCCGTCGTCGTCCGGGAGGACCGGCCGGGCGACAAGCGCCTGGTCGCCTATCTCGTCGCCGCCGGCGCCGCACGGATCGACACAGAGGCCGTGCGCCGCGCGCTCGCCGGCCTCCTCCCGGAGTACATGGTCCCGTCGGCCTTCGTGGTCCTGGACGAGATCCCGCTCACCGTCAACGGCAAGGTCGACCGGCGCGCCCTGCCCGCACCGCAGACCGTCAACGACACCACCGGGCGCGCGCCCCGCGGACCGGGCGAGGAAGTGCTCTGCGGCCTCTTCGCGGAGGTCCTCGGACTGACCTCGGTCACCATCGACGACCACTTCTTCCACCTCGGCGGGCACTCACTCCTCGCCACCCGTCTCATCAGCCGTATCCGGCAGACCTTCGGCGTCCAGATCACCGTCAGGGACCTCTTCCAGGGCCCGACGGTGGCCGCTCTGGCCGAGTACGTCGAAGCGGGCGGCGAGCCGCAGGCCGTCCAGCGCCCCGCCCTGCGGCAGGCCGTGAGGCCCGAGCGGGTACCGCTCTCCTCTGCTCAGCAGCGCCTGTGGTTCCTGCACCACCTGGAGGGCCCGTCCGCGACGTACAATATTCCGCTGTCGCTGCGCCTCAGGGGCGCACTCGACACGCAGGCCCTTCAGCTCTCGCTCACCGACCTCGTGGTCAGGCACGAGTCGCTGCGCACCCTCTTCGGCATGGCGGACGACGCCGCCTACCAGTGGCAGCTCCCGGCGGCCGAGGTCGAGGTGGCACTGCCCGTCGTCGCGGTGACCGAGGAGACGCTGGAGGCGGAACTCAGCGATCACGCCGCCCGTAGCTTCGCTCTCGAATCCGAACTTCCCTTCCGGGCCGTCCTGTTCACGCTCGGGCACGAGGAGCACGTCCTGCTGGTGGTCATGCACCACATCGCTTCCGACGGCTGGTCGACCACCCCGCTGCTGCGGGACCTCACGGCCGCCTACACGGCACGCACCCGGGGCGCCGCCCCCGACTGGGAGCCGCTGCCGGTCCAGTACGCCGACTACACCCTCTGGCAGCGGGAACTCCTCGCGGCGGACGGGGAGCGGCAGGCGGAGTTCTGGCGCGAGACCCTGGACGGGCTGCCCGACGAGGCCACGCTGCCGGCCGACCGCCCCCGCCCGGCGGTGGCCACCTACCGGGGCACCACCCACAGCGTTCACGTTCCGGCGGCGTTGCACGACGCGCTGACCCGGCTGGCCCGGGAGACCGGCAGCACGCTGTTCATGGTGGCCCAGGCCGCTGTCGCGACCGCGCTGTCCCGCTCCGGCGCCGGGGAGGACATCCCGATCGGCGCCCCGATCGCCGGCCGCTCCGAGCAGTCCCTCGACGATCTGGTCGGCTTCTTCGTCAACACCCTGGTCCTGCGTACGGATCTCACGGGCGACCCCGGTTTCCGTGAACTGCTGACCCGGGTGCGGGACGCCGACCTGGCGGCCTGGGCCCACCAGGACCTGCCGTTCGACCGGCTGGTGGAGGCCCTCAACCCCGAGCGCTCCACCGCCCGCCACCCGCTCTTCCAGGTGGTCCTGACCCTTCAGGAGGCCGTCACCCCGACGGTCGAACTGCCGGGCGTCTCGGCCGAGTCGGGCTTCACCTCGCTGGACATCTCCAAGTTCGACCTGACCTTCTCCTTCCACGAGCACCGCACGGCGGACGGCAGCCCGGACGGGATGGACATCAGGGTCGAGTACGCCACCGACCTGTACGACGCCGGCACCGTCGAGGCCGTCACCGACCGACTGGTCCGGCTGCTGGGAGACGCCGTCGAGCGTCCCGAAGTCCCGGTCCGTGAACTCGACTTCATCGGTCCGGACGAGCGGCACCAGCTGCTGGAGGGGTGGAACGGCGCGATCACCGCCTCCCCCGAAGCCGGGCTCGCGGAGCTGTTCGCCGCGCAGACCGCCCGCACCCCGGACGCGATCGCCGTGGTCGACGGTGACCGGGAGCTGACCTACGCGGAGCTGGACGCGGACGCCAACCGCCTCGCCCGCCACCTCGTGGGCCTCGGCGTCCGGCCGGAGAGCGTCGTCGCCGTCCTGATGGAGCGGTCGGCGGACCTGCTCACCGGGCTCCTCGCGGTGGTCAAGGCCGGCGGCGTCTACGCCCCGCTCAACACCGCGGACCCCGACAGCCGCCTGCTGCGGATCCTCGCGGAGACGGGTGCGCCCGTCCTGCTCACGGACAAGGTGCTGGCTGAGCACCCGGTGGTGGCCCTGACCACCGCGGAGACCGTCGTGCTCGACGGGACCTCCGGCTTCGGCCACCTTCCGTCGACGCCGCCGGCCCCGCCCGCCCACCCCGACCAGTGGCTGTACGTGATGTTCACATCCGGTTCGACGGGGGTGCCGAAGGGCGTCGCGGTCACCCACCGCAACGTCGCGGACCTGGCCGCGCAGACCATGTACGCCAACGGCGGCCACACCCGGGTGCTCTTCCACTCGCCGCACACCTTCGACGCCTCGACACACGAGATCTGGGTCCCGTGGCTGAACGGCGGCGCGGTCGTCGTGGCACCCCCCGGCTACCTCGACCCCGGGACCCTGGGCGGACTGCTGACCGAGCGCGGGATCACCTCGCTGTGGCTGACGGCCGGGCTGTTCCGGGTGATGGCGGAGGAGGTGCCGGAGGCGTTCGCCGGGGTGCGTGAGGTGTGGGCCGGTGGTGATGTGGTGCCGCCGGAGGCGGTGCGCCGGGTCATGGACCGCTGCCCGGAGGTGACGGTCGTCAACGGTTACGGCCCGACGGAGACCACCACCTTCGCCACCACCCACCGCATCCACCGCCCCCTGGACTACGCGGGAGCCATTCCGATCGGGGAGCCCCTGGACAACCACCGGGCGTACGTGGTGGACGAGGCACTGGGGCTCGTACCCCCGGGCACCCCCGGCGAGCTGTACATCGCCGGCGCCGGTCTCGCCCGTGGCTACCTCGGCCGGCCGGGCATGACGGCGGAGCGCTTCGTCGCCGACCCGTTCGGCGAGCCCGGTACGCGGATGTACCGGACGGGCGACCTGGTGCGCTGGAACGCCGGTGGTTCGCTCGAATACCTCGGCCGTGCCGACCAGCAGGTCAAGCTGCGCGGCTTCCGCATCGAACTGGGCGAGATCGAGACGGCGTTGACCGCGCACGCGAGTGTGGGCCAGGCGACCGTCGTCGTGAGGGAGGACCGGCCCGGTGACAAACGCCTCGCCGCCTATCTCGTCGCCACCGAAGGCGCCCGCATCGACGTGGCAGAGCTACGGGCACACGTCACGGCCGCCCTGCCCGAATACATGGTCCCGGCCGCCTTCGTGGTCCTCGACGAGATTCCGCTCACGACCAACGGGAAGGTCGACCGGCGCGCCCTGCCAGCGCCCCAGGTCGCCCACGCGGCAAACGGGCGGGCGCCGCGCACACCGCAGGAAGAAGTGCTCTGCGGTCTCTTCGCGGCCGTTCTCGGACTGCCGTCGGTCACCATCGACGACCACTTCTTCCACCGGGGCGGCCACTCGGTGCTCGGCACCCGGCTGATCAGCCGCATCCGGCGGGCATTCGGCGTCCAGCTCGGCGTGAAGGACCTGTTCCGCAACCCGACCGTGCTCGCCCTCTCGGAGTGCGTCACCGAGAGCAGCGGCGAACTGCCCCGGCCGGCCCTGATGCCCGAGGAGCGGCCGGAGCGCGTACCGCTCTCCTCCGCCCAGCAGCGGCTGTGGTTCCTCGACCAGATGGAAGGCCCGTCCGCCACCTACAACATCCCCCTCGCCCTGCGCCTCAAGGGCCCCCTCGACCACCGCTCGCTCCAGCTGGCCCTCACCGACCTCACCACGCGCCACGAAGGCCTGCGCACCGTCTTCCCCACCCACGAGGGCACCCCGCACCAGCACGTACTGCCCCCGGCCGACATGGAGCTGCCCCTGATCAACACCACTGAGGAGGAGCTCACCGCACGGCTGGCCGGCCTCTCGGCGGCCACCTTCGATCTGGCCGTCCAGCCGCCGATCCGCTCGCACCTGGTCTCGCTGGGCGAGCAGGAGCACATCCTGCTGGTGGTCATCCACCACATCGCCTCCGACGGCTGGTCCAACGGCCCGCTCTTCCGCGACCTGGCCACCGCCTACGAGGCCCGCACCGAGGGCATCGCCCCCGCGTGGGAGCCGCTCCCCGTCCAGTACGCCGACTACTCGCTCTGGCAGCAACGACTCCTGGGCAGCGACGAGGAACGTCAACTCGACTACTGGCGGACCGTGTTGGCGGAACTGCCGGAGGAGGCCACTCTTCCGTCCGACCGGCCCAGGCCGGCCACCGCGTCCAACCGGGGCACCACCCACACCGTGCACTGCACGGCCGGGCTGCACGATGCGCTCACCACGCTGGCCCAGGACACCGGCAGCACCCTCTTCATGGTGGCGCAGGCGGCGGTGTCGACCCTGCTGTCGCGTTCCGGCGCCGGGCACGACATCCCGCTCGGCTCACCCGTCGCGGGACGCACCGACCCTGCCCTCGACGACCTCGTCGGGTTCTTCGTGAACACCCTGGTCCTGCGGACCGATACGAGCGGTGACCCGAGTTTCCGGGAGCTGCTGACCCGGGTCCGGGAAACCGACCTCGCCGCGTGGAGCCACCAGGACCTGCCGTTCGACCGGCTCGTCGAAGCCCTCAACCCCGAGCGCACCACCGCCCGTCACCCCCTCTTCCAGGTCATGCTCACCGTCGGTGACATGTCGGCGGAAGCCCCCGAACTCCGAGGCCTGGAGGCGGAGTACGAGTTCTCGAAGGTGGAGATCGCCAAGTTCGACCTCACCTTCGGCTTCGCGGAGCACCGGACGGGTGAGGGTCGGCCGGGTGGGTTGGACATCACGATCGAGTATGCGACTGATCTGTATGACGCACGCTCTGTGGAGTTGGCGGGTGAGCGTCTGGTGCGGTTGCTGGAGGGTGCGGCGTCGGCTCCGGATGTGCCGGTGGGTGAGTTGGAGTTGTTGTCCGCGGGTGAGCGTGAGGTGTTGTTGGGGGAGTGGTCGGGTGAGGT
Source organism: Streptomyces sp. NBC_00341 (assembly GCF_041435055.1). Classification (NCBI taxonomy): domain Bacteria; kingdom Bacillati; phylum Actinomycetota; class Actinomycetes; order Kitasatosporales; family Streptomycetaceae; genus Streptomyces; species Streptomyces sp. NBC_00341. The sequence continues at coordinate 1,106,514 of NZ_CP108002.1, read as the reverse complement.
GACCGGTTCTCCGGGGGCGGGGCTCGGGGTGTTGTTCGCGGCGCAGGTGGCGCGGACGCCGGATGCGGTGGCGGTGGTGGGTGAGGGGCGTGAGCTTTCCTACCGTGAGCTGGATGGGCTGGCGAATGTTGCGGCGCGTCGGTTGATCGGTGAGGGGGTGCGGCCCGGTGGTCGGGTGGCGTTGTTCCTGGAGCGCTCGGTGAGTGCCGTGGTGATGACGTTGGCAGTGGTGAAGGCGGGTGCGGTGTACGTCCCGCTGGATACCCGATACCCGTCTGAACGCGTTGAGTTGATTGTCGGGCAGTCGGGTGTGTCGCATGTGGTGACGGACCGGGACGCGGGTGTGTTCGTGGTGCCGGCCGGGGTGCGGGTGCTGAGCCCGATGTCGGACGGGGAGGGGGATTCCTCCGATCCCATGGTTGTGGTGCATGCGGATCAGCCGGTGTATGCGATGTTCACGTCGGGTTCGACGGGGGTGCCGAAGGGTGTCGCGGTCACGCATCGCAATGTCGCGGACCTGGCAGCGCAGACCATGTACGCGAACGGTGCGCACAGTCGGGTGCTGTTCCACTCGGCGATGGCGTTCGACGCGTCCACGTACGAGATGTGGGTGCCGTGGCTGAACGGCGGCACCCTCGTCGTCGCCCCCGCAGGACATCTCGACGCGGCAGCGTACGAGGGGCTGATCTCGGAGCACGGGATCAGCGCGTTGTGGCTGACAGCGGGTCTGTTCCGGGTGATGGCGGAGGAGGTGCCGGAGGCGTTCGCCGGGGTGCGTGAGGTGTGGGCCGGTGGTGATGTGGTCCCGCCGGAGGCCGTGCGCCGCGTGATGGAACACTGCCCGGAACTCACCGTCGTCAACGGCTACGGTCCGACGGAGACGACGACGTTCGCGACGACCCACCGTATTCACCGCCCCCTGGACTACGCGGGAGCCATCCCGATCGGGGAGCCCCTGGACAACCACCGGGTGTATGTCCTGGACGATGCGCTGCGGCTGGTCGCGCCGGGTACTCCGGGTGAGCTGTATATCGCGGGTGCCGGTCTGGCGCAGGGGTATCTGGACCGGCCGTCGTTGACCGCCGACCGTTTCGTGGCCGATCCGTACGGTCCCGCCGGTACGCGGATGTACCGGACCGGTGACCTGGTGCGCTGGAACGCAGAGGGCTCGGTGGAGTACCTCGGCCGCGCCGACCAGCAGGTCAAGCTGCGCGGCTTCCGCATCGAACCGGGCGAGATCGAGACCGTACTCGTCGGCCGGCCGGGCGTGGCCCAGGCCACCGTCGTCGTCCGGGAGGACCGGCCCGGCGACAAGCGCCTCGTCGCCTACCTCACCGCCGTGGACGGCGCACGCATAGAGCCCGGCGACGTACAGCGGCAGGTCTCGGGGCTGCTGCCCGACTACATGGTCCCGTCGGCCTTCGTGGTCCTGGACGAGATCCCGCTCACCGTCAACGGCAAGGTCGACCGGCGCGCCCTGCCCGTACCGCAGACCGTCAACGACACCACCGGGCGCGCACCGCGTACCGCCAAGGAAGAAGTGCTCTGCGGCCTCTTCGCGGAAGTCCTCGGACTGACCTCGGTCACCATCGACGACCACTTCTTCCACCTCGGCGGGCACTCGCTCCTCGCCACCCGGCTCGCCGGCCGGATCCGCACCGTACTCGGGGTCGAGCTCTCCGTGGCGACCCTCTTCGAGAACCCGATCGTGGCCACGCTCGTCGAGAAGCTCGACGGCGCCTCGGCCGCGCGGCCCAGACTTCGGCCGATGCGCCGGATGGGAGCGACCAAGTGATCCCCTTGTCCTTCGCCCAGCAGCGGCTCTGGTTCATCGCCCAGATGGAAGGGCCGTCGACCACCTACAACATCCCGCTCGCCGTGCGGCTGAACGGCGAACTCGACCGCCAGGCACTCCAGTCGGCGCTCCTGGACCTGGTTGGCAGGCACGAGAGCCTGCGGACCCTCTTCCCCGACCAGGACGGCACCCCGTACCAGCGCATCCTGGCCGAGGAAGAGGTGGAGCTCGCGCTCGACGTCGTACCGGCCGACACCACGACGCTGCCGGCCGTCCTCGCGCAGGAGTCCGCGCAGGTCTTCCACCTCGCCGTGGACCTGCCGGTCCGGGCGCGACTGATCGCCCTCGGTGAGCGGGAGCACGTCCTGCTCATCGTGATGCACCACATCGTGTCGGACGGCGGCTCGACCGCCCCCCTGCTCCAGGACCTCGCCACGGCCTACGAGGCACGGGTCCGGGGCGCCGTGCCCGACTGGGAGCCGCTGCCGGTCCAGTACGCCGACTACACCCTCTGGCAGCAGGAACTGCTGGGTGAGAGCGACGACCCCGAGAGCGCGGGATCACGGCAACTGGACTTCTGGCGCACGGCCTTGGCGGATCTGCCAGAGGAGGGAACGCTGCCGGCCGACCGTCCGCGCCCCGCATCGGCCTCTTACGTGGGTGCCACCTGCGACGCCCGGCTGGCCGCCGACGTCCACACCGGTCTGACCCACCTCGCGCGGGAGTCCGGCGCCACACTGTTCATGGCGGTCCAGGCCGCCGTCGCTACCGCCCTGTCGCGCTCCGGCGCCGGCCTCGACATCCCGATCGGCTCCCCGGTGTCCGGGCGCATCGACGAGGCGCTCGACGGGCTGGTCGGCTTCTTCGTCAACACCCTGGTGCTGCGCACGGACGTCACGGGCGACCCGAGCTTCCGCGAACTGCTCTCCAGGGTCCGCAGGACGGACCTGGCCGCCTGGGACAACCAGGACCTGCCGTTCGACCGGCTGGTCGAGGTGCTGAACCCCGAGCGCTCCGCCTCCCGCCACCCGCTGTTCCAGGTGATGCTCACCATGGGGGAGGCCGGTTCCGACGTCATCGGGTTCCCGGGGCTCGACGCCCGTACCGAGTACAGCGCACTGCAGATCGCCAAGTTCGACCTGACGTTCGGCTTCGCCGAGCACCGCACCCGCGACGGCCGGCCGGACGGTCTCGACATCACCATCGAGTACGCCACCGACCTCTACGACGCCCGGACGATCGAGGCGCTCATGGCGCGGCTGAACCGGCTCCTGGAGGCCGTGGTCACCTCGCCCGACACCCCGCTGTCGGTCCTCGACCTGCTGGGCGAGCACGAGCGGCGGCTGCTCCTGGAGGAGCGGAGCGGTGCCGTCACCGGATCGTCCGGGAAGAGCCTGGCGGAGCTGTTCGGCGCCCAGGCCGCCCGTACCCCGGACGCGGTAGCCCTGGTGGCTGAGGACCACGACCTCACCTACGCCGAACTCGACGAAGCCACCAACCGGCTGGCCCACCACCTCATCGACCTCGGGATCCGGCAGCACGACGTGGTCGCCGTCCTGATGGAGCGGTCGACCGACCTGCTCACCGCCCTGCTCGCCGTGGTCAAGGCCGGAGCCGTGTACGCCCCGCTGAACACCAGCGACCCCGACAGCCGGCTCGTCCGGATCCTCGCCGACACCCGGGCGCCGGTCCTGCTCACCGATCAGGCGCTGTCGGACCACCAGGTCGTCCAGGACACCGACGCGCAGGTCGTCGTGCTGGGCGCCGGCACAGAGCTGGGCCACCTTCCCGCCACCGCACCGGCCCGCTCCATCCACCCCGACCAGCCCGTCTACGCGATGTTCACATCCGGCTCGACGGGAGTGCCGAAGGGCGTCGCGGTCACCCACCGCAACGTCGCGGACCTGGCCGCGCAGACCATGTACGCCAACGGAGCCCACCGGCGCGTGCTGTTCCACTCGCCGGCCGCCTTCGACGCCTCGACGTACGAGATCTGGGTCCCGTGGCTGAACGGCCGCACGGTCGTGGTGGCACCGCGCGGCCACCTCGCCCCGGCCGACTACCGGCGGCTGCTGGCCGAGCACCGGATCACCGCGCTCTGGCTGACGGCCGGACTGTTCCGCGTGATGGCGGAGGAGGCACCCGCGGCGTTCGCCGGGGTCAGCGAGGTGTGGGCGGGCGGCGACGTGGTGCCGCCGGAGGCCGTACGCCGCGTCATGGACCACTGCCCGGAGGTGACCGTCGTCAACGGCTACGGTCCGACGGAGACCACCACCTTCGCCACCACCCACCGCATCCACCGCCCCCTGGACCACGCCGGAGCCATCCCGATCGGGGAACCCCTCGACAACCACCGGGCCTACGTCCTGGACGCCGCCCTGCAACTCGCCGCGCCCGGCGCCCCCGGCGAGCTGTACATCGCGGGGACCGGACTGGCGCAGGGCTACCTCAACCGTGCCTCGCTGACGGCGGAGCGCTTCGTCGCGGACCCGTACGGACCTGCCGGTACGCGGATGTACCGGACCGGTGACCTGGTGCGCTGGAACGCCGGGGGTTCGCTCGAATACCTCGGCCGCGCCGACCAGCAGGTGAAGTTGCGCGGCTTCCGCATCGAACTGGGCGAGATCGAGACGGCGTTGACCGCGCACGCGAGTGTGGGCCAGGCGACCGTCGTCGTCCGGGAGGACCGGCCCGGCGACAAACGCCTCGCCGCCTATCTCGTCGCCAGCGAAGGCGCCCGCATCGACACCGAGGCCGTGCACCGCGAGATCTCCGGCGGACTCCCGGAGTACATGGTCCCGGCCGCCTTCGTGGTCCTCGACGAGATCCCGCTCACCGCCAACGGCAAGGTCGACCGGCGCACCCTGCCCGCACCGCTGCTGACCGCCGACGCCGGGGGCCGCCCGCCCAGGACACCCGCGGAAGAAGTCCTGTGCGGTCTCTTCGCGGCCGTTCTCGGACTGCCGTCGGTCACCATCGACGACCACTTCTTCCGGCGCGGCGGGCACTCCCTGCTCGCCACCCGACTCATCAGCCGCATCCGCGCCGTCTGGGACACCGAGATCACCATCCGGGACCTGTTCCAGTACGCCACGGTCGCGCAGCTGGCCGAGCGGATCGCGGCCGAGGGCAGCGGGGAGCAGCGGCCGGCGCTGACACCGCAGGAGCGGCCGGAGCGCGTACCGCTGTCCTCCGCCCAGCAGCGGCTGTGGTTCCTCGACCAGCTGGAAGGCCCGTCCGCCACCTACAACATCCCCCTCGCCCTGCGCCTCAGGGGCTCCCTCGACCACGGGGCGCTCCAGCTGGCCCTCACGGACCTGATCACCCGTCACGAAGGCCTGCGTACCGTCTTCCCCACGCACGAGAACACGCCCTACCAGCACGTGCTGCCCCCGGCCGGCCTCGACCTCCCGCTGATCGGCACCACAGAGGAGGCGCTTGCGGAGCGGCTCGCCGCCGAGGCTGCCCGTACCTTCGACCTGGCGGCCCAAATTCCCTGCCGGGCCCGGCTGCTGAGGATCGGGGCGGAGGATCATGTGCTCCTGCTCGTGATCCACCACATCGCCTCCGACGGCTGGTCCAACGGCCCGCTCTTTCGTGACCTGGCCACCGCCTACGAGGCCCGCACCGAGGGCGCGGCCCCCGCGTGGGAGCCGCTGCCGGTCCAGTACGCCGACTACACCCTCTGGCAGCAGGGGATCCTGGAGCGCGACGAGGACCGTCAGCTCGACCACTGGCGCGAGGTGCTCGCGGACCTGCCGGAGGAGGCCACCCTCCCCGCGGACCACGCCCGTCCCGCGTCCGCCTCCAACCGGGGCCGCACCCACGCCGTGCACTGCCCCGCCGAACTGCACACCGCGCTGATGTCGCTGGCGCAGGACACCGGGACCACGTTCTTCATGGTGGCCCAGGCAGCCGTCGCGACGCTGCTCGCCCGCTCCGGAGCCGGGCAGGACATCCCGCTCGGCTCACCCGTCGCCGGACGCACCGACCAGAAGCTCGACGACGTCGTCGGGTTCTTCGTCAACACCCTTGTCCTGCGCACCGACACGAGCGGCGACCCGACCTTCCGGGAACTGCTGACGCGGGTCCGGGAGACCGACCTCGCCGCCTGGGCCCACCAGGACCTGCCGTTCGACCGGCTCGTCGAAGCCCTCAACCCCGAGCGCACCACCGCCCGGCACCCCCTCTTCCAGATCATGCTCACCGTCGGGGACACCAGCAACGAGGCGCCGCAACTCATTGGACTGGCAAGCGAGTTCGCCACCCCGGCAGCCTCGGTGGCCAAGTTCGACCTCACCTTCGCCTTCGCCGAGAACCGCACCGCAGACGGCCGCCCCGACGGACTCGACATCCTGATCGAGTACACCACCGACCTCTACGAGGCACGCACCATCGAGGCCACCGCGGACCGGCTGGTCCGGCTCCTCACCGGGGCCGTGGCAACCCCCGACCTGGCGCTCGCGGAACTGGAGACCGTCTCGGAGGACGAGCACGGCCGGCTGCGGGAGTGGAGCGGCGCCCGGTCGGCCGCGCCCGCCCTGGCACTCGACGCGCTGTTCGCCCGGCAGGCCGCCCGCACACCGCACTCGGTGGCGCTGGTCCACGAGGAGCAGCAGGTCACCTACCAGGAGCTGGACGTCTGGTCCAACCGGCTGGCCCGCCACCTGACATCACGTGGCGTCACGCAGGGCAGCATCGTCGCCATTCACCTGGAGCGCTCCCCGCAGCTCATCGCCTCGCTGCTCGCCGCCCTGAAGGCCGGGGCCGGATACACGCTGCTCGACCCGCAGTTCCCGGCCGACCGGCTGAACACCGTGCTCGGCCAGACCGGTCCGGCGGCGCTGGTCACCCAGGCCCACCTGACGGCCCTGTCGACCCGGGCCACCGTCGTCGACCTGACCGAGGAGATCCCCGCCATCAGTGGCCTGCCCGGGACACCGGTCGAGACGGGCGGACACCCCGAATCCGTCGCCTGCGTGATGTTCACCTCCGGTTCGACCGGACTCCCCAAGGGGGTGGCCGCCTCGCACCGGGCGCTGGCCGCCACCTTCATCGGCCCCGACTACCTGGACTTCGGACCGGAGCAGACCTACCTGCAGAGCTCCCCGGTCTCCTGGGACGCGTTCGCCCTGGAGGTCTTCGGACCGCTGCTGCACGGCGGGGTCTGCGTCCTGCAACCGGGCCAGCACACCGACCCGCACCAGATCGCGGAACTGGTCGAACGGCACGGAGTCACCACGCTCCAGATGTCGGCGAGCCTGTTCAACCACATGCTCGACGAGCACCCGGTGGTCTTCTCCCGGATCAAGGAGGCGATGACCGCAGGTGAGGCGGCCTCGCCCGCCCACACCGCCAAGGCGCTGGCCGACCACCCCCACCTCCGCCTGGTCAACGGCTACGGGCCCGCCGAGAGCATGGGCTTCACCACCGCCCACACCCTCACCCGGCCCGCGCCCGCCATCCCGATCGGGCGGCCGATCGCCGGCAAGCACGCCTACGTCCTGGACGAGAACCTCCGGCTGCTGCCCCCGGGCGTCCCCGGCGAGCTGTACGTCGCCGGGCACGGCCTCGCCCACGGCTACATCGGGCAGCCCGTACTGAGCGCCGAACGCTTCGTCGCCGACCCGCACGGTGCGCCCGGCTCCCGGATGTACCGGACCGGCGACCTGGCCCGCTGGAGCCAGGACGGCGCGCTGGAGTATTTCGGCCGGGCCGACCAGCAGATCAAGTTGCGGGGCTTCCGCATCGAGCCGGGTGAGATCGAATCGGCGCTGCTGCGGCACCCCTCCCTCGCGCAGGCGGCGGTGCTGATCCGGGAGGACCGGCCCGGTGACAAGCGCCTGGTGGCGTACGTGGTGCCCACGGAGGGCAGCCGTCCCGACGCCTCGGAACTGCGCAGGCACGCGGTCGCCGCACTGCCCGAGTACATGGTGCCGGCGACCATCGTGCCGCTGGACGCACTGCCCCTCACCGTCAACGGCAAGCTCGACCGCCGCGCCCTGCCCGAACCGCCGCAGTCCTCCACCGGTGGCGGCCGGGCACCGCGTACCCCGGCGGAGGAAGTCCTGTGCGGGCTCTTCGCGGCGACCCTCGGGGTGCAGTCGGTCACCATCGACGACCACTTCTTCCAACTGGGCGGCCACTCACTGCTCGCCACCCGGCTGATCGGCCGGATCCGCTCCGTCTGGGAGACCCGGGTCACCATCCGCGACCTGTTCCAGTACCCGACACCCGCGCTGCTCGCCGAACACATCGCCTCCGACACGAGCGGCGACCCGATGGAGACGCTGCTGCCGATCAGGGCCGCGTCCGGCGAGGCCGACGAGGCCCCGCTGTTCTGCGTCCACGCGATCTCCGGGATGAGCTGGTCGTACGCCGGACTGCTCCGGCACATCGGCGGACAGCGGCCGCTGATCGGCCTCCAGGCCAAGGAGCTGACGAACCCGGCGGACCGGCCGGCCGGTATCGAGGAGATGGCCGACGGCTATGTGGCCGAGATCCGCTCGGTCCAGGCCCACGGCCCGTACCACCTGCTCGGCTGGTCGTTCGGCGGGCTCGTGGCGCACGCGATCGCGGCCCGGCTGGAGGAGCAGGGCGAGCGGGTGGCCCTGCTGGCGCTGCTCGACTCCTACCCGCTGCCCGACGGTTTCCGGCCACCCGCCGTCACCGGCCGCGAGGTACTGACCGCGCTGCTCGGGGGCCGGGGCGCCGAACTCGACGTGCGGTGCGCCGACAGCGTCCCGGACGCGGCGGAGCTGGCCGCCGTACTGCGCGCGGAGGACCCGATCCTGGGCGCGCTGGAACCGGCCCAGGCCGCGTCGGTCGTCGCGGTCACGGCCGGGAACCTGGAGATGCGCTACCGGTACGTGCCGCAGCGGCGGTTCGGCGGCGACGCGGTGTTCCTCAACGCCGCCCGCACGCCCGCGGAGACGACCGGCGCGGAGGCCTGGGCACCCCATGTCCTGGGCCGGGTCGAGGAGTACGACATCGACTGCGCACACTGGGACATGACCACCGCGGAGCCGCTGCGCGAGATCGGAAAGGTGCTGGCCGAGGAGTTGCGCGGAGCGCGTCACTGATCTCCGCCGACACCGCACAGGTGCCCGGGACCGCCCACACGGCGGCCCCGGGCACCTGCGCGTGCGCGGCCGGCCGGGGCGGCACCCCAAGTTGCCCGCGTGCTGCCGCTCATGCCGCCGGGCGGCACGTTCCGGCCTGCATAGCGTGAAGCCATCCGCAGGCCACGGTCCCGGCAACAGAAAGTCAAGGAAATGGTTGATCATTCCGGCTGGCGTGTCGGGGTAGCCTCAGCCCCCGTCCACCACGGTGAGATCCTGCAAGGCGTGTTCACCGGTGACGGAGGGCTCACCCGAGGTCTCGTCACTCTTCCCTGCACCATTCACGCGACCCGCGCGACGTTCATCCCCGCCCCCGGCGACGAGGTCACCGTCACGCCGCACTGGAAGGGCAAGGCACGGCGCGCGGCCGAACTCGCGGTCCGCGCCGTGACCCCGCCGGGCGCAGAGCCGGCCGGCGGCCACCTCGACCTCACCGGTGACGTACCGCTGTGCCGGGGCTTCGGCTCCTCCACGAGCGATGTGCTCGCCGCCATCTGGGCGGTCAAGGACGCGTTCGTCAGCCCCCTGCCGCCGCAGGAGGTCGCCAGGATCGCGGTACGGGCGGAAACCGCCTCCGACTCGCTGATGTTCGAGGAGTCCACCGTCCTGTTCGCCCAGCGCGAGGGCACGGTGATCGAGGACTTCGGCTACCGGATGCCGGCCCTGCGGATCCTCGGCTTCGGCTCACGGCCCGAGGGCGGCGGGCGCGGCGTGGACACCCTGGCCTTCTCACCGGCCCGCTACGGGCCGGACGAGATCGACCTCTTCACCCGGCTGCAGTCCATGCTCCGGGAGGCCATCCAGATGAAGGACGTGGCCCTGCTGGGATCGGTGGCCACGGCCAGCACGGAGATCAACCAGCGCCATCTGCCGATCCCGCGGCTCGACCGCATCCGTGACATCGCGCGGACCACCGGAGCCGTCGGAATCCAGGCGGCACACAGCGGGGACATCGCCGGACTCCTCTTCGACCGGGACGACCCCGAGGTCGAGGCACGGACCGGCACGGCCCAGGACCTCCTGCAAGAGCTCGGAATTCACGAGCAGTGGAACTACACAACGGGTGACTGACATGACGACGACGACTCTCCCCAAGGCTCACTCCTCGATCGTGGAGGCGACGGAGCTGCCCCGCATCATCAAGGTGACCGACAACCTCTACGCGGCCGCCTTCAGCCTGATGAAGCTGCTGCCCGCCCGCTACATCCTCGACCGGGCCGAGGCCGCCGGCCTGATCTCCCCCGGCACCCGGATCATCGAGACCTCCTCCGGCACCTTCGCGCTGGGCCTGGCCATGGTCTGCCGGCTGCGCGGCTACCCGCTGACCATCGTCGGGGACTCGGCGATCGACCGCGATCTGCGCACCCGGCTCGAAATGCTCGGCACGACCGTGGAGATCGTCGAGCACACCGGCCAGGCCGGCGGCATCCAGGGCGCCCGGCTCGCCCGGGTGGCCGAGCTGCGCCGGCAGGACCCGGAGGCCTTCGTCCCCGGCCAGTACGACAACCCCGACAACCCCGGCGCGTACGGCATCGTCGCCGACCTCATCGGGGACACCGTGGGCGCCGTGGACTGCCTGGTGGGCCCGGTGGGTTCGGGCGGCTCCACCGGCGGACTCGCCGCCGCGCTGCGGCAGACGGGGCCCGCACTCCACCTGGTCGGCGTCGACACCCAGGGGAGCATCATCTTCGGCAGCCCGGACGGACCGCGCACCCTGCGCGGACTCGGCAGCAGCATCCACCCGGGCAACGTCAGCCACACCGCGTACGACGAGGTCCACTGGGTCACCGCGCCCGAGGCGTTCCACGCGACCCACGAGCTCTACCGCGAGCACGGCCTGTTCATGGGCCCGACCAGCGGCGCCTCCTTCCAGGTCGCCTCCTGGTGGGCCGAGCAGAACCCGGCAAGCACCGTCGTGATGGTGCTCCCGGACGAGGGCTACCGCTACCAGTCCACCGTGTACAACGACACCTGGCTGAACGAGCAGGGCATCGTGCCCGCCCCCGCCGCGAACGGCCCCCGCACCGTCGAGCACCCGCTGGACGCCACCGCCGCCTGGTCCCGGCTGCTGTGGGCCCGCCGGGGCTTCGACGACGTGGTGATGCCGGTGGTCGGCTCATGAGCGAGCGCCTGCTGCTCCTGGTGGAGAGCAACACCACCGGCACGGGACGGCTGTTCGCCCGCCGCGCGGCCGAACTGGGCGTGGTGCCCGTGCTGCTCTGCGCGGACCCGGGCCGCTACCCGTACGCCGCAGAGGACCGGCTGCGGACCGTCACCGTCGACACCTCCGACGAGGACGCGCTGTGGGCGGCCGTGCGGGCGCTGGAGGACGGGGCGACCGTCGCGGGCGTCCTGACCAGCTCCGAGTACTACGTACCCGCCGCCGCCGCACTGGCCTACCGGCTCGGGCTGCCCGGCCCGTCGGCCGAGGCCGTACGGGCCTGCCGCGACAAGGCCGAGCAGCGCCGGGCCCTGACCGGCGCGGGCGTCGGCTCCGCGGACTTCGCCGCCGTCTCCGAGGTGGCCGGCGCACTCGCCGCCGCCCGCGGCATCGGACTGCCCGTCGTGGTCAAACCGGTACAGGGCTCGGGAAGCCTGGGCGTGCGGCTCTGCACGGACCTCGACGAGGTCGCCGAGCACGCCGGAACACTGCTCGCGGCCACCGTCAACGAGCGGGGCATCACCGCACCGGGCCGGATCCTGGTCGAGGAGTACCTGACCGGCCCCGAGTTCTCCGTCGAGGTGTTCGGCACCGAAGCCGTCGTCACCGTCGCCAAACACGTCGGCCCGCTCCCGGCGTTCGTCGAGACCGGGCACGACGTACCGGCCGCTCTCACCGGCGAGCAGGAGATCGCCCTGCGCGAGACCGCGGTACGCGCGGTGCGCGCGCTCGGGCTCGGCTGGGGCGCCGCCCACGTGGAACTGCGGCTGACCGGGACCCGCACCGCCCAGGTCATCGAGGTCAACCCCCGGCTGGCCGGCGGCATGATCCCCGAACTGGTCCGCAGGGCCTGCGGGATCGACCTCGTACGCGCCCAGGTGCTGGCCGCGCTCGGGGCCGCCCCCGAGCTGGAGCGCACCGGCCACGCCCGCGCCTCGATCCGCTTCCTCACCTGCGACCACGACGGCATCCTCGCGCCGTCCGCCGCCCTGCACGAAGCCGTGGACCGGGCCCGCACCGTACCCGGCACCGTCGAGGCGCTGCTCTACCGGGCACCCGGCGAACCGGTCGGCCCCGCGGAGGACTTCCGCGGCCGCGTCGGCCACGTCATCGCCGTCGCCGACCGCTCGGGCCGGGCGGCGGAGGCGGCCGGGCGGGCCGTGGCCCTGCTCGGCGAAGCCGTGACCTACGCGGATCTGCACACAGAGGAGGCATACGCATGACCACAGCGCCCGCGCACGGCGTCGACACCGGCCGGCTCAAGGCCGCGCTCGACGCCGAGGCGCACCGCATCGTCTACGACCAGTACCTGCCGGACACCGCCGACGGACTCGGGCAGGAGCTGCGCAGCATCAGCGAGGTCGACCGGGCCCACCTGATCATGCTCACCGAACGGGGCATCGTCGACCGGGACCGGGCCGCGGCACTGCTGCGCGCCATCGAGGAACTGCGCGGGCAGGACTTCGCACCCGTCAGGGCCAGACCGATGCCGCGCGGCGTCTACCTCGCCTACGAGGGCCACCTCATCGAGCAGCTGGGCGACCGGACCGGCGGCATCCTGCACACCGGCCGCTCGCGCAACGACCTCAACGCCACCACCACCCGGCTCAAGGCCCGTGGCCCCTACCTCGCCCTCCTCGACGCCGTCGACCGGCTGGCAGGCGTACTCCTGGACAAGGCCGAGGAGTACCGGGACGTGGTCATGCCCGCCTACACCCACGGCCAGCCCGCCGTGCCGATCGGCTACGGCCACTACCTCGCCGGTGTCGCCGGCGCCGTACTGCGCGCGTACGAGTCGCTGCTCGACGCCGGACGCCAGATCGACGTCAACCCGCTGGGAGCCGGTGCGATCGGCGGTACCTCCGTCCCCATCGACCCCCGGCGCACCGCCGAACTCCTCGGCTTCAGCTCCGCCGCACCCAACTCGGTCGACGCGGTGGCCTCCCGCGACTTCGTCCTGGACCTGTTGTCCGCGTCCGCCGTCCTCGGCGTCGCGCTGGCCCGCACCGGCCGGGACCTGAGCACCTGGACGTCGGAGGAGTTCGGGCTGCTGAGGGTGGGCGACACCCTCGTCGGGTCCAGCTCGATGATGCCGCAGAAGCGCAACCCGTTCCTCCTCGAACACATCCAGGGCCGGTCCGCCGCGAGCCTCGGCGCCTTCGTCGGCGCGGCGACCGCCATGACCACCGGCGGCTACACCAACGCCATCGCGGTCGGCACCGAGTCCGTACGCCACCTGTGGCCCGGACTCAGCGACACCACCGACGCGGTGACGCTGCTGAGCCTGGTGGTCGCGGGCACCGAACCCGAACGCGAACGCATGACGGAGAGGGCCGTGGACGGATTCACCTCGGCCACCTACCTGGCGGAGCGGCTCGTGCTGGACGGGATGCCGTTCCGGGCCGCGCACCATCTGGTGGGCGAGACCGTGCTCGGCGCCCTGGACTCCGGCCGGTCGCTGGTGGACGCCGCCCGCTTCCCCGCCGTCGAGGACGGCGGACTGGCCCCGGACCTGGTGGCCCAGGCATGCGCCCACGGCGGCGGACCCGGCTCCACGGCCGACGGGATACGCGCATCGGCGACCCGGCGGGACGTACTCAAGGCCGAGCTGACCGCCCGGCGCACCCGCTGGTCGGACGGGAGCGCGCTGCTGACCCGGGCCGTACTCAAGGCGGTGACGTCATGAGCGCCGGACTGTCCGAGCGGGCCCCCGGCATGGACCACGAACCGCCGCCGCGCAGTGGGCTGCGCGGCCACCGGGACTTCCGGCTGCTGTGGATCGGCGAGACGACCAACCGCTTCGGCATCAACATCACCGCCGTCGGCATGCCGCTGGTGGCCGCCGTGACACTCCACGCCACCGTCTTCTGGGGGAGTCTGCTGGCCGCCGCGGCCTGGCTGCCCTGGCTGCTGATCGGGCTGCCCGCCGGCGCCTGGGTGGACCGGATGCGACGTCGGCCGATCATGCTGACCTGCAACGTGGTGTCGCTCGTGCTGCTGGCCAGCGTTCCGGTCGCGGGCTGGCTCGGGATCCTGACGATGACCCAGCTGCTGGTCGTGGCGCTGATCAACGGCTTCGCCTCGGTCTTCTTCGGGATCTCGTACAAGGTCTACGTTCCCTCCCTCGTCGAGTCGGAGGACCTCCAGGAGGCCAACGCCAAGCTCCAGGGCAGCGAATCGGTCGCCCAGGTCGCGGGGCTGGGCAGCGGAGGCCTGCTGGCCCAGGCCTTCGGCGCGGCCTCCGCCCTTCTGGTCAACTCGGTGACATTCATCGTCTCCGCCCTCTGCCTGCTCGGTATCCGAAGCAAGGAGCCGGTGCCGGAGAAGCCCGCCGAACGGCCGGCCCTGCTGCCGGACATCAAAGAGGGGCTCCGGTTCGTCCTGAACGACCCCTACCTGCGTGTCCTCACCCTGTACGGCACCGCGACCAACCTGCTGCTCACGGCAGAGGCGGCGGTCATGCCGTACTTCCTCCTCTACGACCTCGGGGTACCCAAAGGCGGGACCGGCTGGCTCCTCGCGTCGAGCAGCATCGGCGGCTTCCTCGGCGCGGCCACCGCGAGGCGCCTGATCGCACGGTTCGGCTCTGCCCGTGGACTGCTGGTCGCCACGGTCCTCAGCGCCCCGTTCGCCCTGCTCATCCCGATGGCGGGGACCAGCTGGACCATCTCCGCCATGGTGATCGGGAGCGCCATCCTCTCGCTCGGCGTCGTACTCGCCAACGTGATCCAGGGGGCGTTCCGCCAGCGCTACTGTCCGCCGCAGCTGCTCGGCCGCATCTCGGCCAGCACCTCGTTCGCGAACTTCGGTGTCATTCCGATCGGTTCCCTGCTCGGTGGGGCCCTCGGTGAGGTCCTCGGTCTGCGGCCCGCCCTGTGGCTGCTCACCGCAGGCCTCGCCCTGACCCCGCTGCTCCTGCTGACCGGGCCGCTGCGCGGAAGGCGCGACCTGCCGGTCGCGCCGGCCACGCGGTGAGACCCGGCTCGCCTGTCTCACTCCCGTACGAACAGGAGAGACCCCGTGGAACACACCCTGCCGAGGGTCGTCCGTGAGCTGCCACCCCCCGGCTCACTGGACCTCTGGCTCCTGAGGGTCTCGGATGTCCCTCTCGGCATCCTGGACGACCAGGTACTCGACGCGACCGAGCGTCAACGTGCCGCCGGCCTCATGCACGCCGCCGACCGCACCCGGTTCACGGCCGCGCACGTCGCCCTCCGCCGGCTGCTCGGCTCGTACCTGAGCCTGCGCCCGGAGGACGTCCACCTCGGCCGGGACACCTGTCCCTGCTGCGGCGGACCGCACGGCCGGCCCACGGTGCTCGACACCGAAGAACGGCTGTTCTTCTCGCTGTCCCACCGGGGCGATCTCGCCGTCGTCGGGACCGCGGCGGCCCCCATAGGGGTCGACGTGGAGCTGGTGGGCGACGAGGACGGCACCGCGGAACTCGCCTCGATGCTGCACGTGGACGAGCAGGCCGAACTGGCCGCGCTCAGCCCGGTGGAACGGCCTCGGGCGCTGGCCCGGCTGTGGACCCGCAAGGAGGCCTACCTCAAGGGCCTCGGCACGGGCCTGGGCCGCGACCCCGCTCTCGACTACGTCGGCTCCGGACGCCCGGAGGGGCCGTACCCGCCGTCCGGCTGGACCCTGCTCGACGTCCCGGTGGACCGGGGCTACGCGGCGGCGGTGGCGGTGCGCGGCGAGCTGAGCGTGGAAGGACCGTTCGTCAAGAGGCTCTCCGGCCTCGACGTCGTACGGCACACCCGCGATGCCCTGCGGACGGCGGGGGCCCCGCCCTGATCCGGCCCTCGGTCGTGTCCGCAAAGTCTCGCCTGCCCGGCGACGCCTGGCACGCCCGGTCCGCCGGGTGCACCCGATGCGGTGATCACCCGGCGGCGGGCACGTACCACCGGCCGCCCCCGCCGCGGCTCCCGATCACCGAAACGTCCTCGACAACACCCCTACGGACTTTTGGAACTGACGATGTCAAACGCTGTGCAGCAGGCCCCCGCGCCCCTCCTCCCGCAAGTGCGGACCCGTCCCACCGGGCAGCCGGACACCGGCGCCGAGCACGTGACGGGTGCCCAGTCGCTCATCCGCTCTCTCGAAGAGGTCGGCGCGGACACCGTGTTCGGCATCCCGGGCGGCTGCATCCTCCCCGCATACGACCCCCTGATGGACTCGGCCCGGGTCCGCCATGTGCTGGTCCGCCACGAGCAGGGAGCCGGCCACGCGGCCACCGGATACGCCCAGGCCACCGGCAAGGTGGGGGTGTGCATGGCGACCTCGGGTCCGGGCGCCACCAATCTGGTGACCCCGATCGCGGACGCGCACATGGACTCCGTGCCGCTCGTCGCGATCACCGGACAGGTCCCCTCGAAATCGATCGGCACGGACGCCTTCCAGGAGGCTGACATCGTCGGCATCACCATGCCGGTCACCAAGCACAACTTCCTGGTCACCGACGCCGACGACATCCCGCGGACCGTCGCGGAAGCCTTCCACATCGCCGCCACCGGCCGCCCGGGACCGGTGCTCATCGACATCACCAAGGACGCCCTCCAGGCGGCCACCACCTTCCAGTGGCCGCCGGTGCTGGAACTGCCGGGCTACCGCCCGGTGACCAAGCCGCACGCCAAGCAGATCCGCGAGGCCGCCCGGCTCATCGGCGAGGCCCGCCGGCCGGTCCTCTACGTCGGCGGCGGGGTGCTCAAGGCACGCGCCACCGCCGAACTGCGCACCCTGGCCGAGCTGACCGGGGCCCCCGTCGTCACCACCCTGATGGCGCTCGGCGCCTTCCCCGGCAGCCACCCCCAGCACGTGGGGATGCCCGGCATGCACGGTGACGTCGCCGCGGTCGCCGCGCTGCAGAAGGCGGACCTGATCGTCGCCCTGGGCGCCCGGTTCGACGACCGGGTCACCGGCAGGCTGGACGGCTTCGCGCCGCACGCCAAGGTCGTCCACGCCGACATCGACCCGGCGGAGATCGGCAAGAACCGGCTCGCGGACGTCCCGATCGTCGGAGACGCCCGCGAGGTGCTCGACGCCCTGGCGGTCGCCGTGCGCGGTGAGCGGGACGAGGGGCGCTCGGGCGACTACGCGGCCTGGTGGCGCGAGCTGGACCGCTGGCGGACCACCTACCGGCGCGGCTACGAACTCCCCGCGGACCCGGGGCTGCTCTCCCCGCAGCAGGTCATCGAACGGATCGGCCAACTCGCCCCGGAGGGAACCCTGTTCGCGTCCGGCGTGGGCCAGCACCAGATGTGGGCGGCGCAGTTCCTCCCGCACGAGGAACCCGGCACCTGGTTCAACTCGGGCGGTGCGGGAACGATGGGGTACGCGGTTCCGGCGGCGATGGGGGCGAAGGCCGGGATGCCGGACCGTACGGTGTGGGCGATCGACGGTGACGGCTGCTTCCAGATGACCAATCAGGAGCTCACCACCTGCGCGCTCAACAACATCCCGATCAAGGTCGCGATCATCAACAACGGCGCGCTCGGGATGGTCCGCCAGTGGCAGACCCTCTTCTACAACCAGCGGTACTCCAACACCGTGCTGCACTCCGGCGCCGACACCGACGGCCTCCCGGCGAAGGGCACCCGGGTGCCCGACTTCGTACAGCTCTCGGAGGCGATGGGCTGTGTGGGCCTGCGCTGCGAGAACCCGTACGAGCTCGACGCGATCATCGACAAGGCCAACTCGATCAACGACCGCCCCGTCGTGGTGGACTTCATCGTCCACGAGGACGCGATGGTGTGGCCGATGGTCCCCGCCGGCACCTCCAACGACGACATCATGGCCGCACGCGACGTACGCCCCGACTTCGGCGACTCCGCGGACGACTGAGAGGACCTCCCGACATGTCCCAGCACACGCTCTCCGTCCTGGTCGAGAACACGCCCGGCATCCTCGCCCGGGTCGCCGCACTGTTCTCGCGCCGCGGCTTCAACATCGACTCGCTCGCGGTCGGCACCACGGAACACCCCGATCTCTCCCGCATCACGATCGTGGTCCGGGTCGATCACGAACTCGCCCTGGAACAGGTGACCAAGCAGCTCAACAAGCTGGTCAACGTCCTGAAGATCGTCGAGCTGGAGGCCGACTCGGCCGTCCAGCGCGAGCTGGTCCTGGTGAAGGTCAGCGCCGACAACACCTCGCGCGCCCAGATCGTGCAGATCGCCGAACTGTTCCGGGCCAGAACCGTGGACGTCTCGCCCGAAGCCGTCACCCTCGAGGCGACCGGCTCCGGCGACAAGCTCGACGCGATGCTCAGGATGCTCGCGGCCTTCGGTATCAAGGAGCTCGTCCAGTCCGGCGCGATCGCGATCGGCCGGGGCTCCCGGGCGCTTGCCGACCGCACTGCGCGCGAGGCCCGGCCGATCCGCCTGACTCCGGCCGGCACCACCACCGCGGTACGCGCGCAGAGCGCGCAGAGCGCGTAGCACCCGGCCGCCCCCCCGCTCCTCCCGTCCGTACACCCTCGTATTCCAGGAACCAAGGAGAACTCCCCATGCCTGCCGAGATGTTCTACGACGACGATGCCGACCTGTCCGTCATCCAGGGCCGCAAGGTCGCGGTCCTCGGTTACGGCAGCCAGGGCCACGCCCACGCGCTGTCGCTGCGCGACTCGGGTGTCGATGTCCGTGTCGGTCTGCACGAGGGCTCCAAGTCCAAGGCCAAGGCCGAGGAGCAGGGCCTGCGCGTGGTGACGCCCGCCGAGGCGTCCGCCGAGGCCGACGTCATCATGATCCTGGTTCCGGACCCGATCCAGGCCCAGGTCTACGAGGAGTCCGTCAAGGACAACCTCAAGGACGGCGACGCGCTGTTCTTCGGCCACGGCCTGAACATCCGCTTCGACTTCATCAAGCCACCGGCGGGCGTCGACGTCTGCATGGTCGCCCCGAAGGGCCCGGGTCACCTGGTCCGCCGCCAGTACGAGGAGGGCCGCGGCGTTCCGTGCATCGTGGCCGTCGAGCAGGACGCCACGGGCAAGGGCCTGGAGCTGGCGCTCTCGTACGCCAAGGGCATCGGCGGCACCCGCGCAGGGGTCATCAGGACCACGTTCACCGAGGAGACCGAGACGGATCTGTTCGGTGAGCAGGCGGTGCTGGCCGGCGGTACGGCGGCGCTGGTGAAGGCCGGTTTCGAGACGCTGACGGAGGCGGGTTACCAGCCGGAGATCGCGTACTTCGAGTGCCTGCACGAGCTGAAGCTGATCGTGGACCTCATGTACGAGGGCGGTCTGGAGAAGATGCGCTGGTCGATCTCTGAGACCGCCGAGTGGGGCGACTACGTCACCGGGCCGCGCATCATCACGGCCGACACCAAGGCCGAGATGAAGAAGGTCCTCGCCGAGATCCAGGACGGCACCTTCGCCAAGGCCTGGATGGCGGAGTACCACAGCGGTCTGCCCAAGTACAACGAGTACAAGAAGGCCGACAGCGATCACCTGCTGGAGACCACGGGCCGTGAGCTCCGCAAGCTCATGAGCTGGGTCGACGACGACGACGCATGACAGCGGACGGCCCGCAGGGCACCGGCGGCCGGTGCTCTGCGGGCCTCTTCCAGGGGGTCCGTCAGGCGATCTCGATGAGCAGATCGCCCGCCTCGACCTGCTGGACCCGGCCGATCGCGAGGCGCCGGACGACCCCGGCTGACTGGGCGGTGATCGACGCCTCCATCTTCATGGCCTCGATGGTGGCGACGGTCTGGCCCGCCGAGACCGAGGCGCCCTCCTCCACCTGGAGGGTGACGACCCCGGCGAACGGGGCCGCCACATGGCCCGCGTTGCCCCGGTCCGCCTTCTCGGCGGCCTTGACCTCGGTGGCGACGGACCTGTCCCGCACCGAGACCGGCCGCAGCTGCCCGTTGAGGGTGGCCAGTACGCTGCGGAAGCCGCGTTCGTCGGCCTCGGAGATGGCCTCCAGCTCGATCAGCAGGGTGACACCCGGGTCGAGCGTGACCGTGTGCTCGGTCTCCGTCTCCAGCCCGTACAGGAAGTCCCGGGTCGGCAGGACAGAGGTGTCGCCGTACGCCTCGCGGTGGGCCTCGAACTCCTTGGTCGGACCGGGGAAGAGCAGCCGGTTCAGGGTCGCCCGGGGTGTCTTCTCCAGCCCCTCGCGGTCCTCCGCCGACAGCTGCGGCTGCTGCGCCTTCTCCGGGCGGCCCTTCAGCGCGCGGGTACGGAACGGCTCGGGCCAGCCGCCGGGCGGGTCACCCAGCTCGCCGCGCAGGAACCCGATCACGGAGTCCGGTACGTCGAACTTGCCGGGGTCGGCCTCGAAGTCGGCCGCCTCGACGCCCGCGCCCACCAGATGCAGTGCCAGATCGCCCACCACCTTGGACGACGGCGTCACCTTCACCAGCCGCCCGAGCATCCGGTCGGCCGCGGCGTAGCAGTCCTCGATGAGCTCGAAGCGGTCGCCCAGACCGAGGGCGATGGCCTGCTGGCGCAGGTTGGACAGCTGCCCGCCGGGGATCTCGTGGTGGTAGATCCGGCCGGTGGGCGAGGCGAGACCGGACTCGAAGGGGGCGTAGACCTTGCGGGTCGCCTCCCAGTAGGGCTCCAGGTCACCGACGGCCTGGAGCGAGAGGCCGGTGGCCCGTTCGGTGTGGTCGGTGGCGGCGACCAGTGCGGACAGCGAGGGCTGGCTGGTCGTACCGGACATGGAGGCGACCGCCGCGTCCACCGCGTCGACCCCCGCGTCGATGGCGGCGATCAGGGTGGCCAGCTGCCCGCCGGGGGTGTCGTGGGTGTGCAGGTGGACCGGTAGGTCGAACCGCTCGCGCAGCGCCGTGACCAGGGTGCGGGCGGCGGGCGGACGCAGCAGCCCGGCCATGTCCTTGATGGCGAGGACATGGGCGCCCGCGTCCACGATCTGCTCCGCGAGGCGCAGGTAGTAGTCCAGCGTGTACAGGGTCTCGCCGGGGTCCGAGAGGTCCGCGGTGTAGCAGAGCGCCACTTCCGCGACCGAGGTGCCGGTGGCGCGCACGGCGTCGATCGCCGGGCGCATCTGGGAGACGTCGTTGAGGGCGTCGAAGATCCGGAAGATGTCCATTCCGGCGCTCGCCGCCTCGGCGACGAACGCCTCGGTGACCTCGGTGGGATAGGGCGTGTAGCCGACCGTGTTGCGGCCCCTCAGCAGCATCTGGGTGCAGATGTTGGGCACGGTCTCCCGGATCTTCACCAGCCGTTCCCACGGGTCCTCGGCCAGGAAGCGCAGCGCCACGTCGTAGGTGGCGCCGCCCCAGCATTCGAGGCTGAGCAGCTCGGGGGCGGTCCGGGCGACGTGCGGGGCGACGGCCAGCAGGTCGCGGGTCCGCACCCGGGTGGCCAGCAGCGACTGGTGCGCGTCGCGGAACGTGGTGTCGGTGACGGCGACGGCCCGCTGGGCGCGCAGCTCGGCGGCGAAGGCCTCCGGGCCGAGGGCCGCGAGGCGCTGCCGGGAACCGGCGGGCGGCGACCCGGTCGGCAGGGCCGGCAGCTTGTCCGCCGGGTCGATGACGGACGGGCGGGGGCCGTAGGGCCGGTTGACGGTGGTCTCGGCCAGGTAGCCGAGCATGCGGCTGCCCCGGTCGGCCGAGGGGCGGGCCCGGATCAGCTCCGGGTGCTCCTCGATGAAGCTCGTCGTGATGTGCCCGGCCCGGAAGTCGGGCTGGTCCAGCACGGCGCCCAGGAACGGCAGGTTGGTCGCCACACCGCGGATGCGGAACTCCGCGATGGCCCGGCGTGCCCGGCGGGCCGCGTTGGTGAAGTCGTGCCCGTGGCAGGTGAGCTTGACGAGCATCGAGTCGAAGTGGGCGGACACCTCCGCGCCGGTGTGGACGGTGCCGCCGTCCAGGCGCACCCCGGGCCCGCCGGGGGAGCGGTAGGCGGAGATGGTGCCGGTGTCCGGGCGGAAGCCGTTGGCCGGGTCCTCTGTGGTGATGCGGCACTGCATCGCGGTGCCGTTGAGGGTGATGTCGTCCTGGGAGAGGTGGAGTTCGGGCAGCGTCATGCCGGCGGCGATGCGCAGCTGGGCGATGACCAGGTCGCGCCCTGTGACCTGTTCGGTGACGGTGTGCTCGACCTGGATGCGCGGGTTCATCTCGATGAAGACGTGGTTGCCGCGCTCGTCGACGAGGAACTCGACCGTGCCCGCGTTCACGTAGCCGATGTGGTGGGCGAAGGCGACGGCGTCGGCGCAGATCCGGTCCCGCAGCTCCGGGTCGAGGTTCGGGGCGGGCGCGATCTCGACGACCTTCTGGTGGCGGCGCTGCAACGAGCAGTCCCGCTCGTACAGGTGCACGACATTGCCCTCGGCGTCGGCGAGGATCTGCACCTCGATGTGGCGGGGGTTGATCACCGCCTGCTCCAGGAAGACCGTCGCGTCACCGAACGCGGAGCGCGCCTCGCGCATGGCCGCGTCGATCGACTCGCGCAGTTCGCCCGGCGAGGCCACCCGGCGCATGCCGCGTCCGCCGCCGCCCGCGACGGCCTTGACGAAGACCGGGAATCCGATGTCCTGCGCCGCGGCGACGAGTGTGTCGACGTCCTCGGAGGGCTCGGAGGACTTCAGTACCGGTACGCCGGCCTCCCGGGCGGCGGCGACGGCGCGGGACTTGTTCCCCGTCAGGTTCAGTACAGAGGCGGGCGGTCCGACGAACGTGATGCCGGCCTCGGAGCACGCGGCCGCGAGGTCCGGGTTCTCCGACAGGAAGCCGTAGCCGGGGTAGATCGCGTCGGCGCCCGCCTTCCGGGCGGCCTTGATGACCTCGTCGACCGAGAGGTAGGCGCGCACCGGATGTCCGGGCTCCCCGATCCGGTAGGCCTCGTCGGCCTTGGCCCGGTGGAGTGAGTTGCGGTCCTCGTGGGGATACACCGCCACCGTGGAGATCCCGAGCTCGAACGCGGCGCGGAACGCGCGGATCGCGATCTCACCACGGTTGGCGACCAATACCTTGTCGAACATCAAACTCCCCAGTCGTGTCACGAGCGTGTGGCGTCAGGACGGGCGATGTCGCACGGGCGCACCGGTCGGTGTCCCGTGGTCACTCGGCGGCGGCGAACCGCTCCGGGCCTTCCAGGGTCTGTCCGGCCCGAAGCGTTCGACACCGTACCGGAGACCTACCCACAGATCGCGGACACAGAGGATGGCCTGCGTCACGTGGGCGGGTCCCGGCGGGCGGCGGAGGTCCGCGCGGCGAAAGAGGGGGCGCGCATGTCTTCACTCGGCTCGGGAGGCGCTGTTACATTCCGGAAAACAAGAATTCATTTCAGTCTGTGACTGGAGGCTCCCATGACGGCTGTCCATGAGGCTCTCGACGTGCATGTGCCGGACCGTCGCGAGCTGCCACCGTCGATGGTCGAGCGGGTGACGCTGATCATGGACGTCTTCGAGGGCCGGACCGCCCGGCTCTCCCTGGAGGAAGTGGCCCGGTCCACCCGGCTGCCCCGGTCGACGGCGCACCGGATCCTCGATCAGCTGGTGCGGCTGCGCTGGCTCGAACACACCGCGCTGGGCTACGGACTCGGCCGCCGCGCGCTCGGCCTCGGCGGCGGGGACGGGGCGCACGGCAGAATCCGGGAGGCCGCCGCCGCCCGGCTGCACCAGCTGCAGATCAAGACCGGCCTGGTCGTCCATCTGGCCGTCCTGGACGGTGCGGAGGTGCACTACCTCGACAAGGTCGGCGGCCGGTTCGCCGCGGCCGTCCCTTCCCGGGTGGGCGGCCGGGCTCCCGCCCATTCGACCGCGCTCGGCAAAGCCATGCTGGCCTGGCTCGAACCGGAGGACGTCGAGGCCAGGTCGGCCGGTGCCATCGGCCGCCTGACCCGGCACACCATCTCCGACCTCGCCACCCTGCATCAGGAGCTCAACCGGGTCAGGCGCCGTCACGGCCTCGCCTTCGAACGTGGCGAGTGCTTCCCAGACATCGCCTGTGTCGCCACCGCCGTCCGCGGCCCCGAAGGCCCGGTCGCGGCGATCTCGCTGGTCGGCGACACCCTGTCCCCGCTGGAGAAGGTCGCCCCCCTGGTCGTGGCCGCGGCCCGGCAGGTGTCGTCCGAGCTCTTCCCCGGACCGGAGGCGCCGGCCAGGGGGGCGCGCCGCGTGGCGCCCGTACCGGAGGAGACCTGGTCCCCGCAGGCCATGGACCGGCTGCTCGCGGCGGGGCAGTACGGCGACTGGCAGTAGCGGACGCGGTGCGGGGCGGACGCGCCGGCTGCCGGTGCCTCCGGAGCGGAGGCATCAGCTGTCGCACCCTCAGCCCCAGTGGTCGCCCCAGCCCCACGGGTCGGGGGTCTCTGCCGCCGGGCTCCCCACGCCGAAGCCGCCGCGGAAGAAGAGCATCGGCCGCTGCTCGCCGACCGTCTCCAGGGCGAGGACCCGGCCCACCACGACATCGTGGTCACCCGCGCCGCGCACGTCGTACACCTCGGCGTGCACCCGGGTCAGCACCCCGGGCAGGGACGGCGTCCCCCAGCGGGACACCTTCCAGTCCAGCCCCTCGAACTTACGGCCCCTGCTCGACCCGAACCGGCCGCAGAGGTCGCTCTGTTCCTCGGCCAGGATGTTCACGGCGAACCGCCCCGACTCCCTGATCCTCGGCCACGCCCGCCCCCGGTGGTCGGCGCAGAACAGCACCAGGGCCGGTTCGAGCGAGACGGACGCGAACGACTGGCAGGCGAAACCGGCCGGATCACCGTCCCGGCCGATCCCCGTCACCACCGTGACCCCGGAGGCGAAGGTCCCCATGGCGCGCCGCATCAGGGGCGGCGTCGGCGCGGTCTCCTCACGGGCCTCGGGCACGGACAGGGACTCTGCGGTCATCGGACTCACCTCGACGGGGACGGTGCGGTGGCCTGCCCCGGACCGGGCAGGGGGCCGAAGCTAGGACACCGGCCGGGCCCGCCGGGACCGCGCTCCCGATCAGTGGAACGCCCCCCGGCGCAGCCCCTCCGAGCACGCCGGCGGCCCCGTGAGCGACCGCATCCCGCTCACCGAGACGTCCGCCGCGCCGCCCCGGGACGCGTGGCTACCGTCCAGGAACCGAAGGCGCGGCAGCCACGGCCGCCCGGACCCACCGAACACCGAGGCCAATCGAGGCAGGGATGATGACGGAGCTGAGTCACGACTCCACGCTGCGCGAACTCGCGACCGACCAGGGCGTGTTGCGCTACCACGAGGCCGGTGACGGCCCGCCCCTGCTCCTGTTGCACGGCTCCGGCCCCGGAGTCACGGGCTGGCGCAACTACCGCCACAACCTCGCCGCGTTCGCCGGGCACTTCCGCTGTCTCGTCCTGGAGTTCCCCGGCTTCGGCGTCAGCGACCCGGCCGACGGCCACCCGATGGCGACGGCCGCCTCCTCCGTGACCCGGTTCCTGGACGGGCTCGGCATCCAGCGGGCCGACATCATCGGCAACTCGATGGGCGGCATCGTCGGCACCCGGTTCGCGCTCGCCCACCCGGAACGGGTACGCCGCCTCGTCACGATCGGCGGCATCGGCCGCAACCTCTACAGCCCCGGGCCCGGCGAAGGCATCGGACTGCTCACGGAGTTCACCGACGCACCGACCCGCGAGCGCCTGGTCCGCTGGCTCAACTCCATGGTCCACGACCGGTCCCTGGTGACGGAGGAACTCATCGAGGAGCGCTGGGCGCAGGCCACCGATCCGGAGACCCTCGCCAGTGCCCGGCTGATGTACGGCAGCGAGGCGTCCGCCGCACGAGCCGCCGACGCCGCCGCGTCCCGAGAGGCGCCGTACTGGGCCATGCTGCACCGCCTCCGGGCCAGGACCCTGCTCACCTGGGGCCGCGACGACCGGGTCAGCCCGCTCGACATGTCGATCCTGCCGATGCGCACCATTCCGGACGCCGAACTGCACGTCTTCCCCGACTGCGGGCACTGGGTGATGATCGAACAGAAGGCCGCCTGGGAGAGCGCGGTCCTCGCCTTCCTCACCCGCGCGGACGCGGCATGAGCGCCGGGGCCGGGGAGACCTGGGACGAGGAGTTCGACTTCGTCGTGGTCGGCGGCGGCGGGGGCGGCATGGCCGCCGCGCTGACCGCCGCCGACAGCGGACTGTCCACCGTCGTCATCGAGAAGGGCGCGAGGTACGGCGGCAGCACCGGCATCTCCGGCGGCGGCATCTGGATCCCCAACAACCCCACCCTGCGAGCCAGGGGCCACGACGACAGCCGGGAATCCGTCCGCCGCTACCTCGACCGGCTCACCGGGGGCCGGGTGCCGTCCGCCCGCCTCGACGCCTACGTCGACCAGGGACCGGCCGCGATGGAACTGCTCGGCGCGAGCCGCTGGATGCGCTTCTTCTGGGTCAAGGGCTACGCCGACTACCACCCCGAGTACGAGGGGGGCCGCCCGCTCGGCCGGTCCGTCGAGGCGCTGCCCTTCGACACCCGCAAGCTCGGCGACGACGAGCGCCACCAGCGGCCCAACAGTCTCAAGGGCCCGCTCGGACTGTGGATCACCGCGAAGGACTACCGCGACCTCGCCATGGTCAAGCGGACCTGGCGCGGCCGCTGGGCCTCCGTGGTCGCCGCATGGCGGGTCTCCTCCAATATGGTCGCCCGCCGCCACATGGCCACCGGAGGGCGGGCCCTGGTCGCCCGGCTGCGCATGGCCCTGAAGGACGCCGGAGTCCCGCTGCGGCTGCGCTCCCCGATGACCGGGCTCGTCACCGGCGCGGACGGCGGGGTCACCGGGATCGTCGCCGACCGGGACGGCACGGCCGTGCGGATCGGCGCCCGGCACGGCGTCCTCCTCGCCACCGGCGGCTTCGACCACAACCAGGAGATGCGCGAGAAGTACCTGCCGGAGGGCGGCCGCGAGAACCACAGCGCCGGCGCCGTCGAGAACACCGGCGACGGCATCGTCGCCGGCCAGGGACTCGGCGCCGCGCTCGACTTCATGGACGACGCCTGGTGGATGCCGTCCGTGCGCCATCCGGCCGGCGCCACCATTCCGCTGGTCTCCGAGCGGTGCATCCCGCCCTCCGTGATCGTCTCCGGCGACGGCAGGCGCTTCACCAACGAGTCGTCGCCCTACGTCAACTTCGTACACGATCAGATCGAGGGCGGGCACACCACGGCCTGGTTCGTCATGGACGCCAAGGCCCGCGCCCGCTACCCGTTCGCCCAGATCCTGCCCGGCATGCCCTTCCCCAGGGCGTTCTACGAGAACGGCACCGTGCACCGGGCCGACACCGTCACGGAGCTCGCCCGGAAGATCGGCGTCCCCGAGGAAGCGCTCACCGGCACCGTCGAACGGTTCAACGCCTTCGCCGGATCCGGCCGGGACACCGACTTCGGTCGCGGCGACAGCGCCTACGACCGCTACTACGGCGACCCGACACTGAAGAACCCCAACCTCGACCGGCTCGACAGGGCGCCCTACTACGCGATCCGGATCGAGATCGGTGACCTCGGCACCAAGGGCGGACTCGTCTGCGACGAGCACAGCCGGGTGCTGCGCGAGGACGGTTCGGCCATCGCCGGGCTCTACGCCACCGGCAACACCTCCGCGTCCGTGATGGCCAACGAGTACGCGGGACCGGGCGCCACCATCGGCCCGTCCATCGTGTTCGGCTACATCGCGGCCCGGCACGCGGCCGCCGCCCGTACCGCCGCTGCCGCCCGGTCCGGCGCCACCGGAGGCCCGTCGTGAGCCCCGCCCCGCTGACCGTGCGCGTCGTCGAGGTGATCCGGGAGACGGCCGACGCCCACTCACTGGTCCTGGAGCCCGCCGACGCCGACCGGGACGCGTTCGGCTACGAACCGGGCCAGTTCCTCACCGTCAGGGTGCCCTCGGACCGCCCCGGCGGAGCCGCCCGCTGCTACTCGCTGTGCAGCTCCCCGGTCCGCGACCCGTATCTGAAAGTCACCGTCAAGCGCACCGCCGGAGGCTATGCCTCCCACTGGATCTGCGACCACGTCACCGAGGGCGACACCCTGGAGGTGCTCCGGCCCGCGGGCACCTTCACCCCCGGCTCGCTCGACGGCGACTTCCTGCTGCTCGCCGCGGGCAGCGGCATCACCCCGGTCATGTCGATCCTCACCTCGGTCCTGCACGCCGGAACCGGCACCGTCACCCTCCTGTACGCCAACCGGGACGAACGGTCCGTGATCTTCCGCGACGAACTGGCCACCCTGCAGAGAAAGTACGGTGACCGGCTCACGGTCCTGCACTGGCTGGAGTCCGTCCGGGGCAGACCCGGCGCAGCCGGTCTGCGCGCCCTCGCCGGACCGTACGCCGGGCGCCGCGCGTTCGTCTGCGGACCCGGCCCCTTCATGGATCTGGCCATCGACGCGCTCACCGGACTGGGCGTGCCACCGCGCCTGATCACGGTGGAGCGGTTCACCTCACTGTCCGGCGACCCGTTCGCGGACCGGGCGCCCGTCCCGGAGCGGGACACGGCCGGACCCGTCAGCACGGCGGAGGTGGAACTCGACGGGGTCCGCCGCACCGTCTCCTGGCCCCGCGACACCCCGCTGCTGGACGTGCTGCTCGCCGCGGGCCTGGACGCGCCGTACTCCTGCCGGGAGGGCAGTTGCAGCGCCTGCGCCTGTCTCCTCGTCGAGGGTGAGGTGGCCATGGAGCGCAACGAGGTCCTCGACGCGCGGGACCTGGCCGACGGGCTGATCCTCGCCTGCCAGTCGCGCCCGGTCAGCGACCGGCTGCGCGTCACCTACGACGGCTGACGCCCAGCCCTTCCTCTCCCCTTCTCTTCCCTCCGTACCACTCACTCGACCCGGATGAGGTTCGAACAGTGACCAAGGCGACCGCCGCGATCGTCGGATCCGGCAACATCGGCACCGACCTGATGTACAAGCTCCTGCGCTCGGACGTCATCGAGCCGCGCTGGATGATCGGCGTCGACGAGCAGAGCCCCGGACTCAAACGCGCCGCCGACCACGGCCTGCACACAGGTGCCGACGGTGTCGACGCCCTGCTGGCCGGAGCGGAGCGGCCGGACCTGGTCTTCGAGGCCACGTCCGCCCATGTCCACCGGGCCAACGCGCCCAAGTACGCCGAACTCGGCATCCGGGCCGTCGACCTGACCCCCGCCGCGATCGGCCCGGCCGTCGTGCCCGCCGTCAACCTCGGCGAACACCTCGACGCGCCGAACATCTCCCTTATCACCTGCGGGGGACAGGCCACCATCCCGATCGTGCACGCCGTCTCCCGGGTCACGGAGGTCGCGTACGCGGAGATCGTCGCCAGTGTCGCCTCGCCGTCCGCCGGGCCCGGCACCCGCGCCAACATCGACGAGTTCACGCTCACCACCAGCAGGGGCATCGAGACGATCGGCGGCGCCGCCCGGGGCAAGGCCATCATCATCCTCAACCCGGCCGAGCCGCCGATGCTGATGCAGGACACCGTCTTCTGCGCCGTCCCCGCCGACGTCGACCGGGCCGCCGTCACCGCGTCGATCCACGAGCGGGCCGCCGAGGTCGCCGCCTACGTGCCCGGCTACCGGCTGCGCGCCGAGCCGCAGTTCGACGTGCCGAGTGCGCTCAGCGGCGGGCTCGCCCGGGTGGCGGTCCTCATCGAGGTGGCGGGCGCGGGCGACTTCCTGCCCCCGTACTCCGGGAACCTCGACATCATGACCGCCGCCGCGACCAGGGCCGGCGAGGCCTTCGCCCGGCGGATCACCGCCCGCCGCACCGGCGCCTGACCCCCGCTCACCGAGGAGTGCACGAGCCATGCCCTACAGCCCAGCGCTGGACATCCGCGTCACCGACTCGTCCCTGCGGGACGGATCACATGCCAAGCAGCACCAGTTCACCGTCGACCACGTCACCTCGATCGTCGCCGCACTCGACGACGCGGGCGTGCCCGTCATCGAGGTCACCCACGGCGACGGCCTCGGCGGGTCCTCCTTCAACTACGGCTTCAGCCACACCCCCGAGCAGGAGCTCATCAAGGCCGCGGTGAAGACCGCCCGCCGGGCGAAGATCGCGTTCCTGATGCTGCCCGGCCTGGGCCTCCAGGACGACATCCGCGAGGCCGCCGACAACGGCGCCTCGATCTGCCGCATCGCCACGCACTGCACCGAGGCCGACATCGCCGTCCAGCACTTCGGGCTCGCCCGCGAACTCGGCCTGGAGACCGTCGGGTTCCTGATGATGGCGCACAGCAGCCCGCCCGAAGCGCTGGCCCGGCAGGCCCGCGTCATGGCCGACGCCGGCTGCCAGTGCGTGTACGTAGTCGACTCCGCGGGCGCCCTCATCCTGGAGCAGACGAGCGACCGGATCGCCGCCCTGGTCGCCGAACTCGGTGACGACGCACAGGTCGGCTTCCACGGCCACGAGAACCTCGGCCTCGGCGTCGCCAACTCCGTGCTCGCGGTACGCGCCGGGGCCCTGCAGATCGACGGATCGACCCGCAGGTTCGGCGCCGGCGCCGGCAACACACCCGTCGAGGGCTTCGCCGCCGTCGCGGAGAAGCTGGGCATCCGTACCGGCATCGACGTACTCAAGATCATCGACGCGGCCGAGGACGTGGTGCGCCCCGTCATGGACGGCGAATGCCTGCTCGACCGGCTGTCCCTGACGATGGGTTACGCCGGGGTCTACTCCAGCTTCCTGAAGCACGCAGCCCGGCAGGCCGCCACCTACCGGGTGTCCGGCGCCGAGATCCTGATGGAGGCCGGCCGCCGCAAGCTCGTCGGCGGCCAGGAGGACCAGCTCATCGAGATCGCGGTCGCCCTCGCGGCGAGGGACCGGAGCACGACCGCCGCCCAGAACTCCCCGGGGAAGTGAGAACGGCCATGTCCAATCCAGTACTCGACGCCGTCGAGGCACGCGCCGACGAGATCCGCGCACTCGGCCCGGCCAACGAGGCGCTCGGCAGGCTCGACGACCAGGCGGCGAAGATCCTGCGGGACGTCGGGGCGATCCGCATGCTCCAGCCCGAGGCCCACGGAGGTCTCGAACTGCATCCGCGCGAGTTCGCCGAGACGGTCATGCGGATCGCCTCCCTGGACGGGGCCACCGGCTGGGTCGCGGGCGTCGTCGGCGTCCACCCGTGGGAGATGGCGATGGCCGACCCCCGGGTTCAGGAGGAGGTCTGGGGCGAGGACCCCGACACCTGGATCGCCTCCCCGTACGCGCCGATGGGGCTGCTCAGGCCGGTGGACGGCGGCCATGTCTTCAACGGCCGGTGGCAGTTCTCCTCCGGCACCGACCACTGCCGGTGGATCTTCCTCGGCGGCTTCCTCGCGGACGGCGACGGCAACCGGATCAACCCCCCGCAGTCCGTCCACGTCATCCTGCCGCGCGCCGACTACGAGATCGTCGAGGACTCCTGGGACGTGGTCGGGCTGCGCGGCACCGGCAGCAAGGACGTCATCGTCAAGGACGCCTTCGTGCCGTCCCACCGCGTCATCGAGTACGCCAAGGTGGTGGACGGCTCGCTGGCCGCCGAGTCCGGGCTGACCAACCCCGCCTACCGGCTGCCGTTCTCCGCCGCGTTCCCGCTCGGCATCACCGCCGCCGTGATCGGGATGTGCGAGGGCGCCCTCGCACACCACCTCGCCCACCAGCGCGACCGGGTGCAGATCACCGGCCAGGCGGTGCGGGACGACCCCTACGTCCTGTACGCCGTCAGCGACGCGGCCGCCGAGATCGCCGCCTCCCGCTCCGCGCTCCTGGACAACATCTGCCGGCTGTACGACGCGGTCGCGGCCGGTCAGGAGATCAGCTTCCGGCAGCGGGCCGTCGGCCGCCGGACCCAGGCCGCCGCCGCCTGGCGGGCGGTCCGCGCGGTCGACGAGATCGTCGCCCGCTCCGGCGGCAACGCGATGCGGCTGGACAACCCGATCCAGCGGTTCTGGCGCGATGCGCACACCGGACTCGCGCACGCCATCCACGTACCGGGCCCGGTCTTCCACGCCTCGGCGCTCACCGAGATCGGCGTCGAGCCGCCGCAGGGCCCGATGCGCTCGATGATCTGACGCCTCGTCCGGAGCACGTCCCCTCAGGGAGGAACAGTCATGACGCAGATCCGCGGACTCGGATATCTCCGGGTCCAGACCCGCGACATCGCCCGCTGGCGCGAACTCACCGTGGACGCCCTCGGCTTCGCCGAGGGCTCGGGGCCGGACCCCGACGGCCTGTACCTGCGCATGGACGAACGCCGGGCCCGGCTCGTCGTCCTGCCGGGCGACAGCGACCGGGTGCTGTCGGTCGGCTGGGAGGTACGGGACCGGTTCGCGCTCGCCGCCGTGGGGCGCGCCGTCGAGGCCTCCGGCACGGCGGTCAAGCCGCTCTCCGCGCAGGAGGCCGACGACCGGGGGATCGAGGAGGGCATCACCTTCGACGACCCGGCCGGGGTGCCCGTCGAGGTGTACTTCGCCCCGATCCTCGACCACAGCCCCGTACTCACCGGATTCGGCCAGCGGTTCGTGACCGGCGGCCAGGGGATGGGGCACGTCGTGCTGCCCACCACCTGCGCGGAGGAGACCGTCGCCTTCTACACCGAGGTGCTCGGCTTCCTGCCGCGCGGCGGAATCCGGCTCGGCGGCCGGGCCTCGGGCGAACCGCCGCGCCGGGTGCGCTTCATGGGCGTCAACGAACGCCACCACAGCCTCGCCGTCTGCCCCGCCCCGCACGGCGAGGAACCCGGGCTGGTGCACCTGATGGTCGAGGTGGACAGCCTGGACGCGGTCGGCCGCGCCCTCGACAACGTGGGCAGAGCAGGCTTCTCCCTCTCCTCCACGCTGGGCCGGCACACCAACGACAAGATGGTGTCGTTCTACGTACGCGCACCCGGCGGCTGGGACATCGAGTACGGCTGCGACGGGATGCGCGTGGACGAGCGGCACTACACGGCCGAGGAGATCACCGCCGACAGCTACTGGGGCCACGACTGGTCCGGCTCCGAGCCGCTGGCCGCGTTCACCCCGCCGGGTACGGACGCCTGAGGCAACGCCGGGCCGGCGTCACGCACGAGGCCGGGTACGCGATACGGACGCGTACCCGGCCTCATGCGCCGTTCCTCAGCGGATCTCGTGGGTGCCCGGCCCGTCCACGATCTCGATGGCTCCTCGCAGCGCGGCCTCGCGGATCGTGTCGCGCAGGGACCCGCAGCCCTCGAAGAGTCCGCCGGCCGGGTCGCGCTCCGCACAGAGCGCCACGGCCCGGCCGTCCCACTGCACACTCGTCTGCTGCGGACTGCTCTTGCGCACCAGCACCCGGGCCGCGCACCGCTCGCAGTCCAGCGCCCGCATCGGGGCCCCGTCGGTGAGCCGGTCGTCCACCCGCATCAGACCGGCCGGCCCTCGGTGGCGGCGCCCCTGCGGGCGAGGTTCTCCTCGACCTCCCGCTGCCAGGCCTCGACCGGGCGCGTGGTGTCGAGCTCGTACTCGAAACGGTCGGTCATCTCCGGCCGCACCTCTGCGGCGTCCACGTAGAACTGCTCGTACCAGCGCCGCAGCTGATAGACCGGACCGTCCTCCTCGCAGAGCAGCGGGTTGTCGATCCGCGCCTTGTTCCGCCAGATCTCGATGTCCTGCTCGAAGCCGAGCTTGATGAACTGAGCCATATTCGTGGCGAGTTCGTCGGCGGCCTGGCCCGACAGGGTGGGGGAGCGCTTGACCACGATTCCGTACTGGAGCACGAAGCGGTTCGCGTCGACCGGGTAGTGGCAGTTGATCAGGACGCAGTCCACATCGCCGCTGTCGTAGTGGTAGGTGAGGTCGTCGATCATGAACGACGGGCCGTGGTAGGAGGCCACCGAGTCGCTGCCGGTGGTCTTCGGCTTGCCGCCCTGCTCCTGCGGGCGGGCGTCGGGGCGGCCGGTGCCGTGCATGTACTGGGTGGCGGTGTGGCCCTCGAAGACGTTCTTGAAGTACGTCGGGAACGAGTAGTGGACGTAGAAGAAGTGGGCCATGTCCACCACGTTGTCGACGACTTCGCGGCAGTTGGCGTCCACGGTGGTCTCGTACCAGAGCCAGTCGGTCCACTCGTCGCTCGTCGCGCCCTCGATCCGGGGCACGGTCACCCCGGCGGGCGGGGGGTTGCCCTCCGGGTCGTTCCAGACGAAGAGCAGTCCGTCCTGGTCGAGCACCGGCCAGGACGCCGTGCGGGCCCGCAGGGGGACCCGCTTGGAGTACGGGATCTGCTTGCAGCGGCCGTCGCCGCCCCAGCGCCAGTCGTGGAACGGGCAGGCGACCTGGTCGCCCTTGACGGTGCCCTGCGAGAGGTCGCCGCCCATGTGGCGGCAGTAGGCGTCCAGGACGTTGAGGGTGCCGTCGCCCGACCGGAACACCACCAGCTTCTGGCCGAAGGCCAGGACCGGGTGCGGTTTGCCGTCCCTGTACTTCTCCGCGAGGCCCAGGCAGTGCCAGCCGCGTGCGAAACGCGTGGGTGCCGCGGTGGCTTCGATGGCCCTGACGTCGTCGTGTGCCGAATCGACTGCGCTCACGTTGCTCTCATCCCCTTTGCGACGCTCGGTCTCCGGCTCCGGACGCTAGGCGCGGACGCCGGCGGCGGGGACGGCAAGTCCCACTGACCGGTACCGGAGCCCCGGCCGGCCCGTCGTGCCCCGGTCCCGGTCCGTGGGACGCGGCCTGCCTCACCGGGGCGGAGATCCGGGCCGACGGCGGATCCCACATCTGACGCCCCGACTGACGCCCCGGCTGCCGGACCGGGCCAGGGGGCGGGCCCGGCCGAGGCGGCGGGCCCGGCCGAGGCGGCGGGCCACTGAGCGGGACTGGGCCTTGCCTATGACGAGAACAAATTCTAGTTTTCCTCCATCAGTGTCCGGGCCCCAACGGGCCCCTCACCCCTACGGAGAGCCATGACCGAGGCCGTCATCGTCGAAGCCGCACGGACACCGGTCGGCCGGCGCCGCGGTGTCCTGTCCGGGCTCCACCCGGCGGAACTCCTCGGGCTCGCCCAGAAGGGCCTGGTGGAGCGGGCGGGTATCGCCCCCGGCACCGTGGACCAGGTCATCGGGGGCTGCGTCACCCAGGCCGGTGAGCAGTCCAACAACGTGACGCGTGGCGCCTGGCTGCACAGCGGTCTCCCGCACACCACCGCGTGCACCACCATCGACTGCGCCTGCGGATCGTCCCAGCAGGCCGTGCACCTGGTGGCGGGCCTGATCGCCGCGGGCGCCATCGAGACCGGCATCGGCTGCGGGGTGGAGTCGATGAGCCGCGTCTTCCTCGGCGCCGCGCTCACTCCGGGCAACGGCTCCCCGGTACCGGACAGCTGGTCCCTGGACATGCCCGACCAGTTCACGGCCGCCGAACGCATCGCCCGCAACCGGGGCATCACCAGGGCCGACGCCGACGCCCTGGGCCTCGCCTCCCAGCAGAAGGCCGCCCGCGCCTGGTCCGAAGGACGCT
Organism: Streptomyces sp. NBC_00341; assembly: GCF_041435055.1. Classification (NCBI taxonomy): domain Bacteria; kingdom Bacillati; phylum Actinomycetota; class Actinomycetes; order Kitasatosporales; family Streptomycetaceae; genus Streptomyces; species Streptomyces sp. NBC_00341. The sequence goes on along the minus strand of NZ_CP108002.1, from coordinate 1,071,088 downwards.
TCGACCAACAGATCATCGAGGTCGACGCCCCGGTCACCGGCCCCGAGGGGCCCACCGGGGAGACCGTCACCGTCACCCGTGACCAGGGGCTGCGCGACACCACCGCCGAGGCGCTGGCCGCCCTCCGGCCGGTCCTCCCCGACGGCATCCACACCGCCGGGAACTCCTCCCAGATCAGCGACGGCGCCGCCGCCGTCCTGCTGATGAGCCGGGAGCGCGCCGCCCGCGAAGGGCTCCGCCCCCGCGCCCGCATCCTCGCCTCCGCCATGGTCGGCTCCGAGCCGTACTACCACCTCGACGGGCCCGTCGCCGCGACCGAACGCGTCCTGCGCACCGCCGGGATGACCCTCGACGACATCGACCTCGTCGAGATCAACGAGGCCTTCGCCTCCGTGGTGCTGTCCTGGGCCCGGGTCCACCGGGCCGACCTGGACAAGGTCAACGTCAACGGCGGCGCCATCGCGCTCGGCCACGCCGTCGGCTCCACCGGCGCCCGGCTCGTCACCCAAACCCTGCACGAACTGGAACGGACCGGGAAGTCCACCGCGCTGATCACCATGTGCGCCGGTGGGGCGCACGCCACCGCCACCGTCATCGAACGCATCTGAGGGGCGCGGCATGACCATCGGACTCACCCAGGAACACCGCGACCTGCGCGACGCGGTCCGTGCCTTCGCCGGCCGGCACATCACACCGGACACCCTCCGGGCGGCGGCCGACGCCGGCCGGGAGACCCTCCCCGCCCACTGGAGCGGCCTCGCGGAACAGGGCCTCCTCGGGCTGCACCTGCCGGAGGAGTCGGGCGGCGCCGGATACGGACTCGTCGAACTCGCCGTCGTCACAGAGGAACTGGGCCGCGCGACGGCCCCCGGACCGTTCCTGCCGACGACGCTCGCCTCCGCGGTCCTGCACGCGGCCGGACACCGGACGCACCTCGCCCCGCTCGCCGCCGGCACCACCGTCGGCGCGGTCGGACTCGCCCCCGGCACCCTCGCCCTGACGCGCGCCGCCGACGGCACGGCGACCGTCACCGGAACCTCCGAGCTCGTCATCGGCGGACACCTGGCCGACGTGTTCGTACTGCCCGCCGCGGACAACGGCCGCACCGCCTGGCTGGTACTGCCCCGGGCGGCGGTGGAGACCACCGACGTCCGCAGCCACGACCTGACCCGCCGCTCCTCCCGGGTGACCGTACGGTCGGTCCCGGTGCCGGCCGCCGATCTGCTGGACCTCGATCCGCAGACGCCCCGCGACCTCGCCGCCACCCTGTTCGCCGCCGAGTCCTCGGGACTCGCCGACCGCTGCGTGAACACCGCCGCGGACTACGCCCGGGTCCGGGAGCAGTTCGGCCGCCGCATCGGCCAGTTCCAGGGCGTCAAGCACCGCTGCGCCCGGATGCTCGCGCGGGCCGAGCAGGCCCGCGCCTGCGCCTGGGACGCCGCCCGCGCGGCCGGGCCCGACGGCGCGGGCGACGCCCGTGAGGCCTCGCTGGCCGCCGCCGTCGCCGCGGCGGCCGGTGTCGACGCGGCGTTCTCCGTCGCCAAGGACTGCATCCAGGTGCTCGGCGGCATCGGCTTCACCTGGGAGCACGACGCGCATCTCGCACTGCGCCGCGCCCAGACCCTGCGCATCGCGCTGGGCCCGTCCGCCGTCTGGCGCCGCCGAGTCGCCCGCCTCACCCTGGACGGCGCCCGCCGCACGCTGGGCGTCGAGCTGCCCGGGTCGGCCGAGGCCGTACGCGAGGACATCCGCGCCGAACTGCGGATCGCCGCCGCCCTGGAGGGCGCGGAAGCCCGCATCCACCTCGCGGACCACGGCTACACCGCCCCCCATCTGCCGGCCCCCTGGGGCAAGGGCGCGGATCCCGTCACACAGCTCGTCATCGCGGAGGAGCTGCGGGCCGCCGGGCTCACCCCCGTCGACATGATCATCGGCGGCTGGGTGGTGCCCACGCTCATCGCCCACGGCGACCCGTCCCAGCAGGAGAGGTTCCTCGCGCCGAGCCTGCGCGGGGGCATCGTCTGGTGCCAGCTGTTCAGCGAGCCGGGCGCGGGCTCCGACCTCGCCGGGCTCACCACCCGCGCGGAGAGGACCGACGGCGGCTGGCGCGTCACGGGCCAGAAGGTGTGGACGTCCATGGCCCGCGACGCCCACTGGGGCGTCCTGCTCGCCCGTACCGACACCGACGTGCCCAAGCACAGGGGGATCTCCTACTTCCTCCTCGACATGAAGAGCCCCGGCCTCGACATCCGGCCGCTGCGGCAGATCACCGGAGAGGCCGAGTTCAACGAGGTCTTCCTCGACGACGTGTTCATCCCCGACGAGCTGCTCGTCGGCTCCCCGGGCGACGGCTGGAAGCTCGCCCGCACCACCCTCGCCAACGAACGCGTAGCCCTGTCCCACGACTCGGTCGGCTCCGGCGCCGAGGCGCTGCTGGAGCTCGCCGCCGCCTCCGAAGCGCTCGACGACGAACAGCTCACCACCCTCGGCGGCCACCTCTGCGACGCGCAGTCCGGAGCCGTCCTCGCCCTGCGCACCACCCTGCGCACCGTCTCCGGGCAGCAGCCGGGCGCCGAGGCGTCCGTCGCCAAACTGCTCGGCGTCGAACACCAGCAGCGGGTCTGGGAGACCTGCATGGACTGGCAGGGCAGCGCCGCGCTCACCGGCGAGGGCGAACGCCTCGATGCCACCTGGCAGTTCCTCAACTCCCGCTGTCTGTCCATCGCGGGCGGCACGACGGAGATCCAGCTGAACATCATCGGTGAGCGCCTCCTCGGCCTTCCCCGCGACCCCGAGCCCACCGAGAAAGGCTGACATGCCCATCGACCGCGAGAAGGCGCTCACCGCGGACCCCTCGGTCCGCGAGATCCGCTGGACCAGCCGCGACGTGCTCCTCTACCACCTGAGCCTCGGCGCGGGCGCCGACGCAGCCACCGGCCCCGAACCGCACCTGACCTACGAGAAGTCCCTCGCCGTACTGCCCACCTTCGCGGTGGTGGCCGGCTCCGGGATCTCCTCCGGGGACCAGGGCGCACCCGGCTTCCACCTGCCCGGCATCGACATCGACCTGCGGGCGCTGCTCCACGCGGGCCAGGGACTCCGGGTCCACCGGCCGCTCCCCGCATCAGGCACCGCCACCCTCCGCTCGCGCGTCGCCGAACTGTGGGACAAGGGCAGGGCCGCACTCGTCGTCCTGGAGTCCACGGCCACCGGCGCCGACGGCGAACCGCTGTGGACCACCACCACCCGCATCTGGGCACGCGGCGAGGGCGGCTTCGGCGGGGAGCCCGGCCCGCCCGAGCACCGGGAGACACCGGACCGGCCCGCCGACGCCGTCCTCGCCTGCGCCACCGCACCCCAACAGGCGCTGTGGTACCGGCTCAACGGAGACCTCAACCCGCTGCACGCCGACCCCGCGGCCGCGCGGGCCGCCGGATTCGACCGGCCGATCCTGCACGGGCTCGCCTCCTACGGACTCCTCTGCAAGGCCCTCGTCGACGGAGTGCTCGACGGTGACGTCACCCGGCTCACCGGTCTCACCGTGCGCTTCGCCGGACCGCTCGTCCCCGGCGAGTCCCTGGCCATCTCCGTATGGCGGGACGGAACGGCGGACGACGGGACCGGGCGGCTCCTGCTGCACGCCGCCTGCCCCGAACGCGACGGCGCGCCCGTACTCACCCACGCCACGGCGACGGTGACCTCATGACCGTCCCCCAGCACGAGACCACCACCGCCGACCGGCCCAGGCTGGTCGCGGAACCGCACCGGGACGGCGTCGACACCGCGGTCGCCGCGGCCCGCCGGGTGATCGCCGCCCTGCTCCGCGCCGGCGACGGGTCCGGCGCGGACATGAACGCGATAGCCGCGCGGCTCGACGCCATGGCCGACGGGCTCACCGAGCAGGCGCCCGCCATCGAGGAACGCCTCGCGCAGATGTGGCGCGGCGAGGGCGTCACCCGGCACGACCCCGTCACCGGCCCGGAGAACGCCCTCGCACCGCCGCTGCACCTGCACGGCAAGGACGACGGTTCCGTCGAAGGCATCGTCACGCTCGACCTGCCCTACCAGGGCCCGCCCGGCCATGTGCACGGCGGCGTCTCCGCGCTGCTCCTGGACCACACGCTGGGAGTGGCCAACCACTGGGGCGGCCCGTCCGGGATGACCGCGGAGCTGACACTGCGCTATCTGCGGCCCACCCCGCTGTTCGAGCCGCTGACGGTCACCGGGCGTCAGGTCTCGGTGGACGGTTCGCGGATCCGCACCGTCGGTGAGATCTCCGCCGGCGGCCGCAGCTGCGTCACCGTGTCCGGTCTGTTCATCAACAAGCACCTTCCCCGGCCGAGTTGAGGTCGCGGGAAGAAGAGTGGGAGTGGAACCCATGGGCAGCCTCGACGGAAAAGTGGCGGTCATCAGCGGAGCCGGCCAGGGCGTGGGCCAGGGCATCGCGCTCGCCCTCGCCTCCGACGGAGCGTCCGTCGCCGTCCTCGGACGCACGGCGGCGAAACTGGAGGCGACCTGCGCGATGCTGCGCGAACGAGGAGTGCGGGCCGAGCCATTCGTCCTCGACGTACGGGACACGGCCCGGATCCCCGCCGTGGTCGAGGACGTGGCCGAACGCCTCGGCCGGATCGACATCCTGGTCAACAACGCCTACACCGGCTGCTACGGACCGCTGCTCTCGCTGAGCGACGAACAGTTCCAAAAGGGGTTCGACAGCGGCCCGTTCGCTGCGTTCGCGTTCATGAAGGCCGCGCATCCGCACCTGAAACGGGCCGGCGGGGGAGTGATCATCAACCTGGTCACCTCCGCCATGGTCCGCTGGGACCTGAGCACCTACGGCGCGTACGCGGCCGCCAAGTCCGCGCTGCGCTCCCTGACCCGGGCCGCCGCCAACGAATGGGGCCGGGACGGGATCAGGGTCAACGCCATCGCCCCGCACGCGGCCTCACCCGCCTACGCGGGCTGGCAGGACGCCCACCCGGAGGAGGCCGCCGAGTTCTGCGCGGCCATCCCGCTGGGATACGTCGGGGACTGCGAACAGGACATCGGGCGAGCCGTCGCGATGCTGTGCGGACCGGACGCCCGCTATCTGACGGGCGCCACGGTCCCGCTCGACGGCGGCCAGGCCAACTTCGGCTGACCCCAGGGCCGGTCGCCGCACCCTCCCGGTGAGCGGGACCGTCCCGGCCGGCCCGCCCTGCCGTGGCTAGCGTCGGTCTTCGCGACCGCGACCGGATGATGAAGGGACCGACGTTGCCGCACGACACCATCGCAGACCTGCTGCTCGCCCGATGCGGGGACGAGCGTCCGGGACTGCTGACCCGTGACCGCTCCTGGACCTGGGACGAGGTGGTCCAGGAGAGCGCGGCCCGCGCCGGCTGGGCCCGGAAACTGCGCGCCGACGGGCCGTTCCACATCGGCGTACTCCTGGACAACGAGCCCGAGTACGTCTTCTGGCTGGGCGCCGCGGCCCTCGCCGGCGCGGCCGTCGTCGGCATCAACCCCACCCGGCGCGGCGCCGAACTCGCCCGGGAGGTACGGCACACCGACTGCCAGGTGATCGTCACCGACCCGGCGGGCGCCGCCCTGCTGGACGGTCTGGACATCGGTGTGGAGCGCGACCGGTTCCTCGTCGTCGGCACACCGGAGTACGCGGCCGGCCTCGCCGGCCACACGGACGTCCCCCGGCCGGTGCGCACCCTCGGTGTCACCGCCTCCACCCGGATGCTGCTCCTCCTGACCTCGGGCACCACCGGCGCCTCGAAGGCGGCGATCTGCTCCCAGGGCCGGCTCGCCGCCCTCGGCGCGTCCAACAGCGCCAAGTACGACATCACCCGCGAGGACACCTGTTACTGCCCGATGCCGCTGTTCCACGGCAACGCGCTGATGGCGCTGTGGGCCCCCGCCCTCACCGCGGGCGCCGCCATCGCCCTCACCCGCAAGTTCTCCGCATCCGGATTCCTCCCGGACGTCCGCCACTTCGGGGCCACCTACTTCACCTACGTCGGCAAGGCGATCGGCTACGTCCTGGCCCGTCCGGAGACCGAGCAGGACGCCGACAACCGGCTCACCCACGCCTTCGGCACAGAGGCGTCCCCCGAGGACGCGGACCGGTTCCTGCGGCGCTTCGGTTGCCGTCTCGTCGAGGGCTACGGCTCCAGCGAGGGCAGCGGCATGCTCAAACGGGACCCGGAAGCGCCCACCGGCGCGCTCGGCACACCGGCCAGGACCGGCGTCCGCATCGTCCACCCCAGGACCCGGGAGACCTGCCCGCCCGCGGAGCTCGACTCCTACGGCCGGGTCCGCAACCCGGAACAAGCCGTCGGCGAGATCGTCGACACCGAGGGCGCCGCCCGCTTCGAGGGCTACTACAACAACGACGCGGCGAACGCCGAACGCGTCCGGCACGGCTGGTACTGGACCGGCGACCTCGGATACGTCGACCGGGCCGGCTACTTCTACTTCGCCGGCCGCTCCGGCGACTGGATACGGGTCGACGGCGAGAACACCTCCGCCCTGCTCACCGAACGCGTCCTGCGCAGGCACCGGGGGGTCGTGGCGGCCGGAGTCTTCGGTGTGCCCGACCCGCGCTCCGGCGACCAGGTGATGGCCGCCGTCGAGATCGCGGAGGGAACCCGCTTCGAGGACCTGGACCTGCCCGCCTTCCTGGCCCGCCAGGAGGACCTGGGCGGCAAGAGCGTCCCCCGCTTCGTCCGCGTCTCGTACGCGCTTCCCACCACCGGCTCCAACAAGCTGCGCAAGAAGGAGATGCAGCTCGAAGGCTGGCGCACCGACGACCCGGTGTACCGCTGGGCCGGCCGCGGCGGGCCCGTGTACACGCTGATGACCGACGACGAGAAGGCCGCGCTGCGCGGCGAGTTCCTGGCCGCCGGACGCGGGCGCTTCCTGCCCTGACGGGCGCCGTCCGCCCCGGCGGCGACACGCGAGGAGAACCACATATGCAACTGCGCGAGAGTGCCGCGCACCTGGAGCTGCGGCGGGAACTGCGGGCGTACTTCGCGGGCCTGATGCCCGAGGACGAACGCCGCCGGGCCGGTGAGGAGGGCGTCGGCGGAGACCGCTTCCGCGAGGTCGTCAAACAGCTCGGCTCCGACGGCTGGCTGGGGATCGGCTGGCCCACCGAGTACGGCGGTCAGGGCCGGCCGGCCGAGGACCAGTACGTCTTCTTCGACGAGGTCCAACGGGCCGGACTGCCCTTCCCGTTCGTCACCGTCAACACCGTCGGCCCCGCCCTGATGGCCCACGGCTCGGCGGAACACCGCAACCGGTTCCTGCCCGGCATCCTCTCCGGCGACATCGTGTTCGCGATCGGCTACACCGAGCCCGCGGCCGGCACCGACCTCGCCTCCCTGACCACCCGGGCGGTCAGGGACGGCGACAGCTTCCTCGTCAACGGGAGCAAGATCTTCACCAGTGGCGCCAACACCGCCGACTACGTGTGGCTCGCCGCCCGCACCGACCCGGACGCCCCCCGGCACAAGGGCATCTCCATCCTGATCGTGCCGACCGCGGACGACGGTTTCTCCTGGAGCCCCATCCGCACGGTCGGCGGGCTGACCGTCACCGCGACGTACTACAGCGACGTGCGGGTCCCGGCCGCCGACGTGGTCGGTGAGGTGGACGGCGGCTGGCGGCTGATCACCGCGCAGCTCAACCACGAGCGCATCGGCCTCGCCGCCCTCGGCGGCCGCATGATCCAGCTCTGGGAACAGGTGCTGGAGCGGTCCCGGCAGGACGGCACGGCCGACGTCCCGTGGGTGCGGCAGGAGTTCGCCCGCACCTACGCCCGGCTGGAGGCGATGCGGCTGCTCAACTGGAGGATGACCGCGGCCGTCGCCACCGACACGCTGACCGGCGCCGACGCGGGCGCCGCCAAGACGTACGGCACCGAGACCCACATCGACGTCCAGCGCGGGCTGACCCAGATCCTCGGCGCGGCCGGGCGCATCCGGCCCGAATCGCCGGGCGCGGCACTCGCCGGACAGGTCGAACAGCTCTCCCGGCAGGGCATCGTGAACACCTTCGGCGGCGGCGTCAACGAGATCCTGCGCGACCTGGTGGCGACCCAGGGCCTCGGGCTCCCGCGCAAGGGGCGTGGCGCATGACCGGGCACGGCGAGCACCGGCCGGGGTACGAGGAACGGCTCCAGGCCTTCACCGGGCGCGAACTGCGCGCCCGCACCCCGGCCCAGGACCCGGTCAACCGGCCGATGATCCGGCACTGGGCGGAGGCCATGGGCGACACCAACCCGGTGTACACGGACGACGCGGCGGCCCGCGCCACCGGCCGCGCCGGGGTGGTGGCACCCGCCTCGATGGTCCAGGCCTGGACGATGCGCGGCTACGCGGCGACCGTCGCCCCGCCGCCCGGCGGCCCGACCGGCTTCGACGAACTGGCCGCGCTCCTCGACGAGGGCGGCTACACCTCGGTCGTCGCCACCGACTCCGAGTTCACCTTCCTGCGCGAACTGGTCCCGGGGGACCACATCGCCGTCCGCGAGACCGTCGAGTCCCTCTCGACGGAGAAGAGGACCGGACTCGGCGCGGGACGCTTCGTCACCACCCTGAAGACGTACACGGACGAGCACGGCGAGACGGTCGCCACCCAGCGTTGGCGGACTCTGCGGTTCGCCCCGGCGCCGGAACAAGCCCCGCCCGCCCCGCGTCCGCGCCCCGCCGTCAACCGCGACAACGCCTTCTTCTTCGAGGGCGCGAACCAGCACCGGCTGCTCATCCAGCGCTGCGCCCGCTGCTCCGTCCTGCGCCACCCGCCGGGACCCTGCTGTCCCGAGTGCCAGTCACTTGAGTGGGACACGGCCGAGGCCTGCGGGCACGGCCGGATCTACAGCTTCGTGGTGAACCACCACCCCCGCCACCCCGCCTTCGAGTCGCCGTACCTCGTCGCCGTCGTCGAACTCACCGAAGGCACCAGGCTCATCACCGGCCTGACCGGTGTCGCCCCGGACGACGTCACCATCGGCATGCCCGTGGTGCTCGACTGGCTCGACACCGGCACCGATCCGACCCTGCCGGTGTTCCGGCCCGCCCCGACGGAGGCGCCCTGATGGATTTCTCCCTGGGAGAAGAACTCGAAGCGGTACGCGGCCTGGCCCGGGAGATCCTCACCGACCGGGCCACCCCCGAGCGGCTGCGCGAGGTGGAGAGCTCGCCGACGCGCGTGGACGAATCGCTCTGGACCGATCTGGCCTCGGCCGGACTGCTCGCGGCCGTACTGCCCGAACAGGACGGCGGCGCGGGCCTCGGCACGGCCGGGCTCTGCGTGCTCCTCCAGGAGCAGGGCCGCCGGGTCGCCCCCGTGCCGCTGTGGCCCGCGCTGACGGGTGCGCTCACGGTCGCCGCGTACGGCAGCGCGGCGCAGCGTACGGAGCTCCTGCCCGGCCTCGTGGACGGGACCGCCCGGCCGACCCTGGCCCTGGAGGAGTTCGGCCCCGCCGGTCCGCTCGCGCCCCGCACTACCGCCGTCCAGGACGGGCCGGACCGGCGGCTCAGCGGCGTCAAGGCCGTGGTGCCCTCACCGGCCGGCGCCCGGCACGTGCTGGTGACCGCCGCCACCGGCAGCGGGCCCGGCCTCTTCCTGGTCCGCTCCGACGCCGCCGGGGTGAGCCGGGAGTACGCGGAGACCACCAGCCACGACATGAGCGCCCACCTCACCTTCGACGGCGCTCCCGCGGAGCAGGTCGGCACCCCGGGCGACGGCGCCGTCGAACACCTTCTCCGCAACGCGTACCTGGCGCTGGCCGCCGTCCAGGTGGGGGTGGCGGAAGGGGCACTGGCGCACGCGGTCGCCCATCTGAGCCGGCGCGAGCAGTTCGGCCGGCCGCTGGCCACCTTCCAGGCCGTGCAGCACCAGCTGGCCGACTGCTACATCGACATCGAGGCGATGCGGGTCACGCTCTGGCACGCGGTGGACGCACTGACCCCGCCCTTCGACGCGCCGGCCGCGGACCGGGCCGCGCTGGTCGCCAAGTGGTGGGCCGCGGAGGGCGGTCTGAACACCGTCCACCAGGTCCAGCACGTGCACGGCGGCATCGGCGTCGACACCGACTACCCGGTGCACCGCCACTTCCTGTGGGGCAAGCAGATCTCCACCACCCTGGGCGGCGCGGGCGCCGGCCTCGAACAGCTCGGCGCGCTGCTGACCGGCGGGGCGGTGACCGGATGACCCCGCAGCCGGACACCGCGCCGCCGCCCACCCGCCGCCACGCGGAGGTGGCCGTCGGGGACGTGCTCCCCGAGCTGGCGGTCCCGGTCACCCGCACCCTGATCGTCGCCACCGCACTCGCGAGCCGCGACTACCAGGACGTCCACCACGACCCCGAACTCGCCCGGGAACGCGGCTCGCGGGACATCTTCATGAACATCCTGACCAGCAACGGCCTGGTCGACCGGTACGTCACCGGCTGGGCCGGTCCCGCCGCCGTCGTCCGGGCCATCCGGATCAGGCTCGGCGCCCCCAACCACCCCGGCGACACGATGGTGCTCACCGGCACGGTCACGGGCAGCTCCGAGGCGGACCACAGCGTCGAGATCGCCGTCCGGGGCACCAACAGCCAGGGCGCCCACCTCACCGGGACGGTGTCCGTGCGACTGCCCCTGGAGGCACGATGAGTACGCCGACGGGGCTGTCGGGGGCGGCCGCCGTCGCCGGGATCGGCGCCACCGAGTTCTCCAAGAACTCCGGCCGCAGCGAACTCCGGCTCGCCTGCGAGGCCGTGCTCGCCGCCCTCGCCGACGCGGGGCTGAAACCCCGCGACGTCGACGGGCTGGTCACCTTCACCGCGGACACCAACTCCGAGATCCACGTGGCCCGCAACACCGGGATGGGCGATCTGACGTTCTTCTCCCGCATCGGGTACGGCGGCGGGGCCGGCTGCGCGACGGTGCAGCAGGCGGCCATGGCCGTGGCCACCGGGATCGCCGAAGTGGTCGTCTGCTACCGGGCGTTCAACGAGCGGTCCGGCGAGCGGTACGGGCTCGGGCAGGCCGACCGGCCCATGGACACCACCGCGGACCGGGCCGCCTACGCCTGGATGACCCCGTTCGGGCTGAGCACCCCCGCCCAGTGGGTGGCCATGTTCGCCCGCCGCTATCTGCACGAGTACGGCGCCACCACCGATGACTTCGGCCGGGTCGCCGTGGTGGACCGCAAGCACGCCGCGAACAACCCGGCCGCCTGGTTCCACGGCCGGCCCATCACCCTCCAGGACCACCGCGACTCCCGCTGGATAGCCGAACCGCTCCGGCTGCTCGACTGCTGCCAGGAGACCGACGGCGGCCAGGCCCTGGTGATCGTCTCCGCCGAACGGGCCCGCGACCTTCCCCGGCCGCCCGCCGTGATCCGCTCGGCCGCACAGGGACTCGGTGCCGACCAGCACATGATGACCAGCTACTACCGGCCCACCATCACCGGCATCCCGGAAATGGGCCTGGTAGGGCGCCAGTTGTACGGGCAGAGCGGGCTCGGGCCCGCAGACGTCGACGCGGCGGTGCTCTACGACCACTTCACCCCGCTGGTCCTTCCCCAACTGGAGGAGCTGGGCTTCTGCGAGCCGGGCGAGGCCAAGGACTTCATCGCCGACGGCCACCTGGAGCTCGGCGGCCGGCTGCCCCTCAACACCCATGGCGGGCAGCTGGGCGAGGCGTATCTGCACGGAATGAACGGAATCGCGGAGGGCGTCCGGCTGATCCGGGGCACCTCGGTCAACCAGCCGGACCGGGCCGACCACGTCATGGTCACCGCCGGCACCGGAGTCCCTACCAGCGGTCTGATCCTGGGGGCCGACCGATGACCGCCTCCCCCTGGGAGGGCCGCGAACTCGGCACCCGTACGGTCTCCTTCACCGCGCGCGACGCGATCCTCTACGCGCTCGCGGTCGGCGCACCGGCGGACCGGCTCGACCTGGTCTACGAGGAGCACCTGCGGGTGCTGCCCACCTTCGCGCTGACCCTCGCCCAGTGGGCGCCCGACGCGCTCGGCGCGCTGGGCGCCTTCGACGTGACCACCGCCGTGCACGGCGGCCAGCACCTGCTGGTGAAGCGGCCGTTGGAGCCGTCGGGCGAGCTGACCACGTCGGCGCGGGTCGCCCGGGTCCGGGACAAGGGGTCGGCCGCCGTCTTCGACGTGGAGGTGTCCTGCGCGTACTTCACGGCGACCTGGTCGCTCTTCGCCCCCGGCGCCGGCGGCTTCGGCGGCGCCCGCGGACCGGCGGCCCCGCGCCGCCCGGACCGGCCTGCCGAGTACGCCCTGAGCGTGCTCACGCACTCCCGGCAGGCGGCGCTCTACCGGCTGCTGGGCGACCGGCACGCCATGCACATCGACCCGGCGGCGGCCAGGGCCGCGGGGATGGACCGGCCCTTCCTGCACGGACTGTGCACGCTCGCCGCGAGCCTGCTGCCGCTCGCCGGCGAACTCGGCGCGCACCCCGCCGCCCTGGTGGAGCTGGAGGCCAGGTTCGCGGCCCCGGTCTTCCCCGGCGAGCGGCTCGCCGTGCACGGCTGGAGCGACGCCGCTCACGGCCCCGCCGCGCGCTTCGAGGTGAGCGCGGAGGACGGGCGCACCGTGCTCACCGGCGGCCGGGCCCGATTCGCCACCGCCGGCGACACCGAGACCGAAACCGCCTCCGAGACCGCCACCGCCGCCCAGAAGGAGATCCAGGATGCTTGACGCCGCCCGGCGCGCCGAGGCCGCCGCAGTGCTGTGGGCCGCACAGCGCGACCGGACCCCCGTCGACCCGCTGACCACCGGCTACCCGTCCATCGACGCGGCCGACGCCTACGGGATCCAGCTGATCAACATCCGCAGGCAGCTGGCCGGGGGCCGCACCGTCAGCGGGCACAAGGTCGGACTGTCGTCGAAGGTCATGCAGCGGATGATGGGCGTGGACGAACCCGACTACGGCCACCTGCTCTCCGACATGGTGCTGCCCGAAGGAACCCCCATCGCCACCGACCGCTACTGCAGCCCCCGGATCGAGGTCGAGATCGGGTACGTACTGGGCCGGAGCCTGCCGGGGGAGGGGTGCACGACGGCGGACGTCCTGGCGGCCACCGAGTACATCGTGCCCAGCCTCGAACTCATCGACAGCCGCATCAAGGACTGGCGGATCGGGCTGGCCGACACCATCGCGGACAACGCGTCGTCCGCCGGTGTGATCCTCGGCGCCGCCCGGGTCCGCCCGGCCGGCCTGGACCCGGCCGGCATCGCCGCGGTGCTGTACCGGGACGGTGCGGAGATCGCCCGGGGCAACACCAGCGCGGTGCTCGGTGACCCGACGGAGGCCGTCGCCTGGCTGGCCCGCACGGTGGCGTCGTACGGCGTGACGCTGGAGGCGGGCCACATCATCCTGCCGGGCTCGTGCACCAGGGCGGTGGACGTGCGGCCGGGCGACGAGTTCCGGGCCGAGTTCGAGGGTCTCGGCTCCGTCTCGGCCGCCTTCGTCCACTCAACGGGACAGCCCCGGCCACAGAACTGAAACTGATACTAGTTTCGGCGGCCGGGGCGCACCCCGGACATCCGTGCACCGCGCCCCGTATCCATCGGTCCGACGGAACACGGAAAGAGGCAGCATGAGCGCGACGAACATCCTGGAGGGGCGTACCGCCGTCGTCACCGGTGCCGGAGCGGGGCTCGGCCGCGCCGAGGCCCTGGCACTGGCGGCGCTCGGCGCCCGGGTGGTGGTGAACGACGTCGGCCCGTCGGCCGGTGACGTGGCCGCCGAGATCAAGGCCCTCGGCTCCGAGGCGGTGGCGGTCACCGGCGACGTCGGGGACTGGTCCATGGGTGACCGACTGGTGCGGGCGGCCGTGGAGAGCTTCGGCAGCCTGGACATCGTCGTGAACAACGCGGGAGTGCTCCGCGACAAGATGCTGTTCAACCTCACCGAGTCGGACTGGGACGATGTCATCCGGGTCCACCTCAAGGGCCACGCCGGTCTGTCGCGCGCCGCCGCCGTGCACTGGCGCACGGCGAGCAAGGCATCCGGCGCCCCGGTCTACGGCCGCGTGGTCAACACCTCCTCGGAGGCGTTCCTGTTCGGCGCCCCCGGCCAGCCGAACTACTCCGCGGCCAAGGCCGGCATCACCGCGCTGACCCTGGCGACCGCACAGGGGCTGGCCCGGTACGGGGTGCGCGCCAACGCGATCTGCCCGCGCGCCCGCACCGCCATGACCGCCGACGCCTTCGCCGCGGGCGTACCGGCGCCGGACGGCCTGGACATCATGGCCCCCGAGCGGGTCGCCACGCTCGTCGCGCACCTGGCCTCACCGGCCGCCGACCGCATCAGCGGACAGGTCTTCGTCGTCTACGGCGACATGGTCGCGCTGCTCGCCCCGCCCACCGTGGAAGAGAAGTTCACCGCCGCCGACGGCACGTTCACCCCGCAGGAGCTCGACGCCCGGCTGACGCCGTATTTCAGCGGCCGCGACCCGCACCGCGGCTACGCCGCCTACAGCGTCGCCGGACTCGATACGACGGGCACCCAGCGCACCTCGTGAACCGATGGGCGGCGCCCGCACGGACCGCGCGCCGCCCACCGGGCCGGGTCAGCCGGTCTCCGGCCCGGGAGCCAGCAGCAGATGGCACGCCATCCGCAGATCGGCGTCGGCCTCCTGAGGAGTGAGCCGCTCGTTGAGCCGGGACTGCAGAACCCCGTACCAGAGCAGGATCAGCAGCCGCAGCCTGGTGATGTGGTGGTCGGTGGGCCGCTCCACGCCCCATGCCCGCAGCAGCAGATCCAGGAAACCCGAGTCGATCCGCGCCAGGTCGGGGACGGTCGTGGCACGGGCGGCGTTCGCGGACTGGATCATCGCCGTGGCGAGGGCCGGCCGGCGCAGCAGATTGCGGGTGGCGCTGCCCAGCGTCTCGAAGACCGCGTCCTGGGGCGAGGTGCCGGGCGCGCGCTCGGGCACCCGGGCCGCGAACCCCTCGATCTGGTCGGCCATCAGGGCGGTGAAGAGGTGGGTCTTGGACGGGAAGTACCGGTACAGGGTGGCGATGGCAACCCCGGCGGACTTGGCCACCTCGTGCATCTGCACCCGTTCCAGACCCGTGGAAGCGGCGATGTCCGCCGCCACCCTCAGGATGCTCTGACGGCGGGCGCGCTGCCGGGGTGACGTGGGCTCGGCCCCCGCTCTGGCCTCGGCGATTCTGGGCACGCTCTCCCTCCCGGCGCTCGGATGTCAACGGCGCCTCAGACAATACGCCGGGCCCGGTTCCGCGTCAGGTGCCGTCCGCCCCGCCGTACCGGTCAGCGGGACCGGCCCCGCGCCCGCCGCCCCGGAGCGGGTCTGCTGGGCCCCACACCACCGAGCGGCAGGAGGGGCACCCCATGCGGGACGGCCGGCAGGAATGGGACGCCACCCACGACGTGATCGTCGTCGGGTCCGGCGCGGGAGCGCTGACCGGAGCGCTGGCGGCCGCCGGGGAGGGCCTCGACACCGTCGTACTGGAACGGACGGCGCTGCTCGGCGGCACCTCCGCCTACTCCGGGGCGGCCTGCTGGCTGCCCGGCACCCAGGTGCAGGAGCGGGCCGGTCTCGACGACTCCACCGAGGCCGCGCGCCGCTACCTGCGGGCCCTGACCGGTGACGCGGAGGCGGAGCGCCGGGAGGCCTTCCTGCGGCACGCCCCCGAACTGGTGGCCCGGCTGGAGGCCGACCCCGCCATCGCGTTCGAGTGGCGTGCCTTCCCCGACTACGTCGCGGCCCCCGGCCGGATGGACGCCGGGCGCTCCTTCGTACCGCTCGACCTGGCGCCCGGGCTGCTGGGTGAACTGCTGCCCCTGGTACGCCCGGCGGTCGGCCGGGACCGCGCCGGCCTGGGCCACCCCGACGCACCGCTGAGCGCGGGCCGCGCCCTCATCGGCCGCCTGCTGCTGGCCGCCACCCGGACCGGGAACGCCCGGGTCCGCACCGGCCACCGGGTGACCGGGCTGGTCACGGAGGAGGGCCGGGTCACCGGAGTCGAGGCGCGCACGGCGCACGGCACGGTCCGGGTACGGGCCCGGCGCGGGGTGCTGCTGGCCGCGGGCGGCTTCGAGGGCGACGACGCCCTGCGCACCGAGCACCGGGTGCCCGGCGGCGCCGGCTGGAGCATGGCGCCCCGGGGCACCAACACCGGAGAGGTACTGCGGGCCGCCGTCGAGGCCGGTGCCGGCACCGCTCTCATGGACGAGGCCTGGTGGTGCCCGGGTACCGAACTCCCCGACAGCACGGCCGCGTTCACCCTCGGGCTGCGCGGCGGCCTGGCCGTGGACGGCTCTGGGCGGCGGTTCGCCAACGAGTCGCTGCCGTACGACCGGATGGGCCGGGCCATGGCCGCCCGGGGCGCGGACACACCCGTCCACCTGGTCTTCGACTCCCGCGAGGGCGGCGCCCTGCCCGCCATCACCGTGCCGCCCGCGGACCCCGCGCGGCAACTGGCCGCCGGTGCCTGGGTGCGGGCCGACTCGCTGTCGGGGCTCGCCGCGCTCATCGGCGTACCCGCCCAGGCCCTGACGGACACCGTCGCCCGCTTCAACGGCTTCGCCGCGACCGGCAGGGACGAGGACCACCACCGGGGCGAGGACCCCTACGACCTGTTCTTCGCCGCAGGGAACGCCCCGGGACCCAACCCGTGCCTGGTCCCGCTCGACCGGCCGCCGTACTACGCGGCCCGGCTGGTCCTCGCGGACCTCGGCACCAAGGGCGGACTGCGCACGGACGCCCACGCCCGCGTCCTCGACCGGGAGGGCCGCCCCCTCCCCGGCCTGTACGCGGCCGGGAACACCAGCGCGTCCTTCACCGGCCGGGTCTATCCGGGCCCCGGCGTTCCCCTCGGCAGCGCCATGGTCTTCGCCTCCCTCGCCGTCCGCCACCTGGCGCGCGAGGGCCGCTGACCCGGCCGGCGGCCGGAGCCGTCCCGGCCAGTGGGACCGCCGGCGGTACGGCCCCGAACAGCGTTCTACGGTCACGGCACCGGCGGCCGGGACAGAAGGAGAGGCATCCGATGCTGGACAGGAACGAATACGGGCCGTGGGCGGTCGTCGCCGGAGGGTCGGAGGGGGTCGGCGCCTCGTTCGCCCGCCTCCTCGCGGACGCCGGGATCAACCTGGTGCTGATCGCCCGCAGGCCCGGCCCGCTGAACGAGACCGCGGAGCTGGCACGCGCCCAGGGCGTCGAGGTCCGCACCCTCGCACTCGACCTGCTCGACCCCGCCGCCCCGGCCGCCGTCCGGGCTGCCACCGACGGTCTGGAGATCGGCCTGCTGGTCTTCAACGCGGGAGCCAACAGCTACGGCCACGAGTTCGTGACCGGAGACCTGGACCGGGTCCAGGACGTCCTCGACCTCAACATCACCGCGCAGCTCGCCCTCACCCACCACTTCGGGGCCCTGATGAAGGAGCGGGGCCGGGGCGGCATCCTGCTGGTCGGCTCGCTGGCCGGATACCTGGGCCAGGCGCGGATCAGCGTCTACTCGGCGGCCAAGGCGTTCAGCCGGGTCTTCGCGGAGGGGCTCTGGCTGGAACTGCGGCCGTACGGCGTCCACGTCCTTGAGCTCGTCCTCGGTGTGACCCGCACCCCCGCCATGGAGCGCGCGGGACTGCGGATGGACCTGCCAGGACTGAACGTGGCCGAGCCGGACGACATCGCCAGGGAGGGACTGGAACACCTGGGCGACGGTCCCGTGCGGGTCGCGGGCGGCAACGCGGGGGCCGCGGAGAAGCGCAGCGGATTCCCCCGCGCCGACCTGGTGCTCGGAGCCGATGAGGCGTCCAGAAGGCTGCTGCCGAAACCGTCCTGACGGAGCCTCAGCAACCGGTACACCCTCCCGTTCGCACCCCGCGGGCCGTCCCCTTCCGGAGAGCAGATGAGCGAGACCGAGCACCCACTCACCATCCCCGGCGCCCTCGGCCTCGCCGCGCGCCTGCACCCCGGCCGGGACGCGGTCGTGGACGGCGGCGTACGGCTCACCTGGGCGGGGCTGGAGGCCCGGGTGCGGACGGCCGTGAAGTCGCTGATCGCCCTCGGCATCCGGCCCGGTGACCGGATCGCCGTCTGGGCGCCCAACAGCCACCGCTGGGTGGTGGCCGCACTCGCCGCCGCGTCCGCCGGAGCGGTCCTGGTCCCCGTCAACACCCGCTACCGGGGCGCGGAGGCGAGCTGGCTCCTGGAACGCGGCGGTGTGCGGCTGCTGTTCGTCGAGAACGGTTTCCTGGGCAAGGACTACCTCGCCATGCTGGACACCGGCCGCGGCCCCGGCGACGACGGCCGGCCGGTGCCCGCACTGCCCCGCCTGGAACGGGTGGTGACCTTCGACGGCACCGAGCGCCCCGGCACCCTGCCGTGGGACCGCTTCCTGCGCCGCGGCGAGCGGCTGTCGGACTCAGAGGCCACCGCCCGCGGCGCGGAGGTGCACCCCGACGACCCGTCCGACCTGCTCTTCACCTCCGGCACGACCGGCCGGCCCAAGGGCGCCCTGACCACGCACCGGCAGAACCTCACCACCTACCGGGCCTGGAGCAGCCGCACCGGAGTCACCGGCGACGACCGCTGCCTGATCGTGAACCCGATGTTCCACTGCTTCGGCTACAAGGCCGGCGTACTGGCCTGCCTGCTGCGGGGCGCCACGATGGTCCTCCAGCCGGTGTTCGACGCGGACCGGGTCCTGCGCGCCGTCGAGGCCGAACGGATCACCGTGCTGCCCGGCCCGCCCACGATCTACACCGAACTGCTGGACGCGCCCGGCCGGCACCGGTTCGACCTCTCGTCGCTGCGGCTCGCGGTGACCGGCGCCTCCGACGTGCCCGTCGCCCTGGTCCGCAGGATGCGGGCCGAACTCTTCCCCGAGGTGCTCACCGCGTACGGGCTGACCGAGACCTGCGGCACGGTCACCGTCTGCTCGGCGGACGACGACGCCGAGACCGTGGCCCGCACCGCGGGCCGCCCGATCGACGGCACCGAGGTGCTCGTGACCGACGCCGCCGGGCACGCGCTGCCCGCCGGGCAGGACGGCCGGATCCTGGTGCGCGGCTTCCACGTGATGCTCGGCTACCTGGACGACCCGGAGGCGAGCGCGGCGGCCGTCGACGCGGACGGCCGGCTGGACACCGGCGACATCGGCCACCTCGACGCACGCGGCAACCTGGTGATCACCGGACGCTCCAAGGACATGTTCGTGGTCGGCGGGTTCAACGTGTACCCGGCCGAGGTCGAGCAGGTGCTCGCCGGGCACGACGCCGTGGCGGAGGCCGCCGTGGTCGGCGTACCGGACGCCCGGCTCGGCGAGGTCGGACGCGCGTACGTGACGGTCCGTCCGGGCACCGGGACCGGGCCGGACGAGCTCGTCGGCCACTGCCGCGAGCGGCTCGCCAACTTCAAGGTCCCCCGCGAGGTCGTCGTCCTCGGGGCCCTCCCGCGCAACGCCACCGGCAAGGTGGACAAGGCCGCCCTGCGGACGGTCTGACGGACACGCTCCACAGAGCACAAGGGCATGGAGGACGGACTATGGGCAACGAGGTTCTGGAGTCGGTGCGCGCCCTGCTGCCGGCCATCGGGAAGCGGGCCGCGGCCACGGACGAGGACCGGCGTATCCCGGACACCACGATCGAGGAGCTGACCGGTGCCGGGGTGTTCCGGATGCTCCAGCCGGCCCGGTACGGCGGCCTGGAGGCGGACCCGGTCGACTTCTACCAGGTGGTGCGGGCGATCTCCGCGGTGTGCTGCTCCACGGGCTGGGTGGCGTCCGTCCTGGGCGTGCACCCCTGGCAGCTGGGCCTGTTCCCGGGGCGGGCCCAGGAGGACGTGTGGGGCGAGGACCAGGACACCCTGGTCTCCTCCTCGTACGCCCCGGTCGGCCGGCTGACACCGGTCGACGGCGGCTACCGGCTGGCCGGCCGGTGGAGCTTCTCCTCGGGCTGCGAACACGCCTCGTGGGCGCTGCTCGGCGCGCTCGTCGTCGGCGCGCGGGGACGGCCGGTGGACTTCCTCACCGTCCTGGTGCCGCGCTGCGACTACCGGATCGAGGACATGTGGGACGTGGTCGGGCTCCGGGGCACCGCCAGCAACGACATCCTCGTCGAGTCGGCGTTCGTGCCGGGCCACCGGGTGCTCCGCAACTACGAGCAGGCCCGCCTCAAGGTGCCCGGCCAGCAGGTCAACCCGGGTCCGCTGTACCGGCTGCCGTTCGGCGCGATCTTCACGAGCGCCATCACCGCACCGGTGGTCGGGGCGGTGTCGGGCGGCTACGCCTCCTACGTGTCGCGGATGAAGGAGCGGGTACGGCTCAGCCTGGGCGGCGGCAGCTTCGCCGAGGACCCGTTCGCCCAGGTCGCCATCGCGCGCGCCGCCTCCGACATCGACGCGACGGTCCTCCAGATGGACCGGAACCTGCGCGAGCTGTCCCAACTCGCGTCCACCGGAGGGGAGATCCCCATGGAGCTGCGGCTGCGCACCCGGCGCGACCAGGTCCGGGGCACCGAACGGGCCGTCGCCGCGATCGACCTGCTCTTCAAGACGGCGGGCGGCAACGCGCTGCGCCGCGGCAACCCCGTCGAACGCGCCTGGCGCGACGCCCACGCGGGCAGCGTCCATGTCGCCAACGACGTGGAACGCGCGCTGGCCATGTACGGCCGCGGGGCCTTCGGGCTGACGGTCGAGGACAACCTGGTCTGAGCGCGCGCACAGGTCCCGTACCCCGCGCGGGGTACGGGACCTGTGCGCGTCCTCACCCCGGTTCGCCCGCCGCCCTCGCGGCGAGGTAGCGGGCCGGGAACTCCCCGCCGCCGTGCACCGCGAGATCCGCCCCGTTGACGTATCCGGACAGCTCGCTGGCGAGGAACAGGCAGGCACGGGCGACGTCCTCCGGCACGGCCATCCGGCCCATCGGGATGACGCCCGCCACCGCGGCGCCGCCGTCCGCGCCGTAGACGGAGGCCGCGTTCGGCGTGCGGATCAGCCCGGTGGTGATGTGGTTGACCCGGACCGCGGGCGCCCACTCCAGGGCCAGCGCCTTGGTGAGCGCCAGGAGCCCGGCCTTGGCGGCGGTGTAGGCGGCGGTGCCGGGCTGCGGGTCGTGGGCGGAGACGCTGCCGATGTTGACGATCGAACCGCCGCCTTCCCGGTCCCGCATGACGCGGTGGGCCGCCTGCGCCACGTAGAAGGGTGCGAGCAGATTGAGCGCGACGATCTTCTCGACGAAGCGCGGTGAGACGGTGGCCGCGTCGGAGTCCGGGGAGCCGCCCGCGTTGTTGACGAGCACGTCGAGCCGGCCGAAGCGCTCCACCGCGCTGTCGACCAGCCAGGACGCCGCCGCCGGGTCGCGCACGTCGGCGGCGAGGAAGACGGCCTCCCGGCCCCCGGCGGCGGGCAGGGTGTCCGGGGTGGTGCGTCCGCAGACCACCACGTCCGCCCCGGCCCCGAGGAAGGCCGCGGCGATGGCGGCCCCGATGCCCTTGGTGCCGCCGGTGACCAGCACCACGCGCCCGGTGAAGTCCAACGGGCTTTCGGTGTCCATGATGTGAGGCCTCTCCTGTTCGATCTTGTCCGATCTCGTCCGACGGGTTTCAGCGCGCGGTCAGTCCGAGCCCGGCGGCGAGCCGGGCCCGGTGGTGGGCGGGCGGGCCGAACAGCTCGCCGGACCCGTGCGCCCGCTTGAAGTAGCGGTGCGCGTCGTGCTCCCAGGTGATCCCGATCCCGCCGTGCAGCTGGATCATCTCGCCGGCCACCGCCGAGAACGCCTCGGAGCAGACCGACTTGGCGACGGCGGCGGCCCGCGGCAGCGCGCCCGGGTCCTCGTCCGCCGCGAACGCGGCCCCGAGCGCGGCCGAACGCGCCGACTCCACAGCCACGTAGGCGTCCGCCAGCCGGTGCTTGACGGCCTGGAAGGAGCCGATGGGCCGCCCGAACTGCACCCGGTCCACGGCGTACTGCACGGTGAGCTCCAGCGCGCGGGCGGCCGCCCCCACCTGTTCGGCGGCCAGCGCCGCGCACGCCAGATCCCGTACGTGCTCCAGGGTCCGTCCGCCCTCGCCGTCTGCACCCAGCAGCCGGCCCCCGGCGCCCTCCAGCACCCAGCGGGCCTGGCTCCGGGTGCCGTCCATGGTCACGACGGGCTCCCGGCGCACCCCGGCACCCGCGGCGGGCACCTCGAAGAGTGAGACCCCCGACGCCGTACGGGCCGCGACGAGCAGCACATCGGTATCGGGTCCGTCGAGCACATGCTCCTTGGTCCCGGTGAGCAGCCAGCCCCCGCCGGGCCCGGGCACGGCCCCGGCGCGGATCGCCGCCGGATCCCAGGAGCCGCGTTCGGCCCAGGCCAGCGTGCCCACCAAGGCGCCCTCCGCGAGCCCCGGCAGCAGCCGCCCGCAGGCCTCCCTGTCGCCGGAGGCCAGCAACGCGCCCACGGTGAGGACCGCCGAGCCCAGAAACGGCAGCGGGCTCAGGCTCCGGCCCAGCTCCTCCATCAGCACATGGACGTCCCTGGCGCCCCCGCCTGCCCCGCCGTACTCCTCGGGCACGGCGAGCCCGGCCGCACCGATCTGGCCCGACAACAGGTCCCAGGCACCGTGGCCCTGATGTTTCGTCAGCAGTGAGCGGACGGCCGACCGCAGCTCGTCCTGCTCCTCAGTCAGCCTCATCCGGCTGCTCCCCTCCGTGTGCGGTCAGCCGGCCAGTACGCGGGTCCGGCACGCGGCCGGGGTGCCCCAGGCGTCCCTTAGCGGACGGGCCTTGCGGATCCACAGGGACAGGTCGAGCTCGTCGGTATAGCCCACCGCACCGTGCAGCTGGAGGGCGGTGCGCGCCGCCCCGTACGCGGCCTCGCCCGCGGTGACCTTGGCCGCGGCGATCTCGCGCCCGGCCCCTTCGTCGCCGGCGGCGAGCGCGAGGGCGGCGCCGTGCACCAACGGCTCGGTGAACTCCAGGGCCAGCAGGGTGTCCGCCAGCCGGTGCTTGACCGCCTGGAAGGAGCCGATCGCCACGCCGAACTGGGTGCGCTGGGTGACGTAGGCGACGGTACGGGCGAGCAGGGTGCGGCCGACCCCGAGTGCCTGGGCCGCCGTGGCGAGCGCGGCGACATCGGCCGCGTACTCGGCGGCGGCGGTCACCCCCGGCCCACGGGCGACGACCGCGCCCCCGGACGGCCGCGACAGCCGCCGCGCCGGATCGGCCGACGGCTGTACGGGGCCGGCTCCGGCTGCGAGGCGCAGGGTGTCGCCGTCCACCACGAACACCGCGTCGGCCGCGTCCGCGTCCAGGGCGTACGGGCCGAGCGAGGTCAGGCAGAGCGAGACGAGGGATGTGCCGGAGGCGATGGCGGGCAGCCGGGCGGCGGCCGTGTCCGGGTCTCCGAGCCGGTCCAGCAGCGCCGCCGCGGCCACCGTCTCGACCAGCGGTCCGGGAACCGCGTGGCGTCCCAGCGCCTCGAAGGCGACGGCGAGTTCGACCGGCAGCGGGCCGAATCCGTCGTGCTCCTTCGGGACCGCGAGGGCGAACACCCCGGCCTCGGCCAGCCTCGCCCAGAGCGCCCGCCCCGGAGCGTGGTCGCCGGTGGCCCAGGACCGGATCACCGCCGGGGTGCCGCCGGCGGTGAGCAGGGCGTCGAGCGAGCGGGCGAACTCCCGCTGCTCGGCGTCGGGGAAGAAGCGCATCACCGGCGTCCCTTCGGCAGGCCGAGCAGCCGCTCGGCGATGATGTCGCGCTGGATCTCGTTGGTGCCCGCGTACACGGGACCGGCCAGGGAGAAGGTGTAGCCCTCCGCCCAGGCCCCGCCGGCCGGCGATTCGGCGGCGTGGTCGGCGAGTTCGCCGTACGGGCCGAGCAGGTCGAGGGCCGTCTCGTGCAGGGCGATGTCCAGTTCGGACCAGTAGACCTTGTTGAGGCTGGAGGCGGCCCCGGCGGGCCCGCCCTCCTCGTGCAGTACGTGGGAGGCGCCCCGGTAGGAGAACAGCCGGTAGGCGCGGGCCCCGATCACGGCGTCGGCCACCCGGTCGCGCAGCGCCGTATCGGCCGGATCGCCGTGTTCGCGCCACAGCGCGGTCAGCCGGTCCGCGGCGGCCGTGAACCGGCCCGGACTGCGCAGGGTCAGTCCGCGCTCGTTCCCGGTGGTGCTCATCGCGACCCGCCAGCCCTGTCCGGGCTCACCGATCACGTCCTCGTCGGGGACGAACACCTCGTCCAGGAAGAGTTCCGCGAAGGCGGGCTTCCCGTCGAGCCGCCCGATGGGCCGCACGGTGACGCCCTCCGCGTCCAGCGGGAACATCAGATACGTCAGACCCCGGTGCGGCCGGTCCGCGGCCGGGTCGCTGCGGAACAGGCCGAAGGCGCGGTCCGCGAAGGCGGCCCGGGAGGACCAGGTCTTCTGGCCGCTGAGCAGCCAGCCGCCCTTCGTCCGTACGGCCGTCGAACGCAGTGAGGCCAGGTCGGAGCCGGACTCCGGCTCCGACCAGGCCTGTGCCCAGATGACCTCGCCGCGCGCCATGGGGGGCAGGATCCGGGCCCGCTGCTCGGCGGTGCCGTTCTCGAAGAGGGTGGGGGCCAGCAGATTGATGCCGTTCTGGCTGACCCGGCCGGGCGCCCCGGCGGCGTAGTACTCCTCCTCGAAGACCAGCCAGCGCAGCAGTGAGCCGCCGCGTCCGCCGAACTCCTCCGGCCAGGACACCACCGACCAGCGGTCGGCGGCCAGGGTGGCCTCCCACTCCCGGTGGGCGGCGAATCCGGCGGCGGTCTCCAGGGACGGCAGGGGGACGGCCGGCACCTGGGCGGACAGCCAGTCGCGCACCTCGGTCCGGAACTCCTCGTCGGCCGCGTCGAAATCGAGGTCCATCAGGCACCCGCCTCCTTCATCGCCCGGATGTCCATGCCGCCCAGCGCGTCGTGCGCGGTCTCGGCGTTGTGGGCGTGCGCCAGGTGGTGCAGGCCGAACACCGAGTCCATGCCGGTGTGCATGCCCTGCAGATCCTCGGCCTGGTTGACGGCGCGCTTGGTCAGGGCGAGGCCCAGGCGCGGCATCTCCGCGATCCGCAGCGCCAACTCGCGTGTCCGAGCGGGCAGTTCCGCCCGGGGGACGACCCGGTTGACCATGCCGACCTCGTATGCGCGCCGCGCGCTCATCCGGTCGCCGGTGAACAGGAACTCCTTGGCGATCCGGGGTGGCATCACCCAGGGATGCGCGAAGTACTCGACGCCCGGGATGCCCATGCGGACCACCGGGTCGGCGAAGAACGCGTCGTCCGAGGCCACGATCAGATCGCATACCCAGGCCAGCATCAGGCCGCCCGCCACACACGCGCCCTGTACGGACGCGATGACGGGTTTGGGCAACTCCCGCCACCGGCGGCACATGCCCAGATACACCTCGGACTCGCGGGCGAAGCGGCTCTCCGCGCCCACCTTGTCCGAGTGGTCCCACCAGAGTCCCGCCCGGCGCTCGAAGGGCAGGTGGGCGTCGCGCTCCGGGGTGCCGATGTCGTGGCCGGCGGAGAAGTGCTTGCCCGCTCCCGCCAGTACGACGCTCTTCACCTCGGTGTCGTCGGCCGCGCGGTAGAAGGCCCGGTCCAGGGCGTAGGTCATGGCGGAGTTCTGCGCGTTGCGGTAGTCGGGCCGGTTCATGGTCACCGTCGCGACGGGGCCCTGCTTCTCGTAGCGCACCGGTTCGTCATGGGCAGCGGACATCGGCCCCTCCTTCCCTAACTAGTGTTTGGTAGATTAACGTACCCCCATGAGCAGCGTCGAGGAGTTCCGCACCGAGATCCGCGGCTGGCTGGCCGCCAGCCTCACGGGTTCGTTCGCGGGCCTGCGGGGCCGCGGCGGACCGGGGCGCGAGCACGAGGCCTTCGCGGAACGGCTCGGCTGGGAACGGCTCATGGCGGCCGAGGGCTGGACGTGCGTGGGATGGCCCGAGGAGTACGGCGGCCGGGGCGCGACCATCGAGCAGCAGGTCGCCTTCCACGAGGAGTACGCCCTGGCCGACGCCCCCGCCCGGGTCAACCACATCGGGGAGCAGCTGCTGGGCCCGACGCTGGTGGCCTTCGGCACCCCTGAACAGCGGGCCCGCTTCCTGCCGCCGATCGTCGCCGCCGAGGAGCTGTGGTGCCAGGGCTACAGCGAGCCCGGCGCCGGCTCCGACCTGGCGAACGTGACGACCCGCGCCGTACGGGACGGCGCGGACTGGGTCGTCACCGGGCAGAAGACCTGGACGTCGCTGGCCCACCAGTCGCAGTGGTGCTTCGTGGTCGCCCGCACCGAGCCCGGCTCGTCCCGCCACCGGGGCCTGTCCTACCTGCTGGTCCCGCTCGACCAGGCCGGCGTGGAGATCCGGCCGATCACCCAGCTGACCGGCACCTGCGAATTCAACGAGGTCTTCTTCGACGGGGCCCGCACCCGCGCCGAGCACATCGTCGGCGCACCCGGCGACGGCTGGCGCGTGGCCATGGCCACCCTAGGCTTCGAGCGCGGTGTCTCCACCCTCGGCCAGCAGGTCGGCTTCCGCCGCGAACTGGAGAGCCTCATCGGCCTGGCCCGCGGCAACGGCGCCGCCGACGACCCGCTGATCCGCGACCGGCTCGCCCGCGCCTGGACGGGACTTGAGACCATCCGGTGCAACGCCCTGCGCATGCTCGACGGCGTGGCCGCCGGCGCACCGGGACCCGAGGCGTCCATCGGCAAGATCTTCTGGGCCACCTGGCACCGCGAACTCGGTGAACTCGCCATGGCCGTCCTGGGCGCCGGAGGAATGACCGCGGCCGGATCACCGTACGAACTCGACGACTGGCAGCGGCTGTTCCTCTTCTCCCGCGCCGACACCATCTACGCCGGATCCAACGAGATCCAGCGCAACATCATCGCCGAGCGCGTCCTCGGCCTGCCCAAGGAGAGTCGCCCGTGACCACCCAGCCGCCCTATGTAGCAGGGCACTCGCTCCTGGCCGGACGCACCGCAGTGATCACCGCCGCCGCGGGCGCCGGGATCGGCGGCGCCACCGCCCGCAGGTTCCTGGAGGAGGGCGCCCGGATCGTCATCGGTGACGCCCACGCGCGCAGGCTCGGGGAGAGCGCCACCGCCCTGGCCGAGGAGTTCGGCGCGGACCGCGTCGCCGCCCTGCCCTGCGACGTCACGGTGCAGGAACAGGTCGACGCGCTGTTCGGCTTCGCCGCGGAACGCCACGGCGGCCTCGACATCGTCGTCAACAACGCGGGACTCGGCGGCACCGCGGACCTCGTCGACATGACGGACGAACAGTGGTCGAAGGTCCTCGACGTCACCCTGAACGGCACCTTCCGCTGCACCCGGGCCGCCCTGCGCTACTTCAAGGACCGCGACGGAGGCGGCGTCGTCGTCAACAACGCCTCCGTCGTGGGCTGGCGGGCCCAGCGCGGCCAGGCCCACTACGCCGCCGCGAAGGCGGGCGTGATGGCCCTCACCCGGTGCGCCGCCCTGGAGGCCGCCGACTTCGGCGTACGCGTCAACGCCGTCGCCCCGAGCCTGGCCATGCACCCGCACCTGGTGAAGGTCACCACCCCCGAGCTGCTGGCCGAACTCACCGAACGGGAGGCCTTCGGCCGGTACGCCGAGCCCTGGGAGATCGCCAACGTCATCGTCTTCCTGGCCAGCGGCTACTCCTCGTACATGACGGGGGAGACCGTCTCCGTCAGCAGTCAGAGGGCGTGACCCCGATCGCCGGGAACGCCAACGCCGAACGACGCGCCGAACTCCTGGCCACCGCAGCCGAGGTGTTCGCCGCCCAGGGCTACAACGCCACCACCGTCCGCCGGATCGCGGACGAGGCGGGGCTGCTCGCGGGCAGCCTCTACTACCACTTCGACTCCAAGGAGTCGATGCTGGACGAGATCCTCTCGGCCTTCCTGGACGAGCTGTGGGCGGGCTACGGCACCGTTCTCGCCGCCGGTCTCGGGCCCGCTGCGACCATCGAGGCACTCGTCACCCAGTCCTTCCGGCAGATCGACCGGCACGGCCCGGCGGTCGCCATCTACCAGAAGGAGTCCGGCCGGCTCTCCGCCCAGCCGCGATTCGCCTACCTCAGCGATTCCCGGGGGAAGTTCGAGGACGCCTGGCTGCGGACCCTGGAGCGCGGGGTGGCCGAGCGGGCCTTCCGCAGCGACCTGGACGTCAGGCTCGTCTACCGCTTCGTCCGCGACACCGTCTGGGTCGCCGCCTCCTGGTACCGGCCCGGCGGCACCCACAGCCCGGAGGAGATCGCCCGCCAGTACCTGTCTATGGTCCTGGAAGGCATCACCCCACGTACCTGACACGCCAGCACCGTCCCTACGAAGGAGCAGTCATGGCCGAGGCCTACATCGTCGACGCGGTACGCACCCCGGTCGGCCGGCGCAAGGGCGGGCTGTCGGCCGTCCACCCCGCCGACCTCGGGGCGCACGTCATCAAGGCGCTGATCGAGCGCAGCGGGGTCGATCCGGCGGCGGTGGAGGACGTCGTCTTCGGCTGCCTGGACACCGTCGGCCCGCAGGCCGGCGACATCGCCCGCACCGCGTGGCTGGCCGCAGGACTTCCCGAGGAGGTGCCCGGCACCACCGTCGACCGGCAGTGCGGCTCCTCCCAGCAGGCCGTCCACTTCGCCGCCCAGGGCGTGCTGTCCGGCACCCAGGACCTGGTCGTGGCGGGCGGCACCCAGAACATGTCGATGATCCCCATCGCCTTCGCCAGCCGCCAGGCCGCAGAACCGCTGGGGCTGACCGACGGCCCGTACGCGGGTTCCGTGGGCTGGCGGGCCCGCTACGGCGACGCGCCGGTCAACCAGTTCCACGGCGCCGAGCTCATCGCGGAGAAGTGGGGCATCAGCCGCCAGGACATGGAGGAGTTCGCCCTGCGCTCGCACCGGCGGGCCCTGCACGCCATCGACGAGGGCCGCTTCGACCGCGAGACCGTCGCCTACGGGGACGTCCGGGTGGACGAGGGGCCGCGCCGGGACACCTCACTGGAGAAGATGGCCGGTCTCAAGCCGGTCGTCGAGGGCGGCAGGCTGACCGCCGCGGTCTCCTCGCAGGTCTCCGACGGCGCCTCCGCGCTGCTCATCGCCTCCGAACGGGCCGTCGCGGAGCACGGCCTCACCCCTCGCGCCCGCGTGCACCACCTCTCGGTGCGCGGCGAGGACCCGATCCGGATGCTCTCGGCTCCGATCCCGGCGACGGCGTACGCCCTGAAGAAGGCCGGGATGTCCATCGACGACATCGACCTCGTCGAGATCAACGAGGCGTTCGCCCCGGTCGTCCTGGCCTGGCTGAAGGAGACCGGCGCCGACCCCGGCAAGGTCAACGTCAACGGCGGCGCCATCGCGCTCGGCCACCCGCTCGGCGCCACCGGCACCAAGCTGATGACGACCCTGCTGCACGAGCTGGAGCGCACCGGCGGGCGCTACGGCCTGCAGACCATGTGCGAGGGCGGCGGCCAGGCCAACGTCACCATCATCGAGCGCCTCTGATACGTGCCGGCCGGGCCGGGTGACTCATCGGGCCGCCCGGCCCGGAATCGTTGGAAGAACCTCCTCGGCGATGTCGAGGAGGACGCCGTCGTCGGGGAGGGCTCCGGACTCGCTCCAGACGGTGATGTCGTAGTAGCCGCCCGCGTCCTTCCGGTCGAGAGCCACGGTCAGCGTCCTGGCGAGCGGGCCTGCCTCCACGGGCCCGCTGGAATCCTCGCCCCCGAGGTTGATCTCGATCTTCATGGTGGGATCGGAGGAGAAGACCGCCGGCCGGCCGAGAATCGTGTCCGTCCTGTTGTTCTCACCTCCGGTCTTCATCATCTTCCCGTACTGGGCGACCGACAGCTTGTTGTACGTGGCCGAGAGGTTCACGGTGTACGTGTCGAACTCGACCTGGGCTTCGGGCTCGGCCACCTTCCCGTTGGTCAGGGCCGAGGTGCCGCTGGTGCCGGTCGCCGAGGTCGCCCTCTCGTCCGGCGTTCCCATGAGCTCTGCCAGGTCGGGACGGTTGAGCGCCTCGCACAGTTCGTCACCGGTTGCGGCCTTCGGAGTCCTGGCGTACGCCTTCGGCAGCTTCCCGCCCTCGCTGTCCGAACAGGAGGCGGGCGCGGGTGTGTTGTCGTCGCCGTCCGCAGTCATGTGGGGAGCCACCCACACCGCGGCCGCGAGCGCCCCGAACAGGGCCACGGCCGCGAACGCCTGTCCCCAGGCGTTGGGTTCCTTCTTCGGTGTCGCGGGTACGGCTCCGGGCTGCGGTTGCGGCGCGGCGCCGCTCGCCGGGGCCGGCTGGTCCGGGCTCCGGCGGGCGCGCCACGCACGGACCACCGTGTGGACGCGAACCGCGGTGAACACGAGGAAGGCCGTGCCGATGCCGGCCGCGGCCCAGTTCTGTTCGTGAGCGGCGAGATACATGATGCGTACGCCGAAGACGGACCCGACCAGGATGAAGAGGGGCTCGCGGACCCAGAAGGGCAGGAGGCGAAGGAGGAGACCGAGCATCCGGTGATCTCACCAGAGCGCCTCGGTAACCGCTGTGACGGAAGCCATAATTCCGCTCTGGTGCAGACTTTTCCGGCGCGCTGTCGGCCCGGGGCACGTCCGCGGCGCGCGAGTTCGCCGCCGTTGACGACGCGAGGGGGCGGCCCGTGGGTCCGGACCGCCCCTTCGCGTCCGCGTGCGTCAGGAGCTCCGTTCCGCCCCCGGCAGCGACTTCAGCACGGCCAGCGCCTCGGACATGATTCGCTCGACCAGCTCCGCGCAGGACGGCAGGTCCTCGATCAGACCGGCCACCTGTCCCGAGGCCATCACCCCGATATCGGTACGGCCCTCGACCATCGAGGCCTTGAGCAGCATCGGCGTGTTGGCGGCCAGCAGCACCTGGCTCCAGGTCAGTTCCCTGCCGTGCTTCATCGCCAGACCGTCGCGGACCAGCCCGCGCCAGCTCGTGCCGGTCTCCTTCCGGAAGGCCGAGGCGTGCCGTACCGCCCCCAGCAGTGCGGCGGCCCGGCCGGAACGCTCCAGCGAGTCGACCATCTCCGTGCGCAGCATGCGGTGCGGCATTC
This sequence comes from Streptomyces sp. NBC_00341, assembly GCF_041435055.1. Classification (NCBI taxonomy): domain Bacteria; kingdom Bacillati; phylum Actinomycetota; class Actinomycetes; order Kitasatosporales; family Streptomycetaceae; genus Streptomyces; species Streptomyces sp. NBC_00341. The sequence goes on along the minus strand of NZ_CP108002.1, from coordinate 1,040,054 downwards.
CGTCGACCCGGTCGGTGACCGTGACGTCCTTGACGGTGGCGGCCAGGTACTTCGCCTTCACCGCCGCCGGGACGGTGCTGTCGGAGGTGAGCAGGAAGCGCGTGCCCATCCCGATCCCGGCCGCCCCGTAGGCGAGCGCGGCGACCAGGCCGCGGCCGTCGTGGAAGCCGCCCGCCGCGATGACCGGGATGTCCACGGCGTCCACGACTTGGGGGAGCAGCACGGTGGTGGCCACGTCGCCCGTGTGACCGCCGCCCTCGCCGCCCTGCACCATCACCGCGTCGGCACCCCATGCGGCGACCTTCTCCGCGTGTCTCCTGGCGCCCACGGACGGGATGACGACGACGCCCGCGTCCTTGAGCCGCGCGATCAGCTCCTTCGAAGGGGCGAGCGCGAACGAGGCCACCCGCACACCCTCGTCGATCACGATCCGGACCCGCTCGGCGGCGTCGCCCGCGTCCGCGCGCAGATTGACGCCGAACGGCGCGTCCGTACGGGATCTGACCTCGCGGACCGCCGCGCGCAACTGCTCCACGGTCATCGTCGCGGAGGCCAGGATGCCGAGCGCGCCCGCGTTCGCGGAGGCGGACACCAGCCGGGGACCGGCCACCCAGCCCATCCCGGTCTGCACGAGCGGATACCGTACCCCGGTCAGTTCGGTGAGCGCGGTCGGCAGCGGCGCGGGCCCGCTCATGCCGGGACCTCGCGCTCGCGCAGCCCCTTCGGGTCGATGACCTCGCGGATCAGCCGGAGTTCCGCCTCCGACGGGTCCCGGGTGAGCGGCACGCCGTCGGGGATCGTGAGGGCGAAACCGGTGGCCCCGGTGACTTCCTCGACGCTCACCCCGGGGTGCAGCGAGCGCAGCCGCATGGTGCGGTCCGGGGTCTCGAAGTCGAAGACGCCCAGATTGGAGACGACTTCGGGGATGCGGTGGTAGCGGGTCGCGGAGGGACCGGCCGCCGCCGCCCGCTCGTACCCGACCCCGCTGACCATGTCCACGTGCTCCACGAACACCCGGGACGAGTGCTTCGGCACCCAGTAACTCGTGGGGTTGTTGAGGGTGTTGACCGGGGCCCCGCGGACCCCGAGCAGCTGCCGCACGGGCCTGTCCCAGGGGCCGATGCAGGAGATGTTCTGGTTGCCGTGCCGGTCGATCTGGCTGGCGCCCATCATCACGTGCCGGCGGCCGGTCGCGGTGAGCGTCAGATGCTGGCGGAACGGCAGCCAGCCCTCGATGCTCGCGGCCCGCGCCCCCAGCGCGGGGGTGTCGCCCGTCAGCAGCGCCTCCCCGTCGGTCAGCAGCAGTTCGGGCGAGAAGGTGAGCCTGGCCAGGCGCGCCCCGATGGCCGGGACGGTGCCCATCGGACTGGCGAGGATCTCGCCGGCGTCCCGCCACGCCTCGGCGCACGCCACCACGCAGTACTCCGCCCGGCTCGCCGCCGCGCTGCCGGTGGACTCGGTGCCGCTCATGCTTCCTCCTGGTGGAACGCGGTGACGGCGGCCTGGTAGGCGGCCTCGTCCCCTGACAGGAACCGTTCGGCGAAGACGGGCCAGGCCTCGGGATCGCGGGCGGCCCGGACATAGGCGCGCTGGAAGCTCTCGTCCCGGTCGTGGTCGGGCACGCAGGAGGTGAAGTGCGCGCCGTTCGGCGTCTCGACGACCCCGTCCACGAACAGCCGCTTGACCAGCAGCGTCTGCGGCCCGTGCTCCTTGAGCAGGTCCGCGGTCTCCACGATCCGTTCGCAGGAGACGTAGCTGTGGTCCGCCGCCTCGCAGAACAGGTCGTCGAAGTACGGATCGGGGCCCAGGTACTGGCCGTTGCCCTGGGCGTCGGCCCGGTTGAGGTGGACCAGGGCGGCGTCCAGCCGCAGGGCCGGTGCGGCGACCAGCTTCTCCCCGTCCTCGTAGGGCGAGGTGACCGTACGCAGGCCCGGGTTGACCTTCATCAGGTCGGAGCCGAGACCGGCCCGCACCGGCATGAACGGCAGCCGCTGCGCGCCCGCCGTCAGCCCCCACATCATCATCGCCTCGTCGAGCTCGACCATCTCGAACGCGCCGCGCTGCCGGGCGGCGGTGAAGTGCGGCTCCAGCGGTATCGAGTCGAGCGTCCCGAACGCCGCGACCAGCTTGCGGATCCTTCCCGCGGCGGCGAGCAGCCCGACATCGGGCCCGCCGTACGACACCACGGTCAGATCGGTGACGTCCGAGCGCAGCAGCGCCCTGACCAGGGCCATCGGCTTGCGGCGCGAACCCCAGCCGCCGATGCCGAGCGTCATCCCGCTCTCCAGCCGGCCGACGACGTCGTCGGCCGTCATCGTCTTGTCGTGTGTCACGTCTGCTGCTCCTTGTCCGTGCCGAAGGTGTCGCGCACGCGGTCGGCGACGCCACTGAGGTTGGCCTCGAAGGTGAAGCCCTGCTCGAAGCGGTAGCTGCGGCGTACGTCGACCGGGTCGATGCCGTTGATGGCCGCCTTGGCCAGCCGGATCAGGTATCCGTCCTTGGCCGCGATCTCCCGGGCCAGCTCCCCGGCGGCCCGGGACAGCTCGGCACGCGGGACGACGCGCCACACCGAGCCGTGTCCGTGCAGCTCCTGGGCGGTGACGGTGCGTGAGGTGTAGTACAGGGTCCGCATCAGATGCTGCGGAACCAGCCGGGCCAGATGTGTGGCCGCGCCGAGCGCGCCCCGGTCCAGCTCCGGCAGCCCGAAGGTCGCGTCGTCACTGGCCACGATCGCGTCCGCGTTGCCCACCAGGCCGATGCCGCCGCCGAGGCAGAAGCCGTGTACGGCGGCGACCACGGGGACCTCGCACTCGTAGACCGCCGCGAATGCCTCGAAGCAGCCCCGGTTGGCGCCGATCAGCGCCTCCGGCCCGTCCGTGCGCTGCATCTCCTTGATGTCCACGCCCGCGTTGAACCCGCGGCCTTCGGCGGTGAGCACCACGCAGCGGACGTCCGGGTCCGCCCCGGCCGCGCGCACGGCGGCGGCGAGGTCGTACCAGCCCTGTACGGGGAGGGCGTTGACCGGGGGGAAGTCCACGGTGACGACGGCGACGCCCTCTTGAGGGGCGGAGGTGGAGACACTCATGAGCGAATCAGCTACCTTTCCACCAAACGTTTGTTAGATTCAACGTAGCAGTGATACGGACGCCGCGGGAGAGCGTCGGTCCACCCGGTGGTCCCGGCGCCCCGTTCTCCGCTCGTCGCCCCTCGAAAGGACACTCGTCATGACCTCATCGACAGCCCTGTGCGCCGGTCGCGTCGCCGTTGTCACCGGCGCGGGCCGCGGACTCGGCCGCGCCCACGCCCTGGCCTTCGCCGCCGAGGGCGGACAGGTCGTCGTCAACGACCTCGGCGTGGGCCCCGACGGCGCCGGCGCGGCCGTCGGCCCCGCCCAGCAGGTCGTCGAGGAGATCCGCGCGGCCGGCGGCGAGGCCGTCGCGCACCACGGGGACATAGCCACCGCCGACGGCGCGGCCTCGCTCGTCGCGACCGCCCTCGACTCCTTCGGCCGCCTCGACACCCTGGTCAACAACGCCGGATTCCTCCGCGACCGGATGCTGGTGAACCTGGACGAGGACGACTGGGACGCGGTGACCCGCGTCCACCTCAGGGGCCACTTCCTGCCGCTCAAGCACGCGGCGGCGCACTGGCGCGCCGAGGCGAAGGCCGGCCGGGTGCCGGTGGCGAGGGTCGTCAACACCGGTTCCGGGGCAGGGCTGCTGGGCAGCGTGGGCCAGGGCAGCTACTCCGCCGCCAAGGCCGGGATCATCGCCCTGACCCTGGTGGCCGCCGCCGAGATGGGCCGCTACGGGGTGCAGGTCAACGCGATCGCCCCGGCCGCCCGGACCAGGATGACCGAGGAGACCTTCGCCGAGACCATGGCGGCGCCCGCCGGGGGAGGGTTCGACGCGATGGCCCCGGAGAACGTCTCGCCGCTCGTCGTCTGGCTGGGGTCAGAAGCGTGCGCCGGGGTCAGCGGCCGGGTCTTCGAGGCCGAGGCCGGGCGGATCACCGTGATGGAGGGCTGGCGGCCCGGCCCCACCGCCGACAAGGGTGCCCGCTGGACCCCGGCCGAGGCCGGGGCGGCCGCGTCCGGACTGCTCGCGGCCGCCGAGACACCGCAGCCGGTGTACGGGGCGCGCTGAAGCCGCTCCGTGGCGGGGGCTGCGCGACCGCTCCTCGCGCAGCCCCCGTGTAACGGGTCGTCACGCAGCCACCGCAGCAGCCGTGTTCAGTCGCCCGCAGGTTCCCCGCGCACCCCTCGGACCAGCAGTCCGGGGGAGTCCGGGCGGCCGTCCAGGATCCGGTTGGTCCGGGTGACCACCTGCCAGCCGGACTCCGTACGGCGCAGCCGCCAGTGGTTGGCGGTGGCCCGGCGCACGGTGTACCGGCCCGCCTCGTGCACCACCATCAGTGAGTGGCACACCGCCACGGCCTCGTCCCCGGTGACCGTGACGTGCGGCGGACCCACGACATGGGCACAGCCCTGCCGGATCCAGCCCTGGTGCGCGGGCGAGCGCACCATCTCGCGGATCCGCTCCCGGCCCGCCAGGAAGATCGCGTCGATGTCGTACACACCGTCGGGCGCCCAGAGCGCCGCGACACCGTCCGCCTCGCCGCCGTCCACCAGTGGCCCGTAAGAGGCCATCATGCGGGCGATATCGCGTTCGTCCTCCAACGCCGCGAGCCGGGCCTCGACCGATACCGGCCGGTCGCCGCTCACGCGCGGGCCGCCGCGTCCGCCGTGGTGGTGCCGGCGAGTACGGCCAGGGCCTCCAGCTGTTCCACGTAATGGCTCGCGGACCCGGCGCTCAGCGAGACGCTGACCAGCGTGGCACCGGCGTCGGACACCTGCCGCAGTGCCCGCGTCGTACGGTCCGGTTCGCCGGACGGATCGAGCGGGCGGCCCGGGCTCAGCACCACCTCGAAGCCGGCCGGGAGCTCGGCCGCGGCGACCATCTCGCGCAGCCGGTCGAGCGGCAGCCCGAACGGCACCCAGCCATCGCCGTGCGTCAGCGCCCGGCGCAGCGAACGCGGGGTCCGGCCGCCGATCCACAGGGGTACCCGGTCCTGTACCGCGTGCGGCTCCACGACGAGCCCCTGGTAGTCGAAGTGCTCACCGTGGTAAGCGGGTTCACGGCGGGAGAGCGAGGCCCGCAGCGCCGCGACCGCGTCGTCCGCGATCGCCCCCCGGCCGCCGAACTCGGCGCCCAGCAGCCGGAACTCCTCCTCCAGGCTGCCCACCCCGAGCCCCAGCACCAGCCGTCCGCCCGAGACCCGGTCCAGCGTGCCGTAGCGCTTCGCGAGGGCCAGCGGATGGTGGTAGCCGAGCACCAGGACCTGGGTGGCGAACCGGATCCGGCTGGTCCGGGCGGCCAGAAAGCCGAACGTGGCGAGCGGATCCCAGTACGTTCCGCCGCGCTGCCGGGCGACGTCCACGGGCACCGCGACATGTTCCGAGCAGGTCAGATGGTCGAAGCCGAGCCGGTCCGCGGCCTCTGCGACCGCTCCCAGCTCCTCGATTCCGGCCGTGCGCTCCCAGGGGGAGTGGACACCGGGGACGGCCGTGACGACGGGACTGTTGATGCCTAGCCGCATGGGGAACCTCTCTCGGTCAGGACAGGGTCGGAAGGTCGGCGGGAGTGGGTAGCGGGAGGGGAAGCAGGGGCGAGAGCCCATCCAAGTCGCCGCGCGCGGCGCAAGCAGGACCGGTCCCGCTGACCGGAACGGGGCATCCGGCACCGGCAACGGGGCGCGGCGCCCGCCCCGGAGGCCGGCACGAGCGACGGGGCCCGGAGCCCCGTTCCGGCCAGCGGGACCGCACACCCGCGCCGGGGGACGGAACACCTACGGTGCGCGGGGGACCCGTCCCCACCGGCACCATCGACCGATCCGAGGAGTACCCATGCCCCGCAATGTCGTCGTCACCGGATCCGGATCCGGGATCGGTGCGGCCCTCACCGCAGCTCTCCGCGCCCGGGGCGACCGGGTGATCGGGGTGGACCTGCGCGGCGGCGAGGTCGACGCCGACCTGTCCACCCCCGAAGGCCGCGCCACCGCCGCGGCGGCGGCCCAGGAGGAGGCCGGCGGCGTGGTGGACGCGGTCGTCACCTGCGCCGGCACCTCCGTACCGGGAACCGCGATGGTCACCGTCAACTACTTCGGCACCACCGGGTTCCTGACGGCGCTGCGGCCCGCACTCGCCGCGGCGGACCGGCCCCGGGTGGTGGCCATCGGCTCCATCTCCGGCACCCAGCCGGTTGACGCGGACGTCGTCGCCGCCTGCCTGGCCGACGACGAGGCCACGGCCCTGACGCACGCGGAACGGGCCGTCACCGAAGGCCGCGCCCGGCAGCTGTACCCCTCGTCGAAGGCGGCGCTCGCCCAGTGGGCCCGGCGCACCGCGGTCGCCGAGGGCTGGGCATCCGCCGGGATCCCGGTCAACGTGGTCGCGCCCGGCATCGTGCTCACCCCGATGAGCGCGGCTCTCTTCGACGACCCGGAGATGAAGAAGGTGATGGACGCGGCGGTGCCGATGCCGCTCAACGGCTATCTGCGGCCGGAGGACGTCGCGGCGGCCGCGCTGTTCCTGGCCTCGGAGGAGAACAGCCACATCACCGGGCAGGTGGTGTACGTCGACGGAGGCGCAGAGGCGAACCTGCGCGGCCCCGGCCACTTCTGAGCGTGACGCGACGGTGCCCCGGCCGCGCAGGGTGCCCCGGCCGCGCAGGGTGGCCGGGGCACCGTGGAGTCCGGGCCGGTCGCGGCCCGGGGCGGGGACGTCAGATCCGCACCTCGGGCCGGATCACCTTGCCGGTCGCGTTGCGCGGCAGCTCCCGCGTGGTCAGCCGCCACCGCCTGGGCACCTTGAAGTACGCCAGCTCCTGTGCCGCGTACTCCCGCAGCGCCTCCTCGGTGAGCGCGGAGCCCGCCGCGAGCACCACGACGGCGGCGACCTCCTGGCCGAGGTCCGGATGCGGCACTCCCAGCACCAGGCACTCCCGGACGTCCGGGTGTTCGGCCAGGACCGTCTCGACCTCCGCGGGGTACACGTTCTCGCCGCCCCGGATGATCAGGTCCGAGCGGCGGCTGCTGAGATGGAGCCTGCCCTCGCGCAACTGCCCCAGATCCCCGGTGCGCAGCCAGCGGTCCGGGCCGATGGCCCCGGCGGTGGCCTCGGGATCACCCCAGTAACCCAGCATGTTGTACTGGCTGCGGACCCAGATGTCGCCCTCCTCGCCCTCGCCGAGCACCTCACCGCCGGGGTCACGGATCTCCAGCTCCACACCGGTGACGGGCCGGCCGAGGGTGCCGGGGGCCGCCGCCAGTTCCTGCGGGCTCGCCGCGGCGACGGCGGTACAGGTCTCGGTCAGTCCGTAACTGTCCACCAGCGAGTCCTTCGCGAACGGCAGGCTCGTGCGCAACCGCTCCTTGAACGCGGTCGACGACGGGGCGGAGGCCAGCGAGAACGCCGTCAGCGAGGAGGTGTCGTACCGGCCGGCGCCGCCGTGTTCGAGCAGCCGGTGGGCCATCGTCGGCACCGCGCCCCAGTTGGTGACCCGCTCCCGCTCGACCATGCCCAGCACCGCGTCCACGTCGAACGCGCCCTGGTGCAGAGCGATCCGGCTGCCGGTGGCGAGCCTCGGCACCGCCAGGTTGTGCAGGCTCGCGATGTGGAACAGCGGCAGCGTCAGCAGGTACACCCGGTCCTGCGGGGGCAGCGGGTCACCGAACTCCTGGAGCAGCGCGTCGTTCATGCGGTGGTACTCGACGACGGCCAGCAGGTTGCGATGCGTGTGCACCGCGCCCTTGGGACGGCCCGAGGTGCCCGAGGTGTAGAGGATGACGGCCGGGTCGTCCTCCGCGACCTCCGCGGACGGCAGGGGCGCTCCGGTGTGGGCCGTGAGGCAGCGGCCGATGTCCTCCTCCACGGACAGCACCGGAACCGTGCAGCCGGCCAGCTTTCCCGACTGCCTGGCGTCGGCCACCACGAGGGCGGGCTCCGCGTTGCCCAGCCCGTGGGCCATCTCCCGCGCCGACCACCAGGCGTTGAACCCGACCGCCACCGCGCCGATCGACACGGTGGCCCAGAACACCGCTATCCACTCCGGTGAGTTGGCGGCGGCGATGGCCACCCGGTCGCCCTTGGCGATGCCGTACTCCTCACGCAGCACCCGGGCCAGCGAGGCGACCTGCGCCGCGTGCCCGGCGAAGGTGATCCGGCGGTCCGCGGTGACGATGAAGTCGCGTTCGGCGTAGGCCACGGACGCGTGCAGCACCTCGTGCAGGGCCCGCTGCCGGTGGGTGAACACCGGCAGCCGGGTGCCCAGCACCTCGTCGTCGCGGAGCTCGAACCGGCCGCCGGGGCCGGTGAGCCCGGTCGCCGGGGCGGGGGTGCGGTGATCCGTTTCGCTGGACATCGGGAACTCCTGGGCGTCGTGAACTCCACTGGAATCGCGGTCGACGCCAGTGTCGGCCAGTACGGGCGCGCGGGCCCCCGGCCGGTTCCGGTCACTGGGACAACGTGCGACGGCTGCGCAGGGGAGGGCAACCGCCGCGCCACCGGCCCGGACCGCCCCCGGGCCCGGCTCCCGGTGAGTGGGATGCGTCACGTCGGCCGGATTTCGCCGGCCGTAGCGTCCCCCATCTGATCCGGCCCCACGCTCCTCGCCGCTTCCCGCACCGGACGAACTCCGCTTCCCGCACCGGACAACTGGAGGAAGAAATGAAGCGAGCACCACGGGTGAGAGCCCGTCTCGCAGCGGCCCTGGCCGTCGCGGCGATGCTCACCTCGGCATGCGCCTCACCCGACGACGGGAACAGCGGCAAGCAGCAGAAGACCGAACGCGGCCGCTACGAGTTCGGCAGCGTCGGAAACCAGCCGGCGGGCGGCAAACCGGTCCGCGGCGGCACCCTGCGCTTCGCGGACTACGCGGAGGCCCGCAGCCTCAGTCCCGCCGTCACCTACGCGACAGGCGCGTCCGGCGGCTCCGCGCTCGCCGCCGTCTACGACGTACTGATGCGCTACGACACCGAGGCGAAGAAGTACCGGCCGTGGCTGGCCGAATCGCTGCACAGCAGCGCCGACCTGAAGACCTGGACCCTGAGACTCCGCGACGGCGTCAGGTTCTCCGACGGCACCCCCCTGGACGCGGATGCCGTGGTCGGCTCCATCGACTGGTACCAGCGGAGCAAGGGCGCCGACACCGCGCTGCTCGCCCCCAATCTCGCCGCCGCGCGGGCCACCGACGACTCCACCGTCGTCTTCACCCTCCGCAAGCCCTGGGCCACCTTCCCCGCGATGCTCGCCCAGGCCCCCGGGATGATCGTGGCCCCCGCCGCGTACGCCTCGAAGACCTTCCGGCCGATCGGCGCCGGGCCCTTCACCCTGGGCACGTACGCCCCCCAGGAGGAGATGGTCCTCAAGGCGAACAAGAAGTACTGGAAGGGCGCGCCCTACCTCGACGCGCTGCGCTTCACCTGGCCGCAGTCCGACCGCTCCAAGCTCGACGCGCTGAACGACGGCACCGCCGACGTGACGTACCTGCGCAGCCCCGACGTCGTGGACGACGCCGTGCACGAGGGACACCCCGGGGAGCTGACCCTCACCGGACTCGGCAACATGATCACCATCAACACCCGCCACGGCCGCCCCGGCGCGGATCTGCGGATCCGCGAGGCGATGGCGCTGGCCCTGGACCCCGAGCTCGACACCGCACGCGCCTACGAGGGCAAGGGGCTGCCGGGGCAGGAGATCTTCCCGCCCGAATCACGCCTGCACTCCGCGGTGAAGCCCGTCGGCATCGACCTCGGCAAGGCGAAGAAGCTCGTCGCCGAAGCCAAGAAGGACGGCTTCGACGGCACCCTCACCTACATGGACGGCACCGACCCCGTCTCGCGCGCCAAGGCCGTCGTCACCAAGGCGATGCTGGAGCGGGTCGGCTTCACGGTCGAACTCGACCTGGTCTCCTCCATCGCGGACCGGGTGTCCAAGACCTACGTGGAGCACGACTTCGACATCAGCCGCGGCGCGGCGAGCATCTCCGAGAGCGACCCCTACCACCGCCTCCAGAGCGTCCTGAACTCCAAGAGCTACGGCAACCCCGGCGCGTACGCCAACCCGAAGATGGACGCACTCCTGGTCGAACTCCAGGGAGCCCGGGGCCACGCGGAGACCCAGCGGATCCTCGACGACGTCCAGCGGCTCTTCAACGAGGACGTGCCCGTGGTGAACCTCGGCGCGAGCGCCGGCTTCACCGCCTGGGGCAAGAACGTGCACGGCATCGTGCCCACCGACGAGTACATGGCCCTCTTCGGGCAGGCCTGGATCAGCACATGACGGCCCCCGCGGTGCTTCGCCGGCTCGCCGTCCGGGTGCTGGAACTGGCGGGCGTGCTCCTGATCGCGAGCATGGGGGTGTTCTCCCTGGTCGTCCTGATGCCGGGCGATCCCGCCGTCGACATCCTCGGCGCGGGCCGGGCACCCTCCGAGTACGCCGGACTCCGGCACGACCTCGGACTCGACCAGCCCGTCGTCACCCGCTACTTCCACTGGCTGGGCAACGCCCTGACCGGCGACCTCGGCCACTCCGTCGTACCGCCCCGGAGCGAGGTCACGGACCGGGTGATGTCCGCGCTGCCCGTCAGCTTCGAGATCGCGGCGCTCGGACTGCTCATCGCCCTGCTGATCGCCGTGCCGCTGGCCATGTGGTCGGCCTACCGCGAGGGCTCGGCCGCCGACCGGATCATCGGCGCCGGCACCTTCGGCGTGCTGTCCGTGCCCAGCTTCCTGGCCGGCCTGCTGCTGGTCCTCGTCCTGGTCGACTCGGCAGGCTGGTTCCCGCGTTCCGAATGGGTAAGACTCGGCGAAGGCGACCTCGCGGGCAATCTGCACCACGCCTTCCTGCCCGCCCTGACCGTCGCCCTGGCCGAACTCGCCATGTTCACCCGGGTCCTGCGCGGCGACCTCATCGTGACCCTGCGGGAGGACTTCATCCTCGCCGCCCGGGCCAAGGGCATGCACCCGCTGCGCATCCTGTTCTCCGACGCGCTGCGCCCCTCCTCGTTCTCCCTGGTCACCCTGCTCGGCCTCAGCCTCGGCCGGCTGATCGGCAGCACCGTCGTCGTGGAGTACCTCTTCGCCCTGCCCGGCATGGGGACCCTCATCGTCAACGCGGCGGGCCAGGGCGACTACCCGATGGTCCAGGGCGCCGTGCTCACCATCGCCGTGATCTACGTGGTGATCAACGCCGGCATCGACCTCTCCTACGGCTGTCTCGACCCGAGGACGCGACGTGTCCATGTCTGACATCGTGCCGCGCACGCGGACCGCTCTCCCCCTGCCCCTGCTCACCGCCGTCGCCCTGACCGCCGCCGGCCTCGCCCTCCTGGTGTTCGGGGCGACCACGGTCCAGCTCGTCCCGCTCGCCAGGGCGGCCGTCGCACTGCTCGGCCTCGGCATGACGCTCGGCGGCGCCTCCCGGCTCGGCAAGCGGTGGGCGGGCCCCGGCTTCGACGTGGTGTTCTGGTTCGGCGCCTGCTGGCTGCTGCTGCTCGGCCTCGCGATCCTGTTCGCCCCCTGGCTGGGGCTGGCCGAGGACCGCGACGTCGCGAGCACCGTCCTCGAACCCGTCTTCAGCCCACCGGCGTTCACCGGAAGCCACCCGCTCGGCACCAACGGCTTCGGCCTCGACCTGCTGGCCAGATCCCTCTACGGCGCCCGCTCCTCGCTGCTCATCTCGCTGTCCGCGGTCGCCATCGGCACCGTCCTCGGAGGGGCCGTCGGCATGGTCGCCGGCTACTTCGGCAAGGCCGCCGACCGGGCCGTGGGCATCGCCACCAACTCACTGCTCGCCGTACCGCCGCTCATCCTGCTCATCGCGCTCGCGACCGTTCTCCAGCCGCGGCTGCGCAACGTCGCGTTCTCCCTGGCGCTGCTCACCGTCCCAGGCATGGTGCGGCTCGCCCGCGCCACGACCATGGCCTACGCCAACAGGGAGTTCGTCGTCGCCGCCCGCGCCATGGGAGCGAGCCGCTCCCGCATCCTGCTGCGCGAACTGCTGCCCAACGTGCTGCTGCCCCTGCTGTCCCTGGCCGTCGTGATGATCTCGGTCCTCATCGTCGCGGAGGCCTCCCTCAGCTTCCTCGGACTCGGGATCCAGCCGCCGGAACCCACCTGGGGAAACATGATCGCGGAGGGGGAGGGCCGGGTCTTCGAGGAACACCCGCACATCGTGCTCGTGCCCGGCGCCTTCCTCTTCCTCACCGTGTTCGCCTTCAACATCGTCGGCGAGAAGGCCCGCGGCCGATGGGACTCCCGGAGCGTGAAACTGTGACCACCGCACCGCTGCCCGAGGCACCCGCACCCGGCGCCGGACCACCGCCGCTGCTCACGGCCACCGACGTCCGCACCGCCTTCCACACCCCCCGCGGCCCGGTCCGGGCCGTCGACGGCGTCAGCCTGTCGCTGGCGGAGGGCGAGACCCTCGGCATCGTCGGAGAGTCCGGATCGGGCAAGTCCGTGCTCGGCCGCACCCTGATGGGCCTGATCACCGACGGCCCCGGCACCACCGTCTCCGGAACGGTCCTGCTCGGCGGGCGGGACGTCCACGCCCTGAGCCCGGCCGGCCGGCGGGCCCTGTGGGGCACCGAGGCCGCCATGGTCTTCCAGGACCCCATGACCTCACTGAACCCGGTGAAGAAGACCGGCGCGCATCTGGCCGAGAGCGTCCGGCTGCACCAGGGCCTGAGCCGCGCCGAGGCCCGGGAACGGGCCGTCGAGCTGCTCCGGCAGGTCGGCATCCCCGAACCCGCCCGGCGCGCCCGCCAGTACCCGCACGAACTCTCCGGCGGAATGCGGCAGCGCGTCGTCATCGCCATGGCACTGGCCTGCGGCCCCCGGCTGCTCATCGCGGACGAACCGACCACCGCGCTCGACGTCACCGTGCAGAAGCAGATCCTGGACCTGCTCCAGACACTGGCCCGGGACCTCCGGATGGCGACCGTCCTCATCAGCCACGACCTGGCCACCGTCGCCGGCCGCACGGACCGGGTCGCGGTGATGTACGCCGGCCGGCTCGTCGAGTACGCGCCCACCCCGGCCGTCTTCGAACGCCCCCGGCACCCGTACAGCAGCGCCCTGATCGCCTCCATCCCCCGCCTCGACCTGCCCCCGCACACCCTGCTCCCCACCATCGAGGGCCGCCCGCCCAATCTGCTGCACCCGCCACCCGGATGCCGGTTCGCCCCCCGCTGCGGTGCGGCGACCGACCACTGCACCGCCCAGTCGCCGCCGCTCGCCGCGTACGCCGGTGACCGCGACGCCGGCGGCGTCGTCGCCTGCCACCACCCGCTGGGCGCCGCAGAGGAGGCCGCCGTATGACGAGCACCCGCACCACCGCCACCGGAGAACGGGGCGCGCCGCCGCCCGCACTGCACGCCCAGGACCTCGTCGTGGAGTACCCCGCCGGCCGGGGCCGCAAGGTGCACGCCGTCTCCGGCGTCAGCCTCGACGTCGCGGCGGGCGAGACCCTCGGCATCCTCGGTGAGTCCGGCTGCGGCAAGTCCACCGTCGGCCGCGCCCTCATCCAGCTGCCGCCCCCGGACTCCGGCACCGTACGGCTCGGCGGGGTGACCCTGACCGGCCTCGCCCCCGGGGAACTGCGCCGGGCCCGCGCGCGGATGCAGATCATCATGCAGGACCCGGTCTCCGCCCTGAACCCCCGCCGCAGGGTCAAGGACCTGGTCTGGGAGGGCCCCTCGATCTGGGGGAGCGGCGACGCCACCCGGGGCAAGGACACCCGGACCGACGACGCGCTGCGCGACGTGGGCCTCGACCCCGCGACCGTACGGGAGCGCCGGCCGCACGAACTCTCCGGCGGCCAGTGCCAGCGGGTCTGCATCGCCCGCGCGCTGCTCCTGGACCCCGAGGTGCTGATCTGCGACGAACCCGTCTCCAGCCTCGACGTGTCGGTCCAGGCCCAGATCCTCAACCTCCTGGAGACGACGACGCGGCGGCGCGGACTGAGCATGGTCTTCATCGCCCACGACGTCTCCGTCGTGAAGAACATCAGCGACCGCGTCATGGTGATGTACCTCGGCAAGGTATGCGAGGTACTGCCCTCCGGCGGAATGCAGCACGAGGCCCTCCACCCCTACACCCGGCTGCTGCTCGCCTCCCTCCCGCAGGCCCGGCGCGGCCCGGGAACGGCCGGGGACCCCGCCCCGCCCGCCGAGCTCCCCTCGCCCCTGAACCCGCCGTCGGGCTGCCGCTTCCGTACCCGTTGTCCGCTGGCCACCGATCTGTGCTCCCAGCAGGAGCCCCCGCTCAGGGACATCCGCCCCGGACACCGGGTCGCCTGTCATCACGTCGAACCGGAAAGGAACCACGCGTGACCACCACCGAGGCACCCGACGCCCTGGCCCCCGCCCAGCTGGGCCCGGTCGGGCTCCGCAACCGCGTCATCAAGGCCGCGACCTACGAGGGACTCAGCCACAAGTCCCTGGTCACCCAGGACCTCGTCGACTTCCACGTCGGCTACGCACGCGGCGGCGTCGGCATGACGACCGTCGCCTACTGCGCCGTCTCCAGGGAGGGCCGCACCGACCGCCACCAGATCTACTGGACCGACGAAGCCATGCCGGGACTCCGGGTACTCACCGAGGCCGTGCACGCGCAGGGCGCCGCGATCGCGGCGCAGATCGGTCACGGCGGACCCGTCGCCAACCCCAAGGGCAACGGCGCCCCGGCCCTCTCCCCGTCCAGGCACTTCCACGCCACCACCCTCAGCTGGGCCCAGGAGGCGTCCCTCACCGACATCCGGCGCGTCACAGAGGCACACGCACAGGCCGCGCGGCGTGCCATCGACGCGGGCTTCGACGCCGTCGAGATCCACCTCGGCCACAACTACCTGGCCAGCTCCTTCCTCAGCCCCCGGATCAACCACCGCACCGACGCCTACGGCGGCAGCCTGCCCAACCGGGCCCGGTTCGCCCGGGAGATCATGCGCGCCGTCCACGACGCCGTCGGCGGCCGGATCGCCGTCATCGCCAAGATGAACATGGACGACGGCGTGCCCGGCGGCTTCTGGCTCGACGAGGCCATCCCCGTCGCGCAGTGGCTCGAACAGGACGGCACCGTCGACGCCCTGGAGATGACCGCGGGCAGCTCCCTGCTCAACCCGATGTACCTGTTCAAGGGGGACGCCCCGCTCAGGGAGTTCTCCGCGATCATGCCGCAGCCGATCAAGCTCGGGGTGAAGGCGGTCGGCAAGCGGTTCCTGCGCAGCTACCCCTACCGGGACGCCTATCTGCTCCAGGACGCCCGGCAGATCCGCGCCGCCGTGAAACTCCCGATGATCCTGCTCGGCGGCATCACCGACAGGGCGGGCATGGACCTCGCCATGCGGGAGGGCTTCGAGTACGTGGCCATGGCCCGCGCCCTGCTGCGCGAACCCGACCTGATCAACCGCCTGCGGGACGACGCCACCACCCCGTCCCTGTGCATCCACTGCAACAAGTGCATGCCGACCAACTTCACCGGCACCCGCTGTGTCCTGGTCGACCGTGACACCACGCGCCGCGAGACCTGGGGCACGCCCGCCGGATACGTGAAGTGAGGGGGCCCGACGCGGTCGCCACGGCCGCGGCGGTCCGGGACGGCCGCACCGACGCCCGTACCGTCACGGAGGAGGCGATCGACCGCATCCGGACGCTGGACCCCGCACTCGGTGCGGTGGTCCACACCCGGTTCGACGCCGCCCGCGCCGAGATCGCGGCCGGCCTGCCCGACGGCCCGCTGCACGGCGTCCCGATGCTGGTCAAGGACCTCGGCACCGAGGTCGCGGGACTGCCCGCCACGGGCGGCAGCCGGCTCTTCGCCGACGCGACCGCCCGGCGCGACAGCGAACTCGTGGCCCGCTACCGGCGCGCCGGAGCCGTCGTCCTCGGCACCACCAACACCCCAGAACTGGGCCTCAACGCCTCCACGGAACCGGCCCTCTTCGGCCCCACCCGCAACCCCTGGAGCCCCGCCCACTCACCCGGCGGCTCCAGCGGCGGCTCGGCGGCCGCGGTGGCGGCCGGCATGGTCCCGGTCGCGCACGCCAGCGACGGCGGCGGCTCGATCCGCATCCCGGCGGCCGCCTGCGGACTCTTCGGCCTCAAGCCCAGCCGGGGGCGCGTGTCGCCCGCGCCCCGCCCCACCACCCTCTCCGGCCTCCTCTCCGCCCACCACGCCCTCACCACGACCGTCCGGGACAGCGCCCTGCTCCTCGACGTGGCCGCGGGACCGCTGCCCGGCGACGCGTACGCCGCGCCGGCCCCCGCCGCACCCTTCGCGGAACTCGCCCGCCGCGCCCCCGGACGGCTGCGGATCGGGCTGATCACCGCCCTGCCGGACGGTCCCGGCGTGCACCCGGACTGCGAACGGGCGGTACGCGCCGCGGCCCTGCTCTGCGAACGCCTCGGCCACCACGTCACCGAGACCACCGCCCCGTACCGCCCCGACGACGTCGGCGCCACCTCCGGCGTCCTGATGGGCGCCGACCTCGTCGCCCAGATCGACGCCCGCCTCGCCGTACTCGGCAGGCCGCCGGCCGACGACGACATCGAACCCTTCACCCGCGTGCTGTACGACCACTACCGCACCCTCCCGGCGGCCGACGTCAGCCGGGCGCTGCGCCGGGCCCAGGAGATCGGCTGGGAGACCGGCGCGCTGTTCCGGAGCCTGGACGTCACGCTCGCCCCGACCCTCGCGCGGCCCACTCCGTCGCTCGGCACCCTGGACACCGCGCAGCCGGAGTCGATCTACCGGCACGCCTCGGTCTACTCCGCCTTCACCGGCGTGTACAACGTGACCGGCATGCCGGCCATGTCCGTACCCTTCGGCCACGACGGCCAGGGGCTGCCGCTCGGCGTCCAGTTCGGCGCGCCCCTGGGCGGCGAGGGAGTACTGCTCGCGCTGGCGGCCCAGCTGGAGGAGGCGGCGCCCTGGGGAACCGCGCCCGGCCCGGCCTGAGCACCGGGCCGGGCGCGGCCACCCCGGTCAGCCGGAGTGGACGAGCGCGCCCCCGACATACGTCCGCAGGACCCGTGCCCCGCCGATCTCCTCCGGCGGCGCGGTGAGGATGTCACGGTCCAGGACCACCAGGTCGGCCAGGTTGCCGGGGAGCAGACTGCCCGCGTCGTCCACGCCGTTCACATGCGCGCTGCCTGCGGTGTACGCGGCGACGGCCGAGGCCGGGTCCAGACGCTGTTCGGGCAGGAAGACCCGGCTGTCGGTGCTCCCGGGCTCCCGCCGGTTGACCGCGACATGGATGCCCTGGACCGGGTCCGCGCTGCTGACCGGCCAGTCGCTGCCCGCGGCGAGGGTGGCGCCCGCGCGCAGCAGGTCCCCGAACGGGTACTGCCAGGCGGCGCGTTCGGGACCGAGGAACGGGATGGTCAGCTCGTCCATCTGGGGCTCGTGGGCGGCCCACAGCGGCTGGATGTTGGCGATGGCGCCGAGCCGGGCGAAGCGCCCGATGTCGTCGGGGTGGACGACCTGGAGATGGGCCAGGTGGTGACGGTTCCCGCGACGGCCGTTGGCCTCGACGGCGGCCTCCACCGCGTCGAGCGCCTCGCGGACGGCCCGGTCACCGAGCGCGTGGAAGTGGACCTGGAAGCCGAGGGCGTCGAGCCGGGTGACATGGCCGCGCAGGGCGTCCGGGTCGACGAAGCTCAGTCCGCTGTTGGCGGTGGCACAGCCGCAGCCGTCCAGGTACGGGGAGGTCATCGCCGCGGTGAAGTTCTCCGCGATGCCGTCCTGCATGATCTTCACCGAGCCGGCCCGGAACCGCCCGTGGCTCAACTGCGCACGCCTGGCGACCAGTTCGTCGATCTGCTCGGCCCCGCGCTCGCGGTCCCACCACATCGCGCCGGTGACCCGGGCGGTGAGCGAGCCGTCGCGGGCGGCGGTCAGATAGGCGTCCGACGGATCGGTGTTGCCGTTGAACACGCCGAGCAGGGCGTCCTGCCAGCCGGTGACACCGAGGGAGTGCAGCAGTCGCTGCGAACGCAGCAGCCCCGCCAGCCGGTCCGCCGGGGTGGTCGGCGGCACCAGCCGGGCGACCAGCGCCTGGGCGCCTTCCTGGAGCACTCCGCCGGGCGAGCCGTCCGGCTCGCGCTCGATACGGCCGTCCGGGGGATCGGGGGTGGCGGCGGTGATGCCCGCCAGTTCGAGGGCCCGGGTGTTGGCCCAGGCGCCGTGGTGGTCGCGGTTCGCCAGCAGGACCGGGCGGTCGGGGACCACGGAGTCGAGCAGCTGCCGGGTGGGCAGTCCTGCGTCGAAGCTCTCCAGCGACCAGCCGCCACCGGTGATCCAGGCCCGCTCCGGATGGGCGTCGGCATAGGCCCGGATCCGGGCCAGGTACTCCGCGGCGCCGACGGTGCCGGTCAGATCGCACTGGGCCAGCTCCACCCCGGCGAACACCGGGTGGATGTGGGCGTCCTGGAAGCCGGGGAGCAGCAGCTTCCCCGCGAGATCGACGACTTCGGTGTTGGGACCGATGAGTTCGCGGACCTCGTCGTGCCCGACCGCCGTGATGCGGTCACCGGTGACGGCGAGTGAGGAGGCCCGGGTGCGGGCCGGATCGGCGGTGAAGACGGGGCCGCGGGTGAAGACCAGATCGGCCGTGGTCATACGGTGCTCCAGACGTGAGGGAGGTGGGGGCGGGGTGTCATGCGGTGGGCTCGGGCGGCCCTGCGCCATGGCGTTGTCATCAGGTCATGTGCTGGTCTCCCGCGACGTGTCGGGGGCGCCCGGAGTACGGGAACGGGTGAAATAGGGCGACCGGCGGTACCAGCGGGCCCACGCGGCGGCCAGCAGTCCGGAGCCGATCATCAGCACCGGGACGAGCAGGGCGAACCAGCCGTTGTCCGCGGAGACCTCGAAGTGGTCGGTGGACGTGTAGAAGGTCCAGGTGAGGTAGCCGCCGGTGGCGAGCAGCACGAGCGCGCCGAGCAGCGGCGCGACGACCGCGCGCAGCGCCTCCAGGGGCGAAGTGCGCAGCAGATGCCGGAAGCGCACCGCGGCGGCCGTGGCGGTGAGGGCGTAGTAGAGGGCGACCACGATGCCGATCGCGTTGACGGCGGCGAAGATCAGGTCGTTGACGGTGGGGATGACGAGCGACAGCGCGGCGAGAACCAGTGCGATCGCGGTGATCAGCAGGGTTCCGGCGGCCGGGGTCCCGTGCTTGGGGTGCAGCCGCGTCCAGACGGGGCCGAGGACACCGTCGCGGCCCATCGCGTACATCCCCCGGGCGGTGGGGATGACCGAGGCCTGGAGCGAGGCCACCGCGGAGAACATGAGAGCGACGAGCGGCAGCGCGGCCAGTGGCTGCTCCGCGAGTTTCGTACCGAAGTAGGCGAGCCCCTGCGCGCCGTTGCCGGCCAGTTCGTCCAGCGGCAGGACCCGCTGGAAGGCGGTGCCGGCCAGCAGGAAGAGCAGCAGCATGACGACCAGGGCGATGAACCCGCCGCGGGAGGCGTCGCGCGGGTCACCGACCTCCTCACCGACGCTGAAGACCGATTCGAAGCCCCAGTAGCAGAAGACCGCGAGCATCATGCCCTGGGCGAGCGCCTCGGCCGAGGGGAGGTCGAAGGGGTTGTACCAGGAGAGCGAGAAGGGCTGGTCCCCGGCGAACAGGCCGTAGACGCAGAACGCGATCAGCACGCCGTACTCGAAGATCAGCAGGTACTTCTGGAGACGCGCGGCGAGGTCCAGCCCGCGCACGGCGACCAGCGAGGCGGCGAGCAGCACGATCATGCCGAGGAGCGTGGACTGCAGGGTCGAGTCCGGATCGAGGGAGAGCCCGGCGACGCTGTGGACGGTGGCCTGGCGCAGGAGCTGGATGATCGCCGAGCCGGTCACCGTGGTGGTGTAGGCCATGAACACGACCGTGCCGACGACGTTGACCCAGCCGGTCAGGAAGCCCAGCCAGGGGCTGAAGATCCCGCCGACCCACTTGTAGCTGCTGCCGGCGTCGGGGTCGACGCGGTTGAGCCGCCCGTATCCGCCGGCTATGCCGAGCACGGGCAGGAAGGCCAGCAGCATGATCGCCGGCAGGTGCAGGCCGACGATGCCCGCCATCAGGCCGAGTCCGATGCCGATACTGCTGGTGGCCGCCGTGCTGGAAGCGGCGAGAACGACGCCGTCGACGACGCCTATGGACTTTCGCATCGCGGCCCGGGGCGCCTCGGCGCCACTTCTCGGCCCGGGATTCGCATTCTTCACTGCTGCTGCCAACGGATCGTCGCCTTGCCTGGGGAAGGGGGCTGGAGAGCCTGGATGGCTGGTCATGAAACCCGCCGTCTCCTTCACAGGTCAATGGTGTTGTCGTAAGCTCCGGCCATGGTTGAGCGGGTGGTTCCGGAGCCGCAGCGACGGCGCAGGCGGCCGACGAAACAGGGCACCGTGCTGTCCGAACAGGTCATCGTGGAGACGGCGCTGCGCCTGGTCGGGCAGCACGGGGCGGACGCGTTGACGGTCCGCCGCCTCGGCGGCGCGCTGGGCGCCGACCCCAGCGCGCTGTACCGGTACTTCCGCAACACCGACGACCTGCTGCTGGCGGTCGCCGACGAGCTCATCGGCCGTTCGCAGCGCGGCTGGCAGCCCACCGGCCGGTGGCGCTTCGACCTGTGCGAGCTGGGTCTGCGCATCCAGGCCTCCTACCGGGCGCATCCGCAGGCAGCCCTGCTGGCCGCACACCGGACGACCGGGCGGGACAACGAGCGGCGGGCCGTGGAGATGATCCTCGGCGTGCTGCGCTCTGCGGGCTTCGGGGACCGGGAGGCGGTCCGCGTCTACCACGCCTTCGTGGACCAGGCGCTCGCCTTCGCGGCCCTGGACGCGGCCGCCCTCGCGCTGCCGGCCGCCGCGCAGAAGGCCGATCTCCAGGTGTGGCAGGACCGCTACGGCCGGCTGGACGCGGACGCCTACCCGCACATCGTCGCCACCGTGCGCCTGCTGGCCCACGAGATGAGGTTCAGCGGCTATCCGTTCGCGCTCGAACTGCTGCTCGACGCGGTCGAGGCCAGGCTGCCGTCGGCGGACGGGGAGACCGGCTGAGCCCGGGGCGGGCGCTCCGGGCCCCCGTCACGGCCCCGGCTCCCGTCACCGTCCCCGCCCCCGTCCCCGGCCCCGGAGGATCAGTCCTCTTCTGTGGTGTCGCGGAGCCGCTCGACGGCGTGCCGGAGTTCGTCGAAGGCGCGCTGCTCCTCCCTGGGCGTGACCCGGGAGGCCGGCAGGATGCTGTCGCGCGTCCCGTGGACACGGGCGTAGGCGTCGAAGCAGGCGAGCACCTGCTGGATCGCCGACTCCTGGGGTATGGCGGGAGGCTGCGACGAGGGGCGCTGCGGGGACATCTCTGAACTCTCATCCAGTCGAAGCTGCCGGGCAGGCCGGAGCGGGGCGCCCACAGGGCACCGAGGGATCGGCTCGCACGGCACACGGGGTGTGGCTCTGTCGACGACGAGTCGCACGCCGGACCGGCGGACACGGGAAGCGATGGGCACGGCAGGCCTTTCCGGGCGCACGACTGTTACGTCGCCGACCAGGCTTCCCGGCACACCACCCGCTCCTCAGCAATGAGAATGAGACGAGATGCGGACATGCTATCCGCCCCGGCGGACCACTCCGTGACCGCGGCCCGGACGCTCCTCGCCGGCAGGGCTCACCGTGGCGCCCGGCGCCGGGAGCCGGAGGTGTTCGAGGGGCACGGCGGGCAGTCGGCTCGGCACGCGGGTCGGGCGGGTGCGGTGTCCCGCACCCGCCCGACCCGGCTCACCGCTGGATCAGCACATCAGGAAGGGAGATTCCACTTCTGGTTCGATCCGTTGTCGCAGTCCCAGATGTCGAGCTGGGTGCCGTTGGCCGTGTTGAGCGCGGGGATGTCGAGGCAGCGGCCCGACTGGGGGTTGACGAGGGTCCCGTTGCTCACGTTCCACTGCTGGTTCGCGGCGCCGTTGCACGTCCACAGGTTCACCAGGGAGCCGTTGGCGGTGCCGTTGGCGACCACGTCGAGGCAGAGCCCGCCGGCCTTGACGGAGCCGTTGCCCACGGTCCACTGCTGTGCGGGGGAGCCGTTGCAGTCCCAGATGTCCACGACGGCGCCCGCGGTGGTCGACCCGGTGAAGTCGTCCAGGCACTTGTCGCCGTTGAGGACCGAGCTGATCCGTCCCGTGCCGCCCGTGGGGGGATTGCCGGTGCCGGGGGTGATGGACAGGTTGTCGAACTGGTCGGTGCGGTAGCCCTGGATGCCCAGGCCCGCCTGGCCGGTCTGGAAGGAGCCGTCGCTGACCGAACCGAACTGGTTGCCGTCGAGCTTCGCGGTGATCTGCGAGCCCTGGAAGGTGAGCGACAGGTTGTGCCACTTGCCCGTTCCCAGGGCGGTGGTGGTGCCGGTGGCCAGGGTGCGGTTCGAGCCGTCCGTCTGCATCTTCTCGATCCACCACTGGCCGGTGTCACGGACGCGGAGGTAGTACGCGTTCATGTGCGACTGCGGACGCAGCTGGGTGTTGGCGCGGCCCAGGAGCTCGGTCGTGCCGGCACCGCGAAGGAAGACATCGGAGCTGACGGTGTAGTTGGACCAGCTCGGATCTCCGGTCAAGGTGTACGAGTCGGAGTCGTCCTGCCACTCGATCGGTTTGACCGGAGCCATCTGCTGCACGCACTTGCCCGCACGGCCGGCCGCACAGGGCTGGACCTCGAACGAGCCCTGCATGTCGGACATGTACCTGGCCTGGGTGTTGTCTTCGTAGCCGTCGAAGTCGTCGCTGTACGGCAGCGCGAGCGGGTGCGCCGCCGGGGCGGTCGCGGTGCCCTTGCCCTGGCCGCCGAGGGTGCTGACCGTGTAGACGTAGCCCGGCTGCATCGTCAGCGAGTAGGAGCCGTTGACCGGAGTGATGTCCTGGGTGTGGATGAAGGACGTCGCGTCGCTGGGGCTGTTGACGTCGGTCGCCCACACGTGCACGGTGCCGGTCGACAGGCCGCCCCGCACGGTGAGGTTCGCTGTCTGGGACCCGGTGGACGTCGTCGTCTCCAGGATCGTGGAGTAGTCGGAACCGGTGTCCGACTTGACGGTGACGTACGTGCCGTTGTTCTCGTCGCCGCCCAGGTAGCCGGAGGCCGAGTCGATGAACTTCCATCCGGGCTCGGTGAACTGGGTGACCTGGGCGGTGGCCCAGGTGCTCGCGCCGATCCGGTAGTTGCCCGACCAGGGTGAGTCCGCGGTGGCGAGGCCGACCGTGTTGTAGGGCAGGTTCGGGTAGATCGCGGCCATCAGCGGCCAGTTGAAGTAGCTGGTCATCCTCGCGTCGGT
Source organism: Streptomyces sp. NBC_00341 (assembly GCF_041435055.1). NCBI lineage: Bacteria > Bacillati > Actinomycetota > Actinomycetes > Kitasatosporales > Streptomycetaceae > Streptomyces > Streptomyces sp. NBC_00341. Next base: position 1,016,698 of record NZ_CP108002.1, on the reverse strand, counting down.
GTAGCCACGGGTGATCGCTCTGATCAGTGCGGGGGCGCCCGTGTTCATGTCCTGGGAGCCGTTCTCGCTGTCCCACAACGGCTTCCCGTTGTCCTTCGCCGCCGTGCTGCTGGAACAGGTCCTGGCGTCGCCCCCGTCGCCTCCGTTGCAGGAGTAGTGCGCGCCGATGATCGAGACGGCGTCGTTGAACGCCTGGTTGTCGGCCATGTCGTCGGCGACGCCCCAGCCACTGTCGTCCGCGACGAGCTGGACGCCGGCATAGCCGGCGTTGTCCAGCGCCGAGCGCAGCTGGATGAACCAGTTGACGTCATGGCCGCGCTCGTTCCAGCCGCCCAGGTACTTGATGTCCAGGTCGTGCTGCTTGGCGCAGTCCAGCCAGGAGATCAGGTAGTTGATGGTGTCGGTGGACCAGAACCCGCCGTCGATCCAGCCGGGTGCGGCCCAGGCCAGTCCGTACAGGCCGATGCCGGGGTTACGGGCCTTGGCCTGCTCGGCCAGCCAGAACTCGTAGCCGGCATCGCAGTTGATGGTGGAGCGGGCGTGTTCGATCGACGGCTCGGAGCCGTCGGTGGAGTTCGCGTCGCCGCCGATCTCCAGTTTGAGCAGCTGGAGGTTGGCGCCGTAACCCGGCTTGAACATGTAGTCCAGGATCTGGGACCGCTGGGCGGCCGGATAGTCCGTCAGCAGACGGGAGTTGCCACCACCGCCGCTGATCGCGCCGATGCCGTCGAAGGTCCGGCCGCTCCGGGCTCCGTCCACAGTGATGGACGTGGTCGCGGCCTGTGCGGGGGCGGCACTCACCGCCAGCACGGCAGCGAGAAGGGTCAGTACCCATAAGGGGGCAAGTCTCCGTAGCCGTTTCATCATCGACATCCTTCTTCTGGGAGAACTTCGGCCAACGCGGTGCGGTGTTCGTCTCCGGGCCCGCGTCCCCGACCGGCAGGCGGACGTGAACAGGGCGGCGGCCAAGGCGTCTGCCGGGGCGGGCGGTCCGGAGCTGTGCTGCACATGGTGACTGACAACGTTGTCTTCTTGCGGCCGATCCGTCTCGGTTCAGGCTTCATGGGACTCCCGAGGCGCTCCCGAGAGCTCTGGCCGGGATGCGAGGGTATGCATGGGCGACAGGGGAGAGCGCTCTCTGAAGCTAGCCAGTCAGCATGACCGCGTCAACGGTCTGAGCGTGTGGTCGGGTCAATCGGAGGGCGTCCGCGACCTAAGGCTCTCCGTGCCGGAGGCTCAACTGCCTTTGCTCCGACGTCTGTTGGTCTCTGTTCGCAATTTCGGTCGATTGCGTTGACAAGTGTTGCGACCCTGCCCTTTGCTTTCGGGGTCTCACCCCCACCGGTCCGGTGACAGCCGTGCTGTCCGTACCTGGAGCCGCAACGATGAAAAGATGGCGCACCTTTCTCGCGACCTGTCTGCTCTTCTTCGGACTCGCCGCGCCGACCACCGTCGCGCACGCCGCCACGCCGGCCGCCGTGACCGATCCCGCCTCCCTGGTCAATCCGCTGCTGGGTACCTCCAACGGGGGCAATACCTTCCCCGGAGCCGACACGCCGTTCGGCATGGTCTCGTGGAGTCCCGACACGGACTCCCGCCCGCCCGGCGGTAACTACGCATATTCTGACAACGTTGTCACCGGGTTCGGTCTCAACCACATCTCCGGTCCCGGCTGCGGTGCGATGGGCGACATCCCGGTCCTGCCCACCACCGGCGGCATCGACGGAAACGCGACGGTCGGCTTCTCGCACAGCAACGAGACGGCGAGCGCCGGCGCGTACTCGGTCAACCTCGACAACGGGGTCAACACCGAGCTGACGACGACCGCGCGCTCCGGCATGGCGCGCTTCACGTTCCCGGCGACCACACAGGCCAATCTCCTGTTCAAGCTGAACGCCGACAAGGCCACCAATCTGCACTTCGACAAGGTGAGCAGCACCGAGGTCAGCGGCTCCGTGGACGCCGGTCTCTTCTGCGCCTCGGCCCCGTCGTACACCGCGTACTTCGACATGGTCTTCGACCGGCCGATCACCGGCAGCGGCACCTTCGACGGGGGCGATTCGCTGACCTTCGACACGACCGGCAACCGCACGGTGCAGGCCAAGGTCGGCCTGTCGTATGTCTCGATCGCGGGAGCCAAGGCCAACCGCGAGTCGGAGAACCCGGACTGGGACTTCACCGGAACCCGGACCGCCGCACACGACGCATGGAACGACGTGCTCGGCAAGATCGCTGTCACCGGTGGTTCGTCCGACCAGCGGCAAGTCTTCTACACCTCGCTCTACCACTCACTGCTGCACCCGAACCTGCTCAGCGACAGCGACGGGAAGTACTGGGGCTTCGACAAGAAGGTCCATACGGTGTCCGGGGGCCAGAAGGCGCAGTACGGCACCTACTCCGGGTGGGACATCTACCGCACGCAGGCACAGTTGGAAGCGCTGGTCGCACCGGAGCAGGCCGGCGACAGCGCCCAGTCCCTGGTGAACGACTACGAACAGGCCGGATTCTTCCCGAAGTGGTCGCTCAACTCGGCCGAGACCCAGGTGATGAACGGCGACCCCGGCCCGGCGATCATCGCCGACTACTACGCCTTCGGCGCGCGCGACTTCGACACCGCGGCGGCCAAGGCGGACATGATCAAGGAGGGCACCACCAGCAACCCGATCCGGATGGGCCTGGACCTGCAGACCAAGTACGGCTATCTGCCGTCCGACGGCTCCTACCCACGGGACTTCTACGGTTCCGTCGCCACGCTCCTGGAGTACAGCGCACAGGACTTCGCCACCTCAGCCTTCGCGGGCGCGCTGGGGGACACCACCACTCAGTCGCAGTTCGCCAACCGTGCGCAGGACTGGAAGAACACCTTCGACGCCTCCAGCGGCTTCATGCGGCCCAAGCAACTGGACGGCTCCTGGAAGCCGGAGTTCGACCCGGCCGGCAGTGACCAGTTCGTCGAGGGGACGTCCTGGCAGTACACCGGGGCGGTGCCGCACAACACCCGCGGACTGGCCGATGCCATGGGCGGCAACAGCGAGTACGTGAACTACCTGGACAGTGTGCTGTCCGAGTTCGACGGATCCGGCGGAACGCACGCGGACCTGGGCAACGAACCGTCCATCGAGCTGCCGTGGGAGTACGACTACGTGGGGCAGCCCTGGAAGACCCAGGAGATCGTCCGCAAGGTCCAGGACCGGCTGTGGCCGAACGACCCGGCGAAGTGGGGCGTCGGAAACGACGACCTGGGCACGATGAGCGCCTGGTACGTCTGGTCCGCGATGGGCTTCTACCCCGAGACCCCCGGCACTTCCGATCTCGCCCTGGGCAGCCCGCTGTTCACCCATGTGGACGTGACGCTGGGCAACGGCCGGCACATGGTCGTCGACGCTCCACAGGCCGCAGGCAACGCCCCTTACGTGCAGAGCGCCACCCTCAACGGCGCCGACTGGAACAACGCCTACCTGCCGGCCGACTTCGCGACCGGCGGCGGGACGCTCGACCTCGACCTGGGGACGAGCGCCAACACTGACTGGGCCACCTCCGCGTCCTCCGCGCCGCCGTCGTACGAAGGTGATGGCGGCGCCAAGCCCCCGGGGCCGCCCGTAGCGCCTTCCGGTGCGGTGAAGTCGGCGGTCGGTGACAAGTGCCTGGACGACGACTCGGGCTCGGCGGCGAACGGCAACAAGATCCAGCTCTGGACCTGCAACGACTCCACCGCTCAGCGCGTCACGGTGGCCGTGGACGGATCCCTCCAGGTGCTGGGCAAGTGTGTGGAGATCACGGGTAACGGCGGAGCTGCCAACGGCACGCTGGTCGAGCTGTGGGACTGCAACGGCGGCAACAACCAGAAATGGAGTTACACGGCCTCGACCGGCGCACTGGTCAACCCCCAGTCCGGCCGCTGTCTCGACGTACCCGACGCCAGCACCGCCGACGGCACCCAACTGGAGATCTGGGACTGTCACGGCGGGAACAACCAGAAATGGAGCCTGCCCTCCTGAATCCGGGGCGCTCCTGCGCCCCGCGCGATGGCACGCCTGTGCAGACGGGTACGCCATCCGGGGCGCCGACGACATGACCACGTATGTCGCGCGTGTGCCGCACGTTGGCGCGGGCCATCCGACGTACACACCAGAGAGCGCTCCCCTCCATCGGTGGAGCGTCTTCGGCCGTGACCGAGAAGTAGGGGAGTCCGTTTCATGAAGTCACAGAGGTCCACCTCGTTAGCCCTGTTCGTGCTTATGGCAACGCTGTCATCCTTTTCCGCCGGTGTGTCGACCGCTTCCGCGGCGTCGGCCTCGGCGGCCGTGTGCAACACGTACTGCGACGCGCGGGATCCCGCGCAGAGCACCCAGGACCGCGGCTCCGTCACCGCCGAGGCGGCCGGACGGTCGATCGCGCTGCACTTCGACGACGCCGCCGCGATGGGCTGGGCGTCCATCGACCACGGCGGGTCAGGGGACCGTGTGTGGCTGGACCGTTCCATGGACGGCGGCCGGACGTGGGGCTCTGGCAGCCGTCTCGGCGATACCGCCGTCCCTGATGGCGGGCAGGGCTGGCGTACCCAGATGTACAACGTGGATGACTGGAACACCGAGGGTGTGGGGGCTCTTCGGGCCTGCGGGCAGCCGGCCGGGGGAGGCATCGCGTGTACGGCCTGGGCGCGGACGACCTGGAACGCGGGCAGCCGCAGTACCGCGGCGGCCACCGCGCTGATGATGTCGTTCGACCGGAGCAGCAAGCTGTTCGGCGGCAACGGCTGGTGGACGGCGGCCAACGCGCTGACGGCGGTGATCGACAACAGCCGGATCACTGGCATGGGCAGTTACACCTACGCCATCGCCGAGACGTACGACAAGAACATCAACGCGCAGGGAGGGCAGTTCCGCAACGAGTACCTCGACGACACCGGGTGGTGGGGGCTGGCCTGGATCGACGCGTACGACGTGACCGGCGACAGCCGCTACCTGGAGACCGCGCGGGCCGACGCGGACCACATGAACGCGAACTGGAACGACACGTGTGGGGGCGGGGTCCGCTGGAGCACGAACGGCAACTACAAGAACGCCATCACCAACGAGCTGTACCTCCAGCTCAACTCGGCCCTGCACAACCGCATCCCGGGCGACACCGCGTACCTGGACCGGGCGAAGAGTGAATGGAACTGGTTCCGGGACAGCGGCATGATCAACGGCGACCGCATGATCAACGACGGCCTCACCGACGCCTGCGCCAACAACGGCCAGCCCACCTGGACCTACAACCAGGGCGTCGTCCTGGGCGCGTTGACCGAGTTCCATAAAGCCACCGGCGACGACGGACTCCTGACGACGGCCCGCGACCTGGCCGACTCCTCCACCACCCGGCTGGAGACGGACGGCGTCCTGCGCGAACCGGGCGAGGGCGACAGCTGCACGGGGGACGGCCCGAGCTTCAAGGGCGCCTACGTACGCGGCCTCGGCGCACTCAACCGCCAACTGTCCGACCACCCCTACGCCGCGACGCTCACGCGCTGGGCGGACAGCGCCCACGACCACGACCGCAACGCGCTCGACCAGTACGGCCCGCACTGGAGCGGCGGCAACGGCGCCACCGACTACGGCTGCCAGCAGAGCGCTCTCGACCTCCTCAACGCCGCCACCGGCTGAGGCAACCACCCGAGAAATTCACACTCCATCTGATGAGGACTGGTGATGAAGAAGAGATCCATCGCAACTCTCGGCCTGATGCTGGCTACCGCCACCGGGCTGCTCTGGGGCGGCACGCTGCCCGCTACGGCGGCCGATCGGGCCGCGGCACCGGGCGAGCGGTCCGTCGCGGCGGCCTCCGCCTTACGTGTCATGCCCCTGGGTGACTCGATCACCGATGGCCTCGGGAGCAGCACCGGAAACGGCTATCGAGGCCCGCTCTGGGACGAGTTGAGTGCCAAGGGCTACTCGTTGGACTTCGTCGGCACGTCCCGGGCAGGCTCCATGACGGACCCCGACAACGAAGGCCACTCCGGCTGGCGCATCGACCAGATCGCCTCCATCGCGGACGCCTCGCTGTCCCGCTACCGGCCCAACGTCGTGACCCTGATGATCGGCACCAACGACCTGGGGCAGAACTACCAGGTGCCCACCGCGCCGGACCGGCTGAATTCCCTGATCGACCAGGTGGTGGCCGATGCCCCGGACGCGACCGTGCTCGTCGCGTCCCTGACCGTCTCCACGAACCCCACGATCGAGGCGAACAGGGGTGGGTACAACCAGCGGATCCCGGGGATGGTCCAGGCGAAGCAGGCGGCCGGCCAGCATGTCCGCTACGTGGACATGGGCGCTCTGACCACCGGTGACCTGGCCGACGGGCTGCACCCCAATGACGTCGGGTACCGCAAGATGGCCGACGCCTTCAACAGCGGCATCCAGGCAGCCGACGCCGCCGGCTGGATCGGCGAACCCGTCCGCACCGGCGGTCAGGTGAGATCCGCACTCGCCGACAAGTGCATGGACGTCAACGGCGGCGGTTCCGCGAACGGCACCGCGGTCCAGCTGTGGTCCTGCAACAACACCGACGCGCAGTGGTGGACCGCGGGATCCGACGGAACGCTACGGGCACTGGGCAAGTGCCTGGACGCCACGGGCTCCGGCACCGCCAACGGCACCCGGGTGGAGCTCTGGGACTGCAACGGCGGCACCAACCAGGTCTGGCAGGCCTACGACGGCGGCTACCAGAACCCGGTATCCGGACGGTGCCTCGATGACCCCGCAGCCTCCACCACCGACGGCACCCAGCTGGTGCTGTGGGACTGCAACGGTGGCACCAACCAGAAATGGACGACCGTCTGACCCGTATGCGGCACATCGCACCGTCCCCGGCGGCGGTGCGACGTGCGGGCCGGTGCTGAAGGGGCCCCACAGGTAGGCCCCGTCCTGGGACAGGACCGGGCCCAAGGTGCGGCGGTGGGTGAAGTTGCCTGGTCAGCGCTCTGCGGCGGGCTCCTCGGGCTGGAGACTGGTGTTGTGCTCACGGATCAGCTGGAGCGCCGCCTCGCGGTCGCGCCGTTCGAGGGCATCGACGAGATCGCGGTGGAGCTCGTGGCGGTGGGCGATGTAGTGGTCCAGTGGTTCCTCGCTGGCCGGCAGCACCGTCAGCGTGTGGGCCTCGATGAGGTCCAGCAGGTTGGAGTACAGGGAGCTGAGCAGGGCGTTCGGGCTGATCGCCGCGATAGCTGCGTGGAGCCGCCAGTTCGCGTGCACGAACGCCACCGGGTCAGCGGTGCCCACGGCCGTCTCCATGGCCGTGATGTGCTCCTTGAGGCCGGAGATGTCGGCGGGTGAAGCGTGCCACAGGGCGTCCTCGATCAGCAGCGGGTCGAGGGCGTCCCTGATCCGTACGGCGTTGGCGACGTCCGAGATCGAGCTGGACCGGCGGGTGATCGCGCGGGAGGAACTCCTCGAGGCCCTGGCCATGTCCGCTGCCGAGACCACCGCCGTGACCGAGGCAGCGAAGGAAACGGCGACAGAATCGGTGTCCGCGCCCGCGCCGTTGGCGGGAACGACGGTGCCGTCCTGGCGGGATGGTCTGCCGACGTCTGTTCTCGCGCCGGACTACCAGCGGATCCTGGGCATTGTTGCGGACCGGTCGGGCCAAGGGTCGGTGAAGGCCAAAGAGATCGCGGTGGTGCTGGGGCTGGAGCCGACGCCGGCGAAGGTGGAGGGCGTGCGGTCGAAGGCGAGGCGACTGGCTGAGCGGCTGACCTGGTCCGGTGCCCGCGCAACCCCGTGACCAGGTCAGGCAGCCACTCCCGAGCTCATATATCCACCGAAGCACACACCCCAACGGTTCTCCGGATGGTGCAGTTAAGGTTGAAGATCCGGCACGCGGACACCACCGACGCCCGCGTCATCGGCTCCACCGGCCCCCGCCGCCGGCCCCGCGCCCTCGCGCTCCTCCTGCCCGGAGCGAAGTTCAGTACGGTGAAGCGTATGACCACACAGCTGCGACGCGTGACCTTCTTGTGTACGGATCCGGAGGCGTTGGCTCGGTTCTGGAGCTCCGTCCTTAACAAGCCAGTGATCGACGGCAGCCACGGGCTCCATCTGCAACTGGTTGATGGCAACGAGCCGCATTCCCTGTATTTCAAACCTGCCGCAAACAGCGAGCGCCCCCGCGCGACGATGCGTCTGGGTATTGGGGCCGTGTGCGGAACATTGGAAGAGGAAGTCCGCAGGCTCACTGCGTTGGGGGCTGTACTCCTTGCGGAATCCCGGGATCCATTTGACCTGTCCTGTGTGACGATGGCCGATCCGGAAGGTAACGAATTCGCCGTTGAGCTGAGTGAGGAGGAACTGCTCGATGAGGAGCTAAATCCCCGCCCGAAGAACGAAGGGCGACCCGCACCCTGAGGTGCGATCCACCCTCTCGCCAGCCGCGCTAAGTCAGCAGTTCGTAGCTATTGTTGAACTGCCGACGACCTTTGTGCCGTACTTTCCCTTGTACTCGATTTGCAGGGAGGACACGGTCTTGTGCGTGTGCTTCTGGATCCGCTGGGGGCACTTGTACGGCACGCTGAGGGTCTTGGCCTTGCACGTCTTCCAGCCCGTGTTCTTGTTGGCAACGACACCGTACAGGCCGTTCGACAGCTTCTTCTCCAGTGTGACGTCGAGCTTGCACGCGTCCGGTTTCGGAGTCGTGCAGCTCTTGATCTTCCCTTGTGCGTACAAAGGACCGCCGGCGGTGACGTAAAACGGCTTCATTGACTCGAAGAGGCAGCCAACAACCACTGCGGATGCCTTGGTCGTGGCATCAGCGGTGATGGAAGGTATGGCTTCCCGGCTGTCCGATGCGGCATGGGAAGTTCCGGTTCCTGCGAAGAGAACCAGAACACTGGCTGCTGCTGTGGACAGGGCAGCATGGAAACGCATTTATTGAACCCCGATTCATGCCGCATGGGTTCTCGAACCGTGCGTTCGAGGCTGCGGTAAATTCGATGCTAGGCGGTTACACATTTCGTAGTGCGCGCAGACGTTCGAAGTGTCGCAAAGATGCCCGTCAGGGTCTGTAATCGCGACCTTGCGTACATGGAGTGTTGGCGATATCCGCCTGATGTGCTTTTTGTGTCGATGACGCGTGCGGCCGGGCCATGGCCTTGACCGGCTGGTTTCGCGGGGGCTTGTGGAGGAAGTCCCTTTACGGCACTCTGAGTTCTCGTGAACAAGCGTGGCGACGCTGGACACTCACTGCTGCTCAAACAGGCTGTCGCTGGAAGTCGAGCGCGGACGTCCGTGATCCGTGGCGGATCGACAATGCCGAGCGTGACGTCGTTGTCGTCCCCAAGGAGCTCGCCAAGGGCGGCGGGGCACTACTCCCCGATCAGACTTTCCTCGTCGTGGAAGTGAAGTCGGAGTCGAACGCTGAAACCGACCGGATCGTGAAGCGGCGCCGGTACGCCGAGTACCGGGCCCCGCTCTACCTCCTCGTCGACCGGATCGAGGGCAGCATCACACTGTTCTCCGAGCCCGGGCACCTGGGCTACACCCGCGTTGACGGCCCGCACCCGTTCGGTGCGGTACTACGGCTGCCGGACCCGTTCGGTCAGCACCTGGAACAGCAGCTCGGGGGCCGAGGAACATCCGAACGAAAACCGGCGCTAAGAGGTTGTCTCATTTGGTGAGTCGTCGGTGGCAGATGAGGGTTGCTGCTATGCCGACGAAGGCGAGGAAGTGCTCGGGTTTGCGTTCGTAGCGGCGGTGGAGGCGTCGGCAGCCGGCCGGCCAGGAGACGGTTCGTTCGACCACCCGGCGGTGACGGCCGAGCCGGGTGGAGGACTCGACTCCCTTGCGGGCGATGCGGTGACGTATGCCGCGTGAACGAAGCCATCGCCGCAGGTGGTTGTAGTCGTAGCCCTTGTCCGCATGCAGCTTCGCCGGCCGCCTGCGGCGTGGGCCGCGACGGGAACGGATGGGCGGGATTCCACGGACGAGCGGTTCCAGTCCCTGGCTGTCGTGCGTGTTGGCGCCGGAGATGCCCAGTGAGAGCGGCAGTCCGTTCCGGTCGGTGACCAGATGGATTTTCGATCCCAACTTGCCTCGGTCGGTCGGATTCGGTCCCGTCAGGAGCCCCCTTTTGCCGCCCGGACGCTGACGGAGTCGATCGCGCACCGCGACCAGTCCAGCTCACCCCGCGCCCCGAGTTCGTCCAGGACCACACGGTGGAGACGGCCCCAGACCCGATCCGCGCTCCACTGGGCGAACCGCCGGTAAACCGTCTGCCAGGCCGGGCCGAACACCGGCGGAAGCTGCCTCCACGTACAGCCCGAGGTAGCCACGAAGACGACCGCCGCCAGAACCTCACGGTCACCGGCCCGACGACGGCCCCCGCCCTGCGGACGCCTCACCTCCGTGGGCGGCACCACCCGCCGGAACAATACCCACAACTCATCCGGCACCAACCGCTCAACCAGATCCGTCATGCACAGACCAACGAGCGACCACACCATAGGAAACGACGTCTAAGAGGGAAAGCCGAAGGTGTCGACTGCCATCGGGACGTCAGCGGAGTCTGCCACTGGATGTCAGTGGCTCTGCCATGAGGTGTGTCAGTAGGTACAGGAAGTCAGCGCTGAGCGGATGGGCGGCGATGATGCGGCCGCGTACGGCGGGAGCAGGGTCTTGCCGGTGGTGTGCCCGCAACTGGGGCACTCGCCCTCGTCGCGGCAGTCGAGCTCGTTCCGGTGACCTGCGGCCAATCCTCAGAAACCGATGGCTACTTGAGGGTATCCTGTCCGGGGGACGCCCTGACCGAGGCCCTGGACGCCGCCGACAACATCTACTCTCCGCGTGGCCGCGCGTACTGACCGACATCCGTATTGGGTATGCGGGTCAGCACCGGATCACAACGGCTCGACCGGCAGCTCGACGCGCTGAACCGGGCCCCGGGGTGCCGACGAGGGTCAAGACGGAACTTGGCGGCGGCGAAGGCGCAGAAGTACCCCGCCCACCGCCAGTGTCGCCACGGCGCCCGACGCGATACCGATGGCCAATCCGCCACCGAAGCCTGGCCCTTCGCTCGATGCCGCGGTCTCGTCCTGACCCGATACCGTCACCTTCGAGCGCAGGACGATCGCGGGATAGTCGCACACGTAGTCGCGGTCCTCTTCCGTCACGCATTCGGCGCTCTTGTGTCGCAGCGTGAATGTCACCGGATACGTTCCGGGCTTCACCGTCTTCTTGATCCGGCCCGCGCCCACCCAGGCTCTCCTGGTGTCACCGAGGACGGTGTCGTCGGTCAGCGCAGGGCTTGAGACCTCGACGTCCGTCGGGTGCGGGTTGCCGGGGCGTTCCTTGACCGTGAGGTTCACTACCTCGCCAGGCGCCGCGGGGCCACCGACGAAGCTGTACCCCTGCTTGGGGAAGGGGAGCTGATCGGCGTGGGCCGCTCCGGCCTGCCCGAGCAACATCAGCGGCAGGGCAGTAGCGGCAAGTCCGCAGCGGATGGACGAACGTGTGAAGTCGAGCATATGCGTTTTCCCCGTGCCATTAGTAGTCATACGATTTTGACTGACCTTGACACAGCCACGCCAGACGGCGTGGCTGTGTCATCTTTTCGTGTGGGGGAACAACCATGAGAATACGCAGAGCGCTGGGTACTGCGGCGGGCGCCGCAGCACTCATGCTGCTGCCGGGCTTTCCGGCGATTGCCGACCAGGGCGATCCGGCTCCCTCGGGGAGCTCCGTCCCGAGCACCCCGGCGCAGCCGTCCTCCGCTTCGCCGACGGCCGTCCCGGAGCAGCCTTCTGTTCCGCCGCCCTCCGTGCCACCGACGGAGCCTTCTGTTCCGCCGGCCTCCGTGCCACCGACGGAGCCTTCCGTTCCGTCTGCCCCTGTCCCGAAGGAGCAGTCTTCCGCTCCGTCGGTCCCCGTCCCGGCAGGCGGAGACGACGACGCGCGCGGGTTCACGCCGGCTGACGCCGACGACTACTGGACCCCAGAGCGCATGCGGGCCGCGAAGCCCGTCAAGGAGCAGGAGGCCAAGCACTTTCCCGCCCCGCCCAGGACGGGGCGCGCCGCTAGTCAGCCGTTCGAAGGGCTGCCCATCGTCGGCACCTTCTTCTGGAACGACGGCACCGCGACCGGCCGCTTCTGCGGTGGCACGGTCGTCAAGAGCCCCGGCAAGAACATCGTGATGAGCGCCGGCCACTGCTTCGACGACCAGGACGCGCGCAAAAACCTCGCGTTCGTCCCGCAGTACGACGACGGGAAGAAGCCGCACGGCTCCTTCACTGTCAAGCCCGGACGTATCTACGTCGACAAGCGGTACCTGGCCAAGGGCCCGGACGCCGCGGCCGACCTCGACTTCAACTTCCTGCTGCTCGAACCGCGCGGCGGCAAGAACGTCGAGGACGTTGTCGGCGGCGCCGAGTTGATGATCAATGCCGGGTACAACCACAACCCCACCCGCCTCATCGGTTACCCGGCCAACCAGAAGCGCCCGCTGGACTGCACGGACAAGACCGTCCGATACGACAGCACCGACCCTAAGATCCCGGGCAGCTTCCTGCGCATCGCCTGTGACAAGTACTCGGGTGGTGCGTCCGGTGGGCCGTTCCTCATCAAGCGAGGCAGCGACTGGGGCATCATCGGCGTGATCGGCGGCTGGAAGACGGGCGGCGACAAGGACGAGATCTCCTACAGCTCCTACCTCGACGGTGACGCCAAGTCGCTGTACGACGACGCGGTCAACAACCGTCAGCCGGCGGGCCGTGGTGTTTTGGGCAAAGCTGAGACCTGGCAGCATGCCGAGGTCATGGCGGGTGGCTACTTCACTGACGGTAATCCGGGTTCCTGGGACTACTCCGACCTGATCGTGCGCTGGTCCGACGGCGAGTTGACCTTGTACCGAGGTGCCGGGGAGGAAGGCGACAACTTCGACAGGGAGATTCGTCTCATCGCGCCCAACGGCACCTGGAAGCACGCCGAGACCATGGCCGCGGGCGACTTCACCGGGGCCGACCGCGACGACCTCATCGTCCGCTGGACGGATGGCGAACTGACGCTGTATCCCGATGTCGACGAGAAGGGGCTCCACGGCGAGGTACAGCTGCAAAAGCCCAACGATCTGTGGAAGCACGCCACTTCCATAACCGGTGGTCGCTACACGACCAGTAACAAGTGGGCCGACGATCTCCTGGTCCGCTGGAGCGACGGTGAAGTCACCCTGTACACCGACGTCAACCGCGACGGCTTCCACGGCGAGAAGAAACTCGCCGCGCCCAACGGCACCTGGAAGCACGCCGCGACGATCACGTCGGGCGACTTCACCGGCAACGACCAGCACGACCTCATCGTGCGCTGGACGGACGGAGAGCTGACCCTCTACAAGGACGTCGACCAGAACGGTTTCCACGGCGAGAGCCAGGTCAAGAAGCCCAACCGGCTCTGGACGCACGCCACCGTCCTGGGCGCGGGCGACTACACGGACAACCGCCACCCGGACGACTTCCTGGTGCGGTGGTCCGACGGTGAGGTGTCCATGTACCCGGATGTGGACGAGACCGGCCTGAACCGCGAGATCACGTTGGTGTACCCGCCTGTATAGGGCCTTCTGCGGGCCGGAGAAGGGCTTTCCCTCGGGGAGAGCCCTTCTCTCGTCGGATCGCCCTCCTCACATCCGGGAGGGCTTCTTCTCGTCGAAGAGCCAGGTGTTGAAGAGCGCGCTCAAGCCCTTCCCGGACTTGCTCTCGCACAGGGCGATGAACTGCCGGGTGTCAACATTGCCGTGCCGGTGCTGCCGGGTCCAGGTACGAAGGATGTCGAAGAAGGTCTCGTCGCCGACAGCCCTGCGCACCTTGTGCACGACCATGGCACCGCGTCCGTAGACAGGCGGATCTGAGACGCGTCCTGCGCCGGGCGGATCCGCCGGCGGGAACGCCCAGATGCCCTCGCTCTCGGTGTCCGTGCCGTCGTAGTAATCCTCGAAGATCTCCGTGGTGCCCCTGTCGCCCCGCTCCTCTTCCCAGAGCCACTCCGCGTAGGTGGCCAGACCCTCACTGAGCCACAGGTCCTTCCACTCGCGTGGGGTGACGGAGTTGCCGAACCACTGGTGTGCCAGTTCGTGCACGAGCAGCGCCTCTTCGGGCGCCTCGCCGAAGTAGGGCTTGGTCTGGGTCTCCAGGGCGTAGTCGAGCCCGGGAAGGTGGTCGACGATGGCACCGGCGGAGGAGAAGGGGTAGGGGCCGAAGAGTTTGCTGGCCCAGTCGACGATCTCAGGCACCAGGTCTGGGACATCGGCGGAGTCTTCGGCCTCGTCGGGGTCGATGGCGACGTAGACGGGCACGTCATCGTCCGTCCGCCCCTTGTGGGTCTCGAAGTATCCGATGGAGACGTGTGCGAGGTAGCTGGCCATGGGCTCCTCGGTGCGCCAGTGGCGGGTTACCGTTTTCCCTTTGTCCTCCTCCGTGATCAGCTTGCCGTTACTGATCACGTCGTAGGGGTCGCCGTCCTCGTCCTTGGGCACGGTGACCGTGGTGTCGTACGTGGCCTTGTCCGACGGGTGGTGGTTGCCCGGAAACCAGGTCATGGAGCCGGACGGCTGACCCAGGGCCGTCGAGCCGTCGTCGGTCTCCATCCAGCCTTCTAGGCCTCCGTCGTCGTCCTTGAGCGTGCGCGGTGTGCCGTCGTAGGTGACGACTGTCTTGAAGACTTCGCGGTTCCTCACCGTCTTCGCTGGTGTCACGAGCAATTCGTCTCCCGCGCGAGCGACTTGGGCCTTGGCTCCCTGCACCGTGGTGCTGCGTAGCCGCAGCCCTGAAAGGTCGAGGTTGAAGCGGCTCAGGTCCTGGGTGGCCTGCGCTGTGATGATCGCCGTGCCCTTCAGGTGGTTGGTCTCGGGCACGTAATCCAGCGTCAGCCCGTAGTGCACCACGTCATAGCCACCATTGCCGAGCCCTGGGAAGAGCCGATCTCCTACTCCGGCCGTGCCAGGCTTTCCGGCCGCGACGCCACCGTTTCCCGGTGCGGAGCCGGTGCAGGATGTCGTCACAGCCAGGAGGAGCGCTGTGGCCGGAGCCCAGCTGGACAGACAGCCCGGTCCCGCCGACCGAGGGCGGCTGCCCATCGCCATATGCGGTTTCATCTCGTGTCTCCCATCGATCGCAGGGCGCGAGACGTCAGAACGTCGGCATCGTCCATTGGTTGCTTCAAGACTGGCAGAAGTTCTTTACGCGCCTTGCGGCTGACGAGGTTGGCCAGGGTCTCGTCGGTGCCGACGGGCACACCACAGCCTGCTCGTCGAACTCCAGCCCTACTGACCCTTCCGTGGCAGAACCACTGACGATGTCGTGGCAGACGACAGGCCTGCAGCTGTACATCGCGGCTATGTCATTGTCGTCCGCCACGAGAACGTCAGTCGATCTGCCACGAGATGTGTCAGTGCCTCGTACGGAGCCCGCTGGGTGCGGCTGCCGGGCCGGGCGGGGCCCAACCATGGCCGTCCGGCCCGGCAGCGACGCGGGTTGCAGCCCGCGCGGGGGCCTGGTGGTCAACGCTCCTGGTCGTGCGAGGTCCGGGTGCCGGTAAGAACACTGTCACCAGCCGCAAACGAGGGACGCCACGTCCGGTGTCGTGCGGCGGGGGCACGCTCGGCAACATGACCGGCGACGGCATCGCGCTTCAAGATCACCTCGTGGCGGCTTTTGAGCTCACCTCTGGCCCCCCTGGTCGGTCGCTTTGCTGGCCTCGGCCGGCAGCAGCCCGCTGGCGTTAAGCAGGTTCATCATGGCCTGGTACCGCTCGCTAAAGTGCAGCCTCGCCTCAGCCAGCAGGGGCAGGTCCCGCTGCCGAGACGGTGGATGCTCGGTCAGATCGCGCCACGGCCGATGGTCGTCCGGACCGAACATGCTGCCGTCCATGAAGCTCTCCAGCGCGTCCAGCGCCTCCGTCATCGCGCTGAAGGCGGTGTGGAGGCCCTGATCAAGGAAGTCGGCGGTGGTCTCCCGCTCCGTGCGGAGCTCGATGCAGGCCGCGTCGAACTTCACGGTGACCTTGTCGTAGTGGATCGGCAGGATCTCCGGGTTGCGCACCACCCTCAGCCACCCCGCCTGCGGCGGCAGTGCGTCCAGCACTCGCGCGGCCTTCTTGACGTCGGCATCGGCAACCGCCGCCCGCCCCTGTTCTGCTGCGGCTGCCAGCTTGGACTGTTCAGCTGTGGCGGCTGTGCCTCGCGTAGTCAGTCCGGCGGAGACGGCGGTGGTCTGGGGTGGCTCGCTGTCGGCGGCCGAGCGCAGGAGCTGCTTGAGGGTGCTGAAGGTTCGCTCACTGCTCAGGATGGTGAAGTGGTTGCCTGGTAGGGCGGCTGCGTCGGGGAAGCTGCTACGGGCGGAAGCGGCTGAGACCACCCAGTCCTCCTCGCCTGCATAGACAGAGAAGGGGATGGGGCAGCTGGCCTCGGTGAAGGCGCGGGCGTTGATGATGTTCTGGAGTACCAAAGAGCGCGCGTCGTTCACCGGCGGCCAGAGCGGTGGCCGCGGTCCGCGGGTCGATGACGACGCCGAACTCGTACAGGCCGATCTCCAGGACGCAGGGCCCCGGCGAATGCCTGGATCGCCCCACCCTGGGGTGATCCAGGCACTCGTCGGGGCCCTGGCTTCACCCCTGCCACCCTCGCGGTCCGCGTGGCAAGATCGCCGGATGCTGAAGCTCACCGATTTCATCATCGACTGCCCCGAGCCCAAGAAGCTCGCGGCGTTCTACGCCGAGGTCACCGGCGAACCCGTCAAGCCCGACAGCGACGACAACTGGGCCGGCATCAAGTTCGGCAAGATCGAGCTCGCGTTCCAGCGCGTCGACAACTTCCGCGCACCGAACTGGCCCGACGACGAGCACCCCAAGCAGTTCCACCTCGACTTCGAAGTCGACGAGTTCGAACCCGAGGAACAGCGCCTCACCGCCCTCGGCGCCACCCTCCGCAAGGACTCCGTCGGCGAGGAGGGCTACGGCTGGCGCGTCTACACCGACCCGGTCGGCCACCCCTTCTGCCTGTGCCGCAACAGGCGCGTCCAGTGGATCGACGGCGAGCCCGTCGGGCTCTGACGGACACCGGATGGGCCCGGGGGCTCCGGGCATGGCCCCGGCGAGTACCTGGATCGCCCCACCCTGGGGTGATTGATCTCGATGGCGAGCCCCGGAAGCAGATGAACACGGCACCTGTGGATCATGTAGTTCTCTACGCTGCAAGATCCACGAAGGTGCCGTGTTCGTTCCTCCATCATCTCCTGTCGCTGTCCGTGCGCCTCATGCGCCCTGCCTGGAAGCTCTCCGCGAGGGGCCTGCGGAGTGCGCTACCGGCTCTCCTCTGTCCTGGCCCTGGTGGTCTGCGCGATGACCCCGTCCGGCCACGACTCGATCACCGCGGCGGCGGAGTGGTGCCGACGTGCGACGCCGGAGGAGCTGGCCGCCTTCGGCTTGCCCTACCACCCGCTCCTTGGCCGCTACCGGATCCCGAGTGAGAAAACCCTGCGCAGCATCCTGGGGCGGCTCGATCCCGGCGAGATCAGCGCGGCCGGGCACGACTACCTGCGGCCCCTGCTGTCCGCACGGTCCCGCCGTCCGGAGCCGGTGATGCCCGACGGTGGCACCGAGCGTGAACAGCGTCGGGCCCACCGGGCGGCCGCCCGCGCCGAGCCGGTACGCCCCCGGCGGCGGGCGATCGCGGTGGACGGTAAGTGCCTGCGCGGCGCCAGACGCCCCGACGGCAGGCGCGTCTTCGTCCTGTCCGCCGTCCGGCACGGCGACGGTGTCACGCTCGCCTCCCGCGAGATCGGCGCGAAGACCAACGATATCCCCGAGTTCGCACCCCTGCTCGACCAGATCGACGACGCGGATCTCGCGGGGGCGATCGTCACCGCCGACGCCCTCCACGCCCAACACGGCCACGCCACCTACCTGCGCGAACGCGGCGCCCACTACCTGCTGACCATCAAGAACAACCAGCGCGGCCAGGCCCGTCAACTCCACGCCCTGCCCTGGAAGGCCATCCCCGTGATCCACCGCGACGACGCCCGGGGACACGGCCGCCACGAGCAGCGGCTCGTACAGGTCGTCACCGTCGACGGCCTGCTCTTCCCACACGCGGCCCAGGTCCTGCGCATCCAGCGCCGTCGTCGTCTCCACGGGGCGAAGAAGTGGTCCAGCGAGACCGTCTACGCCGTCACCGACCTGCCCGCCGAGGAAGCGAACGCAGCCGAGATCGCATCCTGGGCTCGCGGCCACTGGACTGTGGAGAACACCGTCCACTAGTGCCGAGATGTCACCTTCAACGAGGACAAGTCCCAGGTCAGGACCCACAATGCGCCCGCCGTACTCGCTGCCCTCCGCGACCTGATCCGCAGCGCGCTCAAGCTCGCCGGCTACGTCAACACCGCCGCCGGACGACGAGCCCACACCGACCGCCCCCGCATCCTCACCCTCTACGGCATCACATGATCAAACCGGACGAGCCAGGCACTCGCCGGGGCCCTGATCATCCCGTACCTGGGCCAGCTTCCTCTCAGGAGTATCGCCGCATCGGATCTGCGTGCGTTCGTAGCCAACTTGGAGTCGAGAGTCTCGTCGGTCGACTACCAGCGCGGCATCATGTCCGAGCTTTCCTCCGTCCTGGAAGCGGCCGTCGACGACAAGCGCCTCGCGCGCAACCCCATGCACGCAAAATCTGTGCGGTGGCCCAAGTCGCCACGGGAGCGGCGCGATGCGTGGCCGATGGCTACGGCACTGCGGGTCCGCGATGCCATCAACGAGCGGAACAGGATCGCCGTCGCAGTCGGTCTGGGCTGCGGACTCCGCCAGGGCGAGGTATTCGGGCTGAGTCCGGAGGACATCGACCATGAACGCGGCATGCTTCACGTTCGGCGCCAAGTGCAGGCGATTCACGGAAGGCTGTACTTCGCCCTGCCGAAGGGGAAGAAGATCCGCACCGTGGATCTGCCCCCCTCGGTGGCCGAGGAACTCAAGCGTCACATCGAAGCGTTCCCGCCGGTTGAGGTGGAGCTGCCGTGGGGGAAGCCGGAGGGGGAGAGGAGGAAGTCTTCTCTGCTGCTCACCACGCGCTTCGGCAACGCCATCGCGGTGAACGCGTGGAACACCTACACCTGGAAGCCGGCCTTGGCCAAGGCCGGTGTCATCCCGCCACGTGCCGAGGGGGCGAAAGCCTGGCAGTGGGCGGCGGCCCCGAAGGACGGTTTCCACGTGCTTCGGCACACCTACGCCTCGATCATGCTGGAAGCCGGAGAGTCCGTCGTGACCTTGGCGCGGTGGCTCGGACGTTCCTCGCCAGCGATCACTCTCGGTTATTATGCTCACTTCATGCCGGAGGCCGGCAGCAAGGGGCGCGGCGCCATCGACGGTCTGCTTGGGGAGGGCGGGGCATCGGCTCGCTAGTCGAAATTCCCCAGATTCGCCCCAGCGCCGTCGACCGGCGATTCCCGCCTCTGCGCCTCGCAGCGGCCCTCCGTTGATTGTAAGGCTGAAGAGATGGGTGGCCTGGGAAAGTGTTGCAAGAAGTCGTAGCGACCCGCTATGTCACGCCCCTGCGTGAGGGCGGCTCGCTTCCGGGGATCGTCGAGGCCGACGACCTGGGCACGTACGTCATGAAGTTCACCGGGGCCGGGCAGGGGCGCAAGACGCTGGTCGCCGAAGTGATCTGCGGACAGCTCGGCCGCCGGCTCGGGCTGCGCGTACCCGATCTGGTGCAGATGCAGCTGGACCCGGTCATCGGTCTCGCCGAGCCCGACCAGGAGGTCCAGGAGCTCCTGAAGGCGAGCGGCGGCCTCAACCTCGGGATGGACTTCCTGCCCGGTTCCCTCGGGTTCGACGCGCTCGCCTACCAGGTGGATCCGCGCGAGGCGGGGCGCGTCGTCTGGTTCGACGCGCTGATCAACAACGTCGACCGGTCCTGGCGCAATCCGAACATGCTGATCTGGCACGGTGACCTCTGGCTCATCGACCACGGCGCCACCATGATCTGGCACCACAACTGGCCGGGCGCCCAGGCCTCCGCCGCCAAGGCCTACAACGCCTCGGACCACGCGCTGGCCCCCTTCGCCCCGGACGTCGCCGCGGCCGCCGCCGAACTCGCCCCGCTGGTCACGGAGGAACTGCTCACCGAGGTAGCCGCCGACGTGCCCGACGAGTGGCTGGTGGACGAGCCCGGGTTCGACTCGACCGATCAGCTCCGGCGCGCCTATGTGGAGGCGCTGCTCCCGAGGGCGGCGACCATCCACGAGCGGATCACCCTGGACGCGCCCACCGCCGACAAGCCGTCCCGGGCCCCGGGCTGGCTCAGCGACCGCCTCGCCCCGAGGCGCGACGCCGAGAGCGTCAAGAACACCAAGAACATCAAGAACCCCAAGAACAGCGACGAGAGCGGCCGGCCGTGACTGAGCGTGTTGTCTTCGAGTACGCCCTGCTGCGCGTGGTGCCGAGGGTCCAGCGCGGCGAGTTCTTCAACGCCGGCGTGGTCGTCTACTGCCGGGCGAAGGGGTTCGTCGCCGCCCGCACCGAACTCGACGAGGTGAAGCTCAAGGCGCTGGACCCCGACGCCGACGTCACCGGCGTGCGGGCCGCGCTGCACGGCGTCGAGGGCATCTGCAGGGGCGGTACGGAGGCGGGCCAGGCGGCGGGCGACGACGCCGGGCGGCGCTTCCGCTGGCTGATCGCCCCGCGCTCGACCGTCATCCAGTCGAGCCCCGTGCACAGCGGTCTCACCACGGACCCCGCCGCAGAGGTGGAGCGGCTGCTCGACCTTCTGGTGCGCTGATCCCGGTGTGACATGCGCCGCTGCGTCCGTGGGCCGTTGACACCGGGTGCCAGGCCTTCTAGCGTCTCGACCGGAGAAGGTACTAAGCGGTTGCTCAGTTATCGGGAATCATTTCGCAGGGAATGCGCCTGACGTCCGCTGAGCCGCGATCCAAGGGCGAGGAGAACCAAGCATGTCCACCACCGAGCAGCGCGTAGCCATCGTGACGGGAGCGGCACGGGGCATCGGTGCCGCCACCGCGGTACGCCTGGCGGCCGAGGGCCGCGCCGTCGCCGTACTCGACCTGGACGAGGCGGCCTGCAAGGACACCGTCGAGAAGATCACCGCCGCCGGGGGCCGGGCCCTCGCCGTCGGCTGCGACGTGTCGGACAGCGCCCAGGTGGAAGCCGCCGTCGCGCGGGTCGCCGCCGAGCTCGGCGCCCCGACGATCCTCGTCAACAACGCGGGCGTGCTCCGTGACAACCTGCTCTTCAAGATGAGCGAGTCCGACTGGGACACCGTGATGAACGTGCACCTCAAGGGCGCGTTCCTGATGGCCAAGGCCGTCCAGAAGCACATGGTGGACCAGAAGTTCGGCCGGATCGTGTCGCTGTCCTCCTCGTCGGCGCTGGGCAACCGCGGCCAGGCCAACTACGCCGCGGTCAAGGCGGGCCTGCAGGGCTTCACCAAGACGCTGGCCAAGGAGCTCGGCAAGTTCGGTATCACCGCCAACGCCGTCGCCCCCGGTTTCATCGTCACCGAGATGACCGCGCAGACGGCGGCCCGGGTCGGCATGGGCTTCGAGGAGTTCCAGGCCGCGGCCGCAACCCAGATCCCGGTGCAGCGCGTCGGCTTCCCCGAGGACATCGCCAACGCCATCGCCTTCTTCTCCGGCGACGACGCGGGCTTCGTCTCCGGCCAGGTCATGTACGTCGCCGGCGGACCGCTCAACTGACCCGAAGGGCTGCGGACATCATGACTGTGCAGGAC
Organism: Streptomyces sp. NBC_00341; assembly: GCF_041435055.1. Lineage (NCBI taxonomy): Bacteria > Bacillati > Actinomycetota > Actinomycetes > Kitasatosporales > Streptomycetaceae > Streptomyces > Streptomyces sp. NBC_00341. The sequence goes on along the minus strand of NZ_CP108002.1, from coordinate 994,942 downwards.
AGTGGGAAGGTCGCGCTGATCACCGGCGCGAGCCGGGGCATCGGCTACGGCATCGCCCAGGCGCTCGTGGCCAGAGGCGACCGGGTGTGCATCACCGGGCGCGGCGAGGACGCGCTGAAGGAGGCCGTCGAGACGCTCGGCTCCGACCGCGTCATCGCCGTGCCGGGCAAGGCGCACGACGAGGCGCACCAGGCGGTGGCCGTCGAGCGCACCATGGAGGCGTTCGGCCGGGTGGACTTCCTGGTCAACAACGCCGGTACGAACCCGGTCTTCGGCCCGATCGCCGAGCTCGACCTCAACGTCGCCCGCAAGGTCTTCGAGACGAACGTGGTCTCGGCGCTCGGCTTCGCGCAGCAGACCTGGAAGGCGTGGCAGAAGGAGAACGGCGGCGCGATCGTCAACATCGCCTCCGTGGCGGGCGTCTCCGCCTCGCCCTTCATCGGCGCGTACGGCATGAGCAAGGCCGCGATGATCAACCTGACCCTTCAGCTGGCGCACGAGTTCGCGCCCGTCGTGCGGGTCAACTCGATCGCCCCCGCGGTGGTGAAGACCAGGTTCGCCCAGGCGTTGTACGAGGGCCGCGAGGCGGAGGCGGCAGCGGCCTACCCGCTGGGGCGGCTCGGTGTTCCCGAGGACATCGGTGGCGCGGCGGCCTTCCTCACGTCGGACCAGTCCGACTGGATCACCGGACAGACCCTGGTGGTCGACGGCGGGATCTTCCTGAACGCGGGTGTTGGCTGAGAACGGCCTGAGCGGGTTTGGCCCTGATTGACTCAAGTGCCCCGTCGGGCCTACGGATTGACCCGGCGGGGCGCTGCGGTATGGTCTGCCGACCCATGGCTGATCGAGGAGCGTGCACGTGTTCTACCGGGCCAGTCTGCAGGTCGCTGCAGCCCTTGCTTCCCTGTCTCTGCTGGCCGGCTGCGGTCTGTTGTCCGACAGCGGTTCGGACGTGGAGCAGAAGCTAGCTGTCGGGACGACCAGCCAACCCTCCACCCTCGACCCGGCGGCGGCGTGGGACGGCTCCTGGGAGCTGATGCGCAACGTGTTCCAGACCCTGGTCAGCTTCCCCACCGGAAGTACGAGCCCGGAGCCGGACGCCGCGGACCACTGCAAGTTCACCGACACCACCAGTACCGCGTACCGCTGCACGCTCCGCGAGGGTCTGAAGTTCTCCAACGGGGAGAAGCTCGACGCCGAGGCCGTGAAGTACTCCATCGACCGGATCAGGACGATCGCGGTGAAGGGCGGACCGGTCGGCATGCTCGGCTCGCTGGACCGGGTGGAGACCAAGGGTGACTCCGAGGTCGTCTTCCATCTGACCAAGCCGGACGCCACCTTCCCGTTCATCCTGGCCACGCCCGCCATGTCGCTGGTCGCGCCGAGCGAGTACTCGGCGCACAAGATCCGCGACGACGGCAAGGTCACCGGGTCCGGGCCGTACCTGCTGGACGCGTACAAGCAGGGTGACCGCTCCGAACTGGTCAGGAACCCCGACTACAAGGGCTTCGCGGACCGCAAGAACGACGCCGTGACCATCCGGTACTTCAAGGAGTCCGGCGCCATGGTGAAGGCGCTCAAGAAGAACGAGATCGACGCCACCTACCGAGGGCTGTCCGCGGAGGAGGTGGTCAGTCTGGAGGACAACCAGGACAAGAACAGCGACCTCCAGCTCGTCGAGACGGTCGGCGCCGACATCCGCTTCCTGGTCTTCAACCCCAAGGACCCGGCCGCCGGGAAGCCGGCGGTGCGGCGGGCGATCGCCCAGCTGGTGGACCGGGACGCGCTGGTGGCCAAGGTCTACCAGGGCACCGCGGAACCGCTCTACTCCATGGTGCCCAAGGGCATCGCGGGCCACACGACCAGCTTCTTCGACACCTTCGGCGACCCGGACAAGAAGAAGGCCAAGAAGATCCTCACGGACGCCGGCATCACCGAGCCCGTGGCGATGACCTTCTGGTTCACCACCGACCGGTACGGATCCTCGACGGGCCCCGAGTTCGACGAGCTCAAGCGTCAGCTGGAGGCCTCCGGCCTCTTCAGGATCACACTGAAGAGCCGGCCCTGGAACACGTTCCAGGAGGGTTTCACCAAGGGCGAGTACCCCGTCTTCGGCCGGGGCTGGTTCCCGGACTTCCCGGACCCGGACAACTTCATCGCCCCCTTCGTGGGCAAGGACAGCATCACGGGCATGCCGTACGCGAAGGACGAGATCACCAAGCAGGTGCTGCCCCAGACCCGCAAGGAGAGCGACAGGGGCGCGGTCAGCCAGCAGTTCGAGGTGGCCCAGAAGGCCCTCGTCGACGACGTCCGGCTGCTGCCGCTGTGGCAGGGCAAGCTGTACGTGGCGGCCGGCGAGGACATCGGCGGCGGCGAACGGGCCCTGGACCCGCAGACGGTCATGCAGATGTGGGAGCTGTACCGCAAGGCCAGCTGGTAGCCCGGCGGGGCGCTCGCGGCCCCTTCGAGGAGCGCGGCCGGGAGGCTCCCGGCCGCGTTGTCAGTGGTCGCCGGTAAGTTCTGGCATCAAGAACTGATTGCTTACCGGAGGTTGTTGACGTGACCGACACCGACCAGCTGCCCGAGTCCTGGCGCGGCGTCCTCGGCGAAGAGCTGCAGAAGCCGTACTTCAAGGAGCTCACCGAGTTCGTCGAGGAGGAGCGGGCCGCAGGACCGGTCTACCCGCCCCGGGGGCAGGTGTTCGCCGCGCTCGACGCGACCCCCTACGACAAGGTGAAGGTCCTGGTCCTCGGGCAGGACCCGTACCACGGCGAGGGCCAGGGGCACGGGCTGTGCTTCTCCGTGCGCCCCGGTGTGAGGACCCCGCCGTCGCTGCGGAACATCTACAAGGAGATGAAGGAGGAGCTCGGCCTGCCGGTCCCGGACAACGGGTATCTGATGCCGTGGGCCGAACAGGGCGTGCTGCTCCTCAACGCCGTGCTGACCGTGCGCGCGGGCGAGGCCAATTCGCACAAGGGCAAGGGCTGGGAGAAGGTCACGGACGCGGTGATCCGGGCGGTCGCGTCCCGGCCCGACCCGGCGGTCTTCGTGCTCTGGGGCAACTACGCGCAGAAGAAGCTCCCGCTGATCGACGAGGAGCGCCATGTGGTGGTGAAGGGCGCACACCCCTCGCCGCTCTCGGCCAAGAAGTTCTTCGGGTCCCGCCCGTTCAGCCAGATCAACGAGGCCGTCGCCGCGCAGGGGCACCAGCCCATCGACTGGCGCATCCCCGACCTGGGCTGATGGCGCGCCGGAGCCTGGGTGCGATTGTGCGCCGCTGCGGTTAGCGTCGAACCGGCCGGAACCATCCGGAACGGCCTGAAACCGTACGGAACCTCATGGATCCGGCCGGGAGCAGGCGGACGGGTACGAGGGAGACCGCAGTGACGGAGCAGCAGGAGGCGTCGCAGGACGTCGTCATGACCAGAATCGGCCAGGCGGTCATGCTGCTGCACGGCGGTGACCGCGAGGAGGCGCGCAACCGCTTCGGCCTCCTCTGGGCGGAGATCGGTGCGGACGGCGACGCCCTGCACCGGTGCACCCTCGCGCACTACATGGCGGATACCCAGGACGACCCCGCTGACGAGCTGGACTGGGACCTGCGGGCGCTGTCCGCCGCGCAGGTGCTGACCGACGAGCGCGTCGCGGAACACCGCGACGCGCTCGCGGTGCGCGCCTTCTACCCGTCGCTGCACCTCAACCTGGCGGCGGACTACGTGAAGCTCCGGCGCCGGGCGGCGGCCCGGATCCATCTCGACCGGGCCCGGGACGCCTCAGGGGTGCTCGCGGAGGACGGGGCCGACGACGGCTACGGGGGCGGGGTCCGGGCGGCCATCGGGCGGCTGGAGCTGCGACTGCGGGAGCTCTGAGGGGGCGCGGCCTGACCGGGCGCTCCGGACCGGCCCGCCCGGTCAGTGCCCGTAGGTGCGGTCGCAGATCCGTGACTGCGGACTGCCGGCCGGCCAGTGCCCGTATCCCCGTCCGAGCGCGCAGACGTCCGTCCCGGTGACCGGAGCCGGCAGGGCCGGTGCGGGAGGCGCGGGCACGGCCCTGCGCGGCGGCCGGGGGTGCGCCGGGCCGGGGACGTGCCGTGGTTGCGGGACGCGGGGCGCGGCACGGGGGCCGGTGTGACGCGCGGCCGGCGGGGCGGCCGACGCCCGGCCGGCGGTTGCGGTGGCGGTGGGCGGTTTCGGGTCCGGGAGGGCTTCCAGGACGTCGCGGACCGGGGGCCGGCCGATCTGTGGGGCCAGATCCTGGGCGGCCGGGCGGGGCGAAGGGATCGGCGGGGCGCTCGGCCGCGGCTGCACGGACACGCACCCGGACAGGGCCGTGACCGCCACGGCGACCAGAAGCTTCACGGTGGTACTGGTTCGATGCACCTGATCAACTCTGCGGTGCGGACCGGCCGTCGAGTGAGCCGGAACCCCGTATTGATCCGCACGAGTGACCCCGGTCAGCGCGGCGCCCCGCGTGTCGCACCCTGATCCGGACGAAAGGCCCTGCGGCCCGGTGGGCGGCGCCCGTGCGTCAGTGTCCGAGCATCCCGCGCAACAGCTCGCGGAAGCCGGTGCGCAGCTCCGCCTCCGAGGGCACGGAACGGCTGTAGGAGCCGGCCGCGCACGAGAACATCAGCCCTTCGCACCAGGCGACCAGGGACAGGGCGTGCCGTTCGGGCTCGGGTGACCCGGCCGCCGCCATCAGTGCGACCAGCGGTTCGCGGAACTGTCGGCCCGTCGCGTCGAAGAACGCCCGCAGCTCCGGGCGGCGCGTGGCCTCCAGGGCGAGTTCGTACCGGCAGACGAGCAGTTCGGGGTGGCGGGTCAGGTAGCGGTGCAGGGCCAGCGCCAGACCGGCGATCAGCGCGTCCTGGCCGGCCGGTGCGGAGAGGTCGGGTGCCGTGCCGGGGGACGCGGACGGGCCGGGTGCCGGGAGTTCGCCCGGTGCCAGTACGCGGACCTCCCGTTCCGCCAGGCGGCGCACTGTCGCCTCCAGCAGGGACTGCCGGGTGCGGGCGTAGTTGGACGTCGAGCCCTGGGGGAGTCCGGCCCGTTCGTCCACCGCCCGGTGCGTCAGCCCGCGCATGCCGCGTTCGGCCAGCAGGTCGAGCGCGGCGTCGGTGATCAGATCGGCACGGGCGGAGCCGGTGGTGCGTGGGGCCATGGGATCAACCTACCGCCGCGACTACAGGTGTAGTACGTTGGAGTTGTTGTTACTACAGCTGTAGTTTCCGGGTACCGGGATCGAGGAGGAGCCATGCGCGCACCCCGTGCGGTCGTCATCGGCAGCGGAATCGGTGGACTCACGACGGCGGTGGCCCTGCACCGGTCGGGATGGCACGTCACCGTGGTGGAACGGTCCGCGTCGCTGGAACCCGTCGGCGCCGGCATCAGCCTCGCCCCCAACGCCCAGCGCGCCCTGGACGTCATCGGGCTCGGCGACGAGATCAGGTCCCTGGCCGCCTGGCAGGGCGAGGGCGGTATGCGCTCACCGGACGGCCGCTGGCTCGCCAGGACCGACAGCACCGCCGCGGCCGAGCGGTTCGGCGGTCCGCTCGTCCTGCTGCACCGGGCCACCCTGGTCGACCGCCTCGCCGCCGCGCTCCCCGCGTCCGCCGTCCGCACCGGCTGCCCGGCCCGCCTCGTGGACCCGGGCACCGCGGGCGGCCGGCCCGCCGTGATCGGCACCCCGGACGGGACCGTCGAGGCCGAGCTCGTGATCGGCGCCGACGGTATCCACTCGGCCGTACGGGACGCCCTCTTCCCGGACCACCCCGGCCCGTCGTACGCGGGCTTCACCACCTGGCGTGTCCTGGTCCCCGCGCCCGCGGAGCCCTTCGCCCCGCACGAGACCTGGGGACGCGGCGCGCTCTGGGGCACCCAGCCGTTCAAGGACGGCCGGGCCTACGCGTACGCGGCTGCGGTCGCCCCGGCGGGTGCGCGGGCCGCCGACGACGAGCGGGCCGAACTGCTGCGCAGGTTCGGTGACTGGCACCGCCCGATACCCGGGATCATCGAAGCCGTCGCACCCGGAAGCGTCCTGCGCAACGATGTCCACCAGATGACAGAGCCGCTGCCCGCCTTCCACCGGGGCCGCACGGTGCTCGTCGGGGACGCCGCCCACGCCATGGCCCCCACCCTGGGCCAGGGCGGCAACCAGGCCATCGAGGACGCCGTCGTGCTCGCCCACCACGTCGCACCGGGCACGGACCTGGGTGCGGGCCTCGCCGCGTACACCGCCGAGCGGCTGCCCCGGACCACCGCCATCGTGCGCAAGGCGGCACAGGTCTCGCGGCTGATGCGCCTGTCCGGGCCCGTCTCCGTCGCGCTTCGCGACTTCACGATGTCCACGGTCTCCCGGCTCGGACCGGGTCTCGTCCTGCGCACGTTCGACGGCATCGCCGACTGGCGCCCGCCGCAGCCCACGTATGCTGCCGGAACGAACGACGCGCCGGTCGTACAAACGCGGCGGACCACCACGGACGAGAACCGCGACGCACGGCGCTGAACAGCGAGAGGGAAACCCTGTGAAGGTCGGCTGCATCGGGCTCGGAGACATCGCGCAGAAGGCGTACCTGCCGGTACTCAGCACCCTGCCGGGGGTCGAACTGCATCTGCAGACCCGCACCCCCGCCACCCTGGCCGCCGTCGCGGAGACCCACCGGATCCCCGCCGCGCAGTGCCACACGGACCTCGGCTCGCTGCTCGACCAGGGACTGGACGCGGCGTTCGTGCACGCCCCGACCGCAGCGCATCCGGAGATCGCCGGCCGGCTGATCGAGGCGGGCGTCCCCACCTACGTCGACAAGCCGCTCGCCTACGGGCTCGCGGAGTCCGAGCGGCTGGTGGAGCTGGCGGAGGCCAGAGGAGTCGGCCTCGCCGTCGGATTCAACCGCCGCCTGGCGCCCGGCTACGCCCAGTGCGCCGAGCACCCGCGCGAGCTGATCCTGATGCAGAAGAACCGGGTCGGGCTGCCGGAGGACCCCCGGACCATGGTGTTCGACGACTTCATCCACGTCGTCGACACCCTGCGTTTCCTGATCCCGGGCCCGGTCGAGCACACCGTCGTACGGGCCAGGATCCGCGACGGCCTGATGCACCACGTCGTGCTCCAGCTGTCCGGCGACGGTTTCACCGCCATCGGGGCGATGAACCGCCTCAGCGGCTCGACCGAGGAACGCCTCGAGGTATCCGGACAGGACTCCAAGCGCGAGGTCGTCAACCTCGCAGAGGTGATTGACCACAAGGGCCAGCCGAGCATGCGGCGGCGCGGCGACTGGGTGCCGGTGGCCCGCCAGCGCGGCATCGAGCAGAGCGTGCTGACGTTCCTGGACGCCGTGCGGGACGGACGGACGCCGAGCGCCCGGGACGCCCTGGAGACGCACGAACTGTGCGAGCGCGTCCTGCGTGACCTCGACTGCGCGTAGGGCTCCGCGCGGGAAGCTCGCGGGGCCGCCCGCCGGTCCTGCGGATGCGTGCGGACCGGGGGCCATGCAGGCTGACGAGATGGACCCCCGGCCCGTGGAGGTGACCTCGTGAGACCCCGCCACGAGCCCCAGGGCTGGAGCGCGCTCCAGCCCCCGCCCGGCTACTACTCGGCGGACGGCCGCCCGCCCGACGCCACGCGGCGCGCACTGATCCTCGACTGGGCGGTCAGCCAGCGGATCGCGAGCGGCTGGCGTGTGGAGTCCCGCTCCGAGACCCAGGTCGTCATGGTCAGGGGCCGCCCCCTGAACCATGTGCTGCACGCCGTCCTGACGGTCTTCAGCTGTTTCCTGTGGAGCATGGCGTGGCTGGTGCTCGGCCTCACCAACAAGGCCGAACGGATCGCGCTCACCGTCGACGCGATGGGCGACATCGTCGCCGTGAACGGTCCGGGCCGGAACGCGTTCTGACGCACGCCCGCTCACGCGTCACCGCGCGGACCTGGTCACCGCGCCGGCTCCGTCCGGGGTCCCGCCGCCGGCGGAGGCCGCACCCACCGGCACGGACCTGCCGGGCCTGCCGCGCACCGACCGCACCCCCTCGAACGCACAGAACGCGGCCAGGACCGCCAGCGCGCCGTACAACGGCCAGTCACCCAGCCGGACGTAGAGCGTGGTGCCGCCGGCCATGGGCACGCCGAACACCTCGGCGCCGCTGGTGCCCGTACCGAGCGGCGCCCCGACCCGCTCGCCCTGCGGGCCGTACACCGCGCTGACGCCCGTCAGCGTGGCGTGCACCATCGGGCGGCCGTTCTCGGCGGCCCGCAGCGCCCCGAGCGAGGCGTGCTGGGCGGGTGCCCAGCCGTGCTGGAACGACGACGTGGAGGACTGGGCGACCAGCACCTGCGCACCGTCCCGGGTCAGCTGCCGGCTCATATCGGGAAACGCGGACTCGAAACAGACCAGCGGGCCGATGCGCATCCGGTCCGCACCGGGCAGCGCCATCGTCACCTGCCGGGCGCCGCGCAGCCGGTCCTCGCCCGCGGCCCTGCCCATCGAGGTCGCCCAGCCGAGCGCCGAACGGGCCGGGACGTACTCGCCGAACGGAACCAGCCGCATCTTGTCGTAACGGTCCCCGGTCAGCCCGTGCGGACCCACCAGCACCGCGCTCTTGAAGATGCCGGTCCGGCCGGAGGCGTCGGTCTGCCGTGCGTCCACGTTCACCAGCACGTCCGCGCCCACCAGCCGCGACAGCGCCGCGATCCGGGCCGCGACATCGGGCCGCCGGACCGGATCCACCGCGACACTGCTCTCGCCCCACACGACCAGGTCGAGATCCCGGCCGGCCAGCGAGCGCGTCAGCTCCTCACTGCGGGCGAACCGGCGCTGCACACTGCCGGGCCCCTCGATGACGCCGGGCTGCACGACGGCGATCCGTGCCACCCCCGACCGCTCCGGCCGGGGCGCCCACACCCATACCGTGCCCACCACCACGGCGCCCGCCACGAGCGAGACGACCGCCGCCGTGCGGGCGGCCGAGGCCACCAGCAGCAGCGTGAGCGCGGTGTTCACCGCCACCACCAGCAGGCTCACCAGCCACACCCCGCCCACCGAGGCCAGCCGGAGCGCCGGCGCCACCTGCCACTGGCTCGCCCCCAGCAGCCCCCAGGGGCCGCCGAGCGCCTCCCAGGAGCGGGCCAGCTCGATCATCAGCCAGCCGCACGGCACCACGATCACGGCCGCCACCACCGCCGTACCGGACAGCCGCCCGCCCAGCAGACGGGAGACGAGCAGGCCCCACGGCGCCCACAGCAGACCGAGCAGCGCCGCCAGCACCACGATGAACACATGGAGACTCGGCATCAGCCAGTGGTGCACGGCGAGCATGTATCCGGTGCCGCCGAGCCAACCGTCGACGGCCGCCCGGCGGCCCGTGCCGGCGGACCGGATCAGCAGCAGCAACGGCACCAGCGCCACATAGGCGAACCACCACAGCGCGGGGGCGGGGAACGCCAGCGCGGGCAACGCACCCGCCAGGAGCGCGACGACACCGCGCCACACGGTGGATGCGAGTATCCGTTCGCCCCACTCGCGCCGCTGCCCGGCCCCGGTCCACATGGAGCGCCTCCTCGTCCTGCCCGCATCGTCCTGCCCGCGCCGCCCGGTCCCTCGGGAACCCGGTCTCTCGGTCTCCCGGCGACCCGTCTCCGTGTTCTCCCCCAGTGTGGGGCAGCGGAAGCGGACCGGCGCGGATCAGTCGGCGGCGAGGGCGCCCGTCATGCTCCGCCACTTCTCGTGAACGGTCACGCCCCTGATCCGCCAGCCGCCCTCCGTACGGACCAGCTCGAAGGCGTAGCGCCCGCCGGAGACGAAGTTCGGTGCGGTCGGACGGGCTTCGTCCGTACCGCTCCCGGCGCCTTCGGTGTCGTTGCCGAGCCGCATCGGGTTCATGTAGTCGGCCTGTACCCGGGCGCCGTCACCCGGGTAGCCGCCGAGATCCTGGAGGTCGAGCCGGCGGTTGACGATCAGATGCTGCCGTACGGGAAAGAGCAGCATGGTCTGCGAGAGCCATTGCGCCACCTCGGAGGCGGGCCCTTCGATACCGCCCGCCGTGCGGTAGTCGGCGCGGCCGTCCGGGGCGAACAGTGCCCGGTAGTCAGCCCATTCGCCGTCGTCCACCGCCACCGCGTAGCCGGTGATCACTGCGTCGATGGAGATCCGGTCCATCACGGTCGAGAGATCCACACGCTGCGTCATCGGGTCAGTCTGGGCCCAAGGGCGTCAGGGGCCAAGAGCCGTGCACCGGGCGTGGGCTCCGGCCGGCCGGGAAGAGGCGCCGCCGGGGCCCGACGGGACGCGGGCCGACGGCGTCAGCCGGGGACCACGGCCACCGGGCCCCGCGCATGGGTGAGCGTCGTCTGCGCCACCGGGGAGAGGCCGAGACCGAGCGACTCGCCGCCCCTGCGCCGCCCGATCACCGTCAGGCCCGCGGTCGCCGACGCCGCGACCAGCGTGTGCGACGCGGAGCCGTTGACGGGTTCCATCACGACCTCGACCCGCGGGTAGTCCTCCCGCCGGCCCGCCGTGAGCTCGGCGAGAGTGCGCTCGGCCGAGCCTGCCGCCGCCTCCAGGTCGAAGACGGGGCCGCCGGACAGCATCGAGGAGAACATCATCCAGCCGTGCACGATCCGCAACCGCGCGCCGGGCCGCGAGGCGGCGGCCTCGAAGGCGAACTCCAGCACCGGCTCGGCGCTCTCGTCGGCGGCCACGCCCGCGACGACGTCCTGGAGGCCCTTCGGGTACTCCTCTTCTTCCTCCTCGTCCGGGCGCCCGCCACGGACGACGACCACGGGACACCGGGCCATGGACGCGGTCGCCAGGCTGTTGGACCCCAGCATCAGGGAGCGGAAGCCGCCCAGTCCGCGCGAGCCGACCACCACCATCGACGCGGCCCGGCTCAGCGCGGTCAGTGCCGCCGCCGGGAAGTCCAGCGGCGCGAGCGTCGTGGGGCGCAGCCCGGGTGCGATCTCGTTCACCCGGCGGACCGACTCCGTGAGCAGCTCCTCCGCCTCGCGCCGCTGCGCCTCCTGGCCGGCCCGCCGGGCGGGCTGGAGCGCGTGCACGACCACCAGTCCGAGCCCCCTGCCGCGGGACTCGCGGGCCGCCCAGTCCAGTGCGTCGCGGCCGGTCGAGGAACCGTCGACCCCGGCGATCACGGGATGCTCGGTGCTGGTCATGGCTGGCTCCGGAGTGCGCGGCGGGAGTCCGGTGTCCGGCGCGCGCGCCGGGGACGTACCTCGTACGCTACGGCGCAGGCGGTGAAGGGGCCTCCTGGCACGGTGGGGCGGGGGAGGGCCAGGAGGTGCCACCGGGCGGCGGAGCCGGGCGACGGAGATCACGAATGACATGGACGCTCTTGTCCTCGTCTGCCGTCGCGCCTGCACCTATGCTCACGGGATGGAGCAGAGCGAAGTCGTGAAGCGTGTGATCGGCATCCTCACCGAAGCGGGCGAGATGCGGAGGCTCTTGGAGGAGAGCCCTGACCGCGGTGACCCCAGCAACGACTCGACCGTGGTGACCGCCCTCCTGAACGAGACGATGCCGCGGATCGCGATCCCGGAGGACGCCACCATCGAGGACGTGGTGGGCCTGGTCGGCCGTGAGGTCGGCGGCGCGGTGGAGCAACTGGTCGGAGCGTTCACCCTGGCGTTCGCGATGCTGGCGCAGGTGCACGACTCCGGCCAGACGGAGGTGTCGTCCGCCGACGTGCTGCAGGACCTCGCGCTGAGGGCCGAACAGTTCGGCACCGAGGGGCCGGGAGAGACGGAAGTCTGAAACCTTCCGGCAGTCTCCTGGCCGGGCGGCGTCTTCGTCGGCACCGGTGCCGGGCGGATCGCGTCGAGGGTGGTCGCGGGCGCATCAGCAAGCGATCCGGCGGGCGGGGAGTGGTCTGGCCGCGCTTTTCTGACCCCTCGTCCGACCGCTGACCCCACGAAAGCCCGACGCTAAGGCGTCACGGGTTCCAGCCGCAGCCGTCCGGTCGGCCAGGGCGGTAGCTCGGCCGGGCCGAACCAGACCCGGGCGTCCTCCCCGGTGCGGACGGGCAGACGGGGGAAGTCGTTCTCGGCGTGCTCAGTGCGGTGCAGCGCATGGACCGGATTCAGGTGTCGGGCGGCGTACGCGTCGAAGGCGGCGGCGTCGGTGGGGTGGCAGACTGTCGCGAGCACTTCACCGGCGCCCGGCGGAGGCATGAAGCCCGGACCCCGCAGCAGCAGGACGTTGTCGCTGTCGACCATGGTGGCGTTGGCCGCGTCGCGGTGCTGCCGCCAGACCGGGCCGGTGTAGAACGCCTTCAGAGCGCGTCGACGGTGCGCCATGTCGGGGAACGCGCGCAGCCAGACGAAACGGTCCGGGTCGCCGAGGTCGCGGAAGCGGCCTCCGACGGTGATGCCCACCGCCTGCTGACCGATCACGAACTCGCGCTCGAACAGCTCGATCAGCGTCTCCCGGGCTCCGGAATGCAGGGTGTACTGCCGGAGTTCGACGATGCTCATCCGCCGGCCTGCCCTGTGCGGGTGAGATCCATGGTCCAGTTGAGCTCCCAGGAGCGGCCGTCGTCGGCGGAGAACTCCTGCTCCCAACGGGCAGCGTCCCGGCCGAGGCGGTACCAGACGAAGTGCACGCGGACGGGTCGGCCGTCGTAGGTGTCCTCTCCGTGGAAATCACCGCGGTCACCGGTGAAGCCGCCGGTCAGCGGCGGATACAGTCGGCCCGTCCGGCTGTCGGACCAGTGGAGAGACCATCGCTCCGTCTCCCGGTCGAACAGCCGCAGGGTCAGGCCGTGTTGGCCGGAGGCGGGAAAGGTGATCTCGTCAATGTTGCCGGCGCCCCCGAAGAGCGGCCGGACCACCGCGTGAGCGGGGAACTCCACCCAGGTGCCGGGGTCCGAGCCGAGCGGTGCGGCGAGACGGCGGTTGGCCACGTCCCAGGATCCGTGCAGGAAGTCGAAGTCGTCCATGCGCCGCAGGTTAGGGCCGCTCCACTGACATCCTCTGTCAGTGGATACTGAGCGGCATGCGTGCGAGCCGGCTGGTCACCCTCCTTCTGCTGCTCCAGGACCGGGGCCGGATGACGGCCCGGCAGCTGGCCGGGGAACTGGAGGTCTCCGTACGGACCGTCTACCGCGACGTCGAGGCGCTCGGCGCCGCGGGTATCCCGCTGTACGGTGACGCCGGACATGCGGGCGGCTACCGGCTGGTCGACGGCTACCGGACCCGGCTCACCGGACTGACCGCGGACGAGTCGCAGGCCGCGTTCCTCGCCGCACTCCCCGGCCCCGCCGCCGAGCTCGGCCTCGGCGAGGCGCTCGCCACCGCCCGGCTCAAGCTGCGGGCCGCCCTTCCGGCGGAGCTGCGCGAGCACGCCGAGCGGATCCAGGAGCGCTTCCTGCTCGACGCCCCCGGCTGGTACGGCGACGCCGACCGGACGCCTCACCTGACCGCTGCCGCCGCCGCGGTGTGGGCGCGGCGGGCGGTGGTACTGCGATACCGGCGCTGGCGGGCGCCGGAGGAGATCGAACGGCGGGTGGAGCCGTACGGGCTCGTCCTCAAGGCCGGCCGCTGGTATCTGGTCGCCGACGGACCACCCGGGATCCGCTCCTACCGGATCGATCAGATCCTCGAACTCCGTTCGCTGGAAGAAGAGTTCGTCATCCAGGACGGGTTCGACCTGACCAGGCACTGGAACAGTTATCTGGCCGATTTCCGGGCGCGACTGCACACCGGGGAGGCCGTGCTGCGGCTCACCCCGGAGGGTGCCCGCCGCCTCGGCGTCCCATCCGACGGTGACGGATGGACGGAGGCCCGGGTGCCCATCGAGTCGATCGACCACGCCCATGGGGAGTTCCTGCGGCTGGGCGCCGACGTCGAGGTCGTGGCACCGGCTGAACTCCGCGACCGCATCGCCGAGACGGTACGGACCCTGGCCGCCCGCTACGAAGGGTGACCCCGGGCAGAGGGTCCTCCCGACCGGGCACCGGTGCCTGATGTGCGCGAGCGGGGCCGTCGGGCTGCCCGTCCAGGCCTCACGCACGGTGCGGCCGCCGACAGGAGGCCCGGCATCGCCCGCACGGGGCCCTCTCGATCCGGCCGCTATCGGCTACTCAGGGTATGAGTCGACTTTTTCAGAGTGTTAAGTCATATTTTCGCACTGATTCATGCGATCTCTTAGGCGATCAACCGATCAGTACGACAATCATCCTGCTTTGAAGGAGTTCAGCATGCGTATTTCCGCTTCCGTCCGTACCCGCAGTGTCCGTGCGGGGGGTGCCGCGGTTGCTGCGGTCGCCATCGCCGGAGCGACGCTGGCTGGAGCATCCGCCGCCTACGCCGCCCCCGGCGACAGCGGCAACATCGACGTCCGCTCGGTCGGCTGGAACTCGCGCGGCCACGACGGGGTGGAGGTCTGCAAGTTCGTCCTCAACGCGAGCAACTTCGAGTCGTTCCCGGCGGTTCCCTGGACGATCACCGCGCAGCCCCCGACCGTCCCCCCGGGCGACACCCTGCAGAGCACACTGCCCCTCGTGAACGGCTCGGCCCGCAGCCAGGAGTACCTGCTCCCGGAGGGCACGTACCAGCTGGTGTGGATCGTCCCGGCGGGCCCGAAGCAGAAGAGCTTCCGGGTCGACTGCTCCAAGCCCGCCAACAACGGCGGTCGTGCGGACAGGGACGACCGCGACTCGTCGGCTTCCGGTGCCGAGTCGAACTACGAGAAGCCGTCCGGTGGCGTGCCCGCCGGTGGCGGCGGCGTCCCGGACATGACCAACCTCAGCTCCGACAGCGACTGGAGCGTCGGCACGACCGCCGCCCTGGCCGCCGGGACGGTCGGAGCCGCAGGCCTGATCATGGTCCGCCGATCCGCACGCCGTCGTGCCCGCAACGAGGCGTAGGGCCCGCAGACGACGACGGGGGCCGACCCGTGCATGCCGTCTCACGATGACACTGTGCGTGTTCTCCTCACTGATGGCCGGCATCGTCTGGGCGAGTTCGGACTCGTCCGACGACCCGTCGGTCTCCGCCACCCGCGGCGGCGATGCCGCGGGCGGCGGAGACCTGCCGGCGCAGCGAGCCAAGCAGCTGCCCCTGTCACCCTCGCGACCGGTGAAGATCGCGGTTCCCGGCATCTTCATCGAGGCCCCGGTCATCGGTCTCGGGCTCGACGCCAAGGGCCGTCTCGGCGCCCCGCCGCTGAGCACGCCGAGGGTGGTGGGCTGGTATCGGAACGGCCCGTCACCCGGTGACGCCGGGACCTCCTTGATCGTCGGTCACCGCGACACCGAAACAGGGCCGGCGATCTTCCTCAACCTCAACGCCCTGCACCGGGGCGACAAGGTGAGGGTCTCCAGGGCCGACCGGCGTACCGCGGTCTTCGCCGTCGACGAGGTCAAGACCTATACGAAGGACGATTTCCCGGACGACAAGGTGTACGGCACCACCAACCGCCCGGAGCTCAGACTCATGACGTGCGGCGGGCGCTTCAACAAGAAGAGCGGCTACTCGGCCAACGTGGTCGTCTTCGCCCACCTGACGTCACTGAAGAAGCAGGCGGCCTGAAAGCTGTCAGCAGCACGGGAGCGGCCGGTACCTCGGGGGCGAGGTACCGGCCGTCCGCGTCTCCCCGCGGCGGCGGGCACGCACCGCGGCGTGCCGCTGACCGGCGCCGGGGCGATGAGCTGTCAGGAGATCGCGGCCGTCCGGGGTTCGGATCCGGCCCCGGCCCCAGGCGGAAGGCGCCCGGTGAAGGCGGAGCGGCCGGGTGCTGCGGGGTGTGCAGAGCCGGTCTCGGGCGTTGAGGTCCCGGTCGCCCATGTTGCCGCGGTGCTAAGCACGCGGGCGCTCTATGTCCAGCCCATGACATCTGGAACGAGAACCTTGCCGCGCTGCCCGGCGTCGGCGCATCGTCGCCCTGCGGCATCGATCTCCTGTGCCGCGTCCGAGCCGAGCACGTGTCCGGACTTCATGGCGCACGCCCGATCGAGGAGGGCCCTCCCGATGCCAGCAGTACGCACCGTGAAGGGAGCCGAGCGCAGGAGGCCCGGCTGCCGACCCCGCGGTCGCCTCCGTCGAGCAGGACCGGGGTGTCCGCGCGCTCGGCGCTCGGCCACAAGGTGCGGGCTCGCTGAACAAGCCGCTCAGGCATGTTCCGTAACGCGCCCGGCAGAGCACTGGAGGTCGCACGTACTACCACCCCGGCCCGGCGAGAAGGGAAGAGAGTCATGAGCGCGGTACGGCCCAGAACGCTGAAGACGGTGACCGCGGCCGGCGGTACATCCGAGACGTACGACCTCGCGGTCGACCCGACCCGATCCACGCTGGACACCGCGGTGCGGGTGGCGAAGCTCGCCGAGAAGGCCCGGATCGACGCCCTGTTCACCGCCGATCTGCTCAGCTTCGACGCCCAGGGCGCCATTGGATCGCAGGAGCCACTGGTCTTCGTGTCGGCGCTGAGTCAGGTGACATCACGGATCGGGCTGATCGCCACGGTCTCGACGACGTACCACCACCCTTTCAACCTGGCCCGGCTCTTCGGCACCCTCGACCACGTCAGCAACGGCCGGGCGGCCTGGAACCTGGTGACCTCCTCCGTCGGGGAGGAGAACTTCGGGCCCGGAGAGCTGCCCAGCCCGCAGGAGCGCTACGCGCGAGCCGCGGAGACGCTGGATGTGGTCAATGCGCTGTGGGACAGCTGGGAACCCGGCGCGCTACGGGTCGGTCCGGACGGCCGGGCGGTACTGCATCGTGAGAGGGTGCGTCCCATCCATCACTCGGGCCCCCACTTCACCGTCGCCGGCCCGCTGAACATCCCGCCGCTGCCGCAGCGGCGCCCGGTGCAGATGCAGGCAGGACAGTCCGAGGCGGGGAGGGAACTGGGCGCCCGATACGCCGAGATCGTCTTCACCTCGCTCGCCACGTTCGACGCCGCGGTGGACTTCACCCGGAGGATCCGCGACCGGGCCGCGCAGCTGGGGCGGGCCGGCGGACTGCCTCTGATCTTCAGCTCGTTCCACGCCACGTACGGTGCCACGGAGGAGGAGGCGCGGCGGCTCGTACGGGAGAGGCGCGAGGCGATCGACTTCGAACACGGCCGGGCCCAGGTGGCTGACATGCTCGGCGGCGGGATCGACCTGTCGGACGTGCCGCTCGACTCGAAGCTTCCGGAAAGCCTGCTGCCCGACGTCACTTCGGTGAACCGCCGGCGCGGCCGGGTCGACATCTTCGCCCGCTACGCGCGACAGGGCTACACGCTGAGGGAACTCGTCGTCGCGGCCCAGGACACCGGCCACTGGGCCGTCGCGGGAACCCCCGAGCAACTGGCCGACGCCGTCGAGGAACGGTTCCGGGCGGGTGTCCTCGACGTCATCTCGCTGAACGGCCTCGCGGACCCGAAGCAACACGACTTCGCCGTCAACGGCCTCCTCCACGAACTGCGCCGGCGGAAGATCGTCGCCGACGACTACACCGGCACCACCTTGCGCGAGAACCTCGGGCTCCAGCTGCCGAGCAGTGCCGCCACGCCCGCCCGGCTCTGACCCACGGCGAGCGGGCGGGGGCCGACGTCTGCCGGCCCAGGACGTTGCTCCCGTCCCTCGCGACTCTGACGAACCTGCTGGAGCCTTGCCGACCAGGCTTTCGGGGGCTCCGTCGACGAGTTGGCAAGCGCCACCGGCGCCGGCCGCGAGGTCGAGCGGGTCGAGCCGTTCGGTGGCCGCTGTGCCGCTCGCCTCCCGACATCGGCCGGGCCCGGGTGGCGGTAGTCAGCTCGTGGGCTGACGGTGGTGCAGGGAGCACGTCGCCGCGAAGGCGTTCGGTACGGGAGCGAGGAGAGACGATGCACGACACGCCCGACGGGCGGCGCCGAACCCGCCACGCTCCTGCCCGTCCGCTGCACGGGCGCGTGGCTGTCGTCACCGGCGCCGCTCGCGGCGTGGGTGAGGCACTCGCGCGCGGCCTCTCCGATGCCGGTATGCGCGTAGTCCTGCTCGGACGGGAGAAGGAGACTCTGCGGGAAGCCGCTGATGCCCTGCCCGGCCCGACCATCTGTGTGGAGTCCGACATCACCGACCGCGCGGCGCTCGCGGACGCCGCACGCCGGGTAGAGAACGAACTCGGTCCCGCCAGCGTGGTCGTGGCCAACGCCGGCATCGCCGTGAGCGGGCCGTTCGACCGTACGGCCGCCGACCTCTGGCAGCGGGTCATCGACGTCAACCTCACGGGGTCCGCGAACACCGCCCGCGTGTTCCTGCCCCAGCTCACATCGACCCGCGGATACTTCCTCCAGATCGCCTCCACGGCCGCGTTCGGCGCCGCGCCCATGATGAGCGCCTACTGCGCCTCCAAAGCGGGAGCGGAGTCGTTCGCCCTCGCACTGCGCGGTGAGGTCCAGCCGGACGGTGTCCAGGTCGGCGTCGCCTACCTGCACTGGACCGGCACCGACATGCTCACCGGCATCGACGACGATCCCGTTCTCGCCGCCCTGCGACGCAACCAGCCCCGCATCGCCCGCCGTGTGCACACCCCCGACCAGGTAGCCCGGTGGCTCACCCAGGGCATCACCCACCGCGCCCCGCACATCTATGCCCCACCGTGGCTTCGCCTGTGCCAACCTCTGCGCCCCGTGTTTCCGGCACTCGTCGCCCGGATCACCCGGCGCGAACTGCGGGGCGGGCCCAGCGGCACGCTGTCTCACCCCGTTGAGGTCCTGGGCGTCGGAGGGAGGGCCGACTGGGACTCCTACCGGGCCGGCCGCTTCCGTCCGCCCCCCGACCGGTAGTCCGGTCCGTCGCTGCCCTGCGGCACCCGCACTCCCGACGTCCGCCGGGGGAGCGAGCGGCTGTCACCGCCCGGCGGGCATTCGCTGCGGGACGGGGGCGCCGCGAGATCAGGTGCCGGTCGAGATGCTCGCGCCGCGGCTTGTGGGGCCGTGCCAGTCCAGGCACAGGACGGTGGCGTCGTCCGCGTGGTTTCCGGCGCAGGCAGCCGTGACCGCGGCAACTAGAGCGCGCACTACCTCGCGAGGGTGCTCGGCGGCGGTGTCGCGGATGAGTCCGGGCAGGTCAACGGCTTTGGCTTCACGTTCCTGCATGCCGTCGGTATACAGCAGCAGGCGGTCGCCGAGCCGTAGGTCGAGGTCCTGGACCTGGTACGGGCCCTGTCCGGCAACGCCGAAAGGCAGGTCCACCGTCAGGGGAACCTCGTCGACCTTGCCGTCGCGCAGCAGCAGGGGGCGGGGGTGGCCTGCGTTGACGATCTGGGCGCCTGCTCCGTCGAGGCTGATGCGGATGAGCTGGCCGGTGGCGTAGGTGCGCCGGCCGTGGTCGAGGAGGGCCTGGTGGGTCTGTCGGGCTTGTTCGGCAAGACCGGTCCCGGCGCGGCGGGCGCCGCGGGATGCGTTGACCAGGAGGGTGGCCATGAGGGATGCCTCGACGTCGTGGCCCATGGCGTCGGTGAGGGACAGGTGCAGAGTGTCCCGGTCCAGGCTGTAGTCGTAGGTGTCCCCGGCGATGTCGGAGGCCGGGACCAGGGCGCCGGCCAGGGCGAACTCGGCTGCCTCGCAGGAGGGGGCGGAGGGCAGGAGCTGGCGCTGGATCTCTGAGGCGAGGCTGACCGGAGTGGTGCGGTTGCCCCAGTGGTAGAGGTCGGTGAAGCGGCGGTCGGTGACGATGATGTACGCCAGCGCGTGCGCGGCCTCCTCGACCTGTTCCAGCACATCCTGGGTGATCTGGGGAAGGAAGAGTTCCACGACGCCGATGGTGTCGCCGCGATTGGTGACCGGAGCGAGTACCCGCTGGCCGTGCCCGTTCTCGGATGCCCGCACCGGCTTCTGGGTGCGCAGGACCTCGTCGTACAAGCCGCTGCCGGGCAGGGGTATCTGCCCGGTCCGGCGCGTCTGCGGCGCCGTGTCATTGACCCGCAGAAGACGTTGGCCGACAAGGTCGAGGAACAGGAACGACACGTACTGCGCGCCGAAGCGGTCGCGGAGATTGCCTGCCACGACATCGGAGGCGCTGTTGCTGGACCGGGCCCGCGACAGGGACGGATCTTCATGCGCTTGGCGGAGTGCCGGTCTCCTTTGCGGACCGAAAGACCGTTCCGCCCTGGCCGGAGACGCGGCGCCGCATCATCGACCAGGTCCTGGAGGCGCCCGCGTACGCGACGCCGACCGGCTTCCCCCGCGGCGTCAGCGAGTTCACGGCCGTGGGTGTCGAGCCGAACCCGGCCCGAGAGGGTGCGGCCGCCGCGGGTGGCGGGATCGCCGGTCGCCCTCGAACGCGAGCTGCACAGTACCGTCCCGCTCGGCGACTCCACAGCCGCCTCCGGCCGGGTGGTGCACGCCGTGGTCGACGAGGACGTCATGACGGACGGTCATCCGGAAGCCGCCAGGCTGCGCCCGCTGACCCGGCTCGGCAGGGACGAGTGGGGCACCTTCGCAGGCGTACGGGAGATCTCCAGCGTCCCGTACGCCCAGCAGCGGGAGGGCCGCGCCACCCAGGGAGGCGGCACGCGGACCGGGAGCTCCCGGTCCGCCGCCGGGAGCCTCCGGCGCCCGCCGCTACTCCACCCGGCGTACGGCCACCGCCTTCCGGCGTACGACGACGTGCCGGCGCGCGCCGGGGGATCCTGCGGCACATGGAGAACCGGACGACAGCGACAGCCCCGACCGGACGGGCGGACGGCAACGTCCCCGGCCGGCCCGCGCCCTTCCGCAGGCGGCGCGAGGTACGACCGGCCGAAGGGCTCTGCTACGCGACAGGGGCCGTACTGATCGCCTCGGGGCTGGTCCACCTCGTCGTCCTGCTCGTCGACGGCGGCTCCTGGGACGGCCCGGTGTCCTGGCGCAAGCCCGTCACGTTCGGGCTCTCCTTCGGCCTGACACTCATCGCGGTCGCCTGGGTCTCCTCGTACCTGCGGATCGGTGTCCGCGCCCGGACCGTGCTGCTGGGGCTGTTCGCCGCGGACTGTGTACTGGAGGTCGCCGGGATCACCGTGCAGGCCTGGCGCCATGTGCCGTCCCACTTCAACATGGAGACCGCCTTCGACACCGGCGTTTCCATGACGCCGGCCGTCGGCGGGGGAGGACTGGTCGCCATTCTCTCCACGCTCTCGGCCGCCGCCTTCCTCCGGCGGCCCGGCGGACCGCCCGGCATGGCGCTCGCGCTCCGGGCCGGCTGCGGGATCCTCCTCGTCGGGCTGCTGTCGGGTGCGGCCATGATCGCGCGCGGTGTGTATCTCACCCGCACCGGGCATCAGTTGGCCGGATACGCCTCCCCGGCCTCGCTCAAGCCCCTGCACGGCGTCAGCCTGCACGCCGTCCTGGTGCTCCCGGTACTGGCACGCCTCCTGGCCATGACATCGTGGAGCCCACACACCCGCGTGTCCGTCGTGCGGGCCGCCGCCGGCTGCTACGCGGCGGCTGTCGCGGCAGCACTGGTGTGGGCGGTCGTCGCTTACTGATGCGGCCGTGAAGGCGAACACGGGGCGCACCGGCGACGGTGCCGACGGCCGGACCAGCGGCAACGGATAGTCTCTGCAAGCCTCGTCGGATATACCGGTGCCCTGGTGGGTGTGGGACCGGGACGATGCCACACCCCCGTCGTCGCCGTTGTCCATGGACAGGCCGGCCACGGGGCTCTCACAGCAACTGCGATGTACAGGAGACCCGATGGCTGATACCCCGCCCCGCCAGGCCCAGCGGCGCTCGGACGAGAGCGCTGCAGGCTCGGCGGCCGAGGCCCCGGGCCGTGTCGAGGCCCTACCGACACCGCGCTACCAAGGGCTGTTCGTCGAACCCGATCTTCCGCCTTTCGTCGAGACTGAGTGACGAGACGCGTACCGGGGGCCCGTAGGCCCGCACTGCCCCTGTTCCCGTTCCGGCGGGCACAGGGGCAGTGCCGTACCTGCCCCGCCGCGCAGCCCTGGCGGTCCGGCGCGGGCCGAGGCTGTGCGTGCGCACCACGTCATGGAAGCTGTCGGCATGAACATCTCTCCCTCTGCCGACGAAGGTGCACCGGACCGAGCGGGCTACCGGCGATCCGCGGGGTCGCCGCGCGGTGAGGCCCGGCGCCGGGAGCTGCTGGACCGGGTCACGGAGGACCTCGCGGCCAACGGGATCGTAGACTTCTCGCTGCGGCGCGCCGCACGCGCGGCCGGCACCACGCACAAGGTGCTCCTCTATCACTTCGACGGCGCCGACGACCTTCTCGTGCAGGCCACCGTCCAGCTGCGCCGACGCCGCACCGGAAAGGCACTGGCCGCCGCCACCGAGGGAGGGGCCCGCCGGTCGCTGGGGGACTGGGTGCGCGCGATCTGGCCCATTCTGCTGAGCGACGACGAGGCGGCGGTACTCGATCAGGCCATCGGCCTGGCGATGTACGACTCCGGACGCTACGCCGCACTCGGCCGCGAGGCGTCCCAGCAGTATCTGCCCACGCTGCTCGCGGTCTGCCCGGAGCACTGGTCGGGGCGCCGCAAGCTGGAGGTCGCCGAAATGGTCCTCGCGACACTCCGCGGCTTCCTGGTGGACGCCCGGACCAGCGGCGACACCGCGGGGGTCGCCGCCGGTTTCGAGGCGCTGGTGCGCGCGCTGGAGCGGGAGGAGGCGGCCGGGGAGTGAGCGTTCGCGCCCGGGGCGGCGGAGCGGGGGCAGCCGGGCGATGGACACGATGTGAACCACGTGGTTCACTTTTTGGGAGGGATCAATCCCGCCCACCCGGAGGTCGTCATGAGTACGTCCGCGGAATCCCAGAAGGTCCCATCCGCCAGAAGCGCCCCGGGAGGCTCCACCGGGACGACGGGCACGAAGGAGATCGAACTGTCCGCCGGGACGGTCGCCTACGAGGACACCGGCGGCGACGGCCCGACGGTGGTCCTGTTGCACGGACTGATGATGGATGCGTCCCTGTGGTGCGGGACGGTGGCCGGGCTGTCCGCCGGATACCGGTGCCTGGCGCCGACGCTGCCCCTCGGCGCGCATCCGCATCCGATGCGCGCGGACGCCGACCTGTCGCTCCGCGGGACGGCCCGGCTGGTCGCGGAGTTCCTCGACCGGCTGGACCTGCACGACGTCACGCTCGTGGGCAGCGACACCGGCGGGGCCCTGGTCCAACTGCTCATCGCTGAGGGGGACGGCGGCCGCGCCGTACGGGTGGGGCGGATCGTGCTCGTCTCCTGCGAGGCGTTCGACAACTACCCGGCCCGGGTGACGGGCAGGACTCTCGCGCTCGCCGGCCGGCTGTCGCCCCGTCTCTTCGGCCTGTTCATGCAGCAGATGCGGCTGCGCCCGGTCCGCCGCCTCCCGGTCGCCTTCGGACGGCTGACCCGGCGGGGCGACGCGGCCACCCGGCGGTGGACGCGACCCGTCATGACCCGGCAGGGCATCCGCCGCGACGCGGTCCGGACGCTGCGGGCGGCGACCGAGGACGCCAGAGGGCTGGCCGGGGCCGTCGGCGCCCTGGGGTCCTTCGACCGCCCCGCACTCGTCGTCTGGGCTGCCGGGGACCGGGTGATGCCGCCCGCACACGGCCGGCGCCTCGCGGAGCTCCTCCCCCAGGGGCGGCTGACCGAGATCCCCGACAGCCGCACGCTCGTACCGCTGGACCAGCCGGAGCGGCTGGCCCTGGCGATCCGGGAGTTCGTGCCCGCGCGCCGCCGATGACGCCGCGGCCGAACCGCCGCACCCCCAGCGCCGTACGCCGACTCGGAGCCACCGCCGGACTCGGAGCCGCCGGAGGTGCCGGAGCCGCCCGACGTACCGGAATCGGGCGCGACGGTGACCCGGACGGTCTTCGTCTTCGTTACGGCCGGAACCGGCTTCGGGGTGGCGGTCACGGTCTCCGTCACGGCGGGCAGGGGATCGGCCCGCGCGGTCGCCGTTGCCGTTGTGGTGACGGTTGGCGCAGGCGCGGCTTTCGCGTCGAGTGGGCACTTCGCTGACGGCGCGTGAAGCCCGCACGGGAAGGCCGCGCGATTCCGGCACCGAACGGGCGTCCGAGGCCTAGTCTCAACGGGGTGGGAGCGGCCCGCACCACCAGGCGACACCGACCGGACAGGAGAGGTGATTGATCACCCCAGCACCGCCCCGGCGCCCGTGCCGCCGTTACGGCGCCGACGGCACCGCGTGCTCCAACACCACCAACCGCGCCGACGGATGGTGCGGCCGGTGCGACGGCTACACGACCGTGACGCCCGCCGTGACCCGTGCTGCCGCCGGGCCGCGCCGCTCCGAGTGGCGATGGGGACCCGGCGCCTGGACACCCGGCACCCTCGGCATGGACTCCGACGAGGCGTACGAGGTCGACGTCACGCCCGGCGCCGTAGCCACGTACGCCAGAGTGCACTCCGTCGTGCCGCAGATCGCCGAGACTCAGATCCGCTCCCTGCTCGAAGACCTCATCTCCGAGCAGGCCACCACCGAACGAAGCGGTACCGGCACGTGGCGGATCTACTTCCGCAAACACGGATACGGCCTGGTCATCAGCGCGGACCGCAGCCATGTCCTGCGCTACTGCACCCGTCACGCGGAACGCACCTGGGCCCAGTACCGCACGGGCGTCACCTCGCGCATCAGCGGATCCGGGGGCCTGGCGGCCTGGAAGCGGGAAGCCGTGTCCGGACACGTCCCCCTGCCCATCGGCGGCAAGGCCCTCAACCTGTACGCCAGGCACACCCTCGGCCTGAAGGTCACCCGTGACACCATCGACGAGATCGCGCGGCGGCTCGCCGCTCACCTCGCCGACAACGTCCTGCCGCACTGGCCCCGCACCGAGGAGGCGGTCATCGAGGACGGTCACGGGAACACCTGGGTCCTGCTGCGCAACGAGCGATTTCCCGACGGCATCATCGCCACGGTGTACGCCACCGGCAGCCAGCCGGTGAAGCCGCCGGACCCGCCCAAATAGCTGCGGCGGGCCTGTTCACGAACAATCATGGCTGCCATGGAACGACCGAGGCCCGTCATCGAGCGCGGAGATGTCGCCCTGCGCGGCTGGCGGGGACAGCGCGACTTCTCCTCGGCGTACCGGTTGATCGAGGAGTCCGTTGACCACCTTCGCCCCTGGGAACCGTGGGTCGCCCTGCACAGCGAGGCGAACACCCGGGGCTTCCTCGCGAAGTCCGGTTCCGGCTGGGCCGGTTGCCGGGTGTACAACTACGGCATCATCGAGCACGGCACGCTCGTCGGTATGTGCCAGGCCTGCCGAGGGGCCGAACCGGCGGGCTGGTTCCTGGGGTACTGGCTCCACCCCTCCGCCACCGGCCGGGGCATCGCGACGAGAGCGACGTCGGCACTGATCAGCGAGATGTTCACGCTGCCCGCTGTGCGGTATCTGGAGATCGCGCACGACTCGGCCAACACCGCGAGCGCGGCCATACCGCGCCGGCTGGGCTTCACCGAGGTCCGGCGTGAGCTCGCCGCACCGCCCACGGCCCCCTCGGGGACCGGGGTCGGAGTGATCTGGCGGCTGTACCGCCCCGCAACGCCGGCCGGCGACGCTCCCCGCTCCTGACCGCCCCGCACTCCGAGCGCCACGGGGACCTGCTGGACCTGGAACCCTCCGGTCGCCCCTTCGGCCACCTCGGCGGTGAAATCGGCCACCCTAACGGGTTAATGCCCGACAGATCACGGGATAGTACATTAGGGATGGCAACGAAGAAGACAAGTGACTGGGCTTCACGTCCCAGGTCCGAGCGCCCGACGCGGTTCGCTCAGTACCAGTAGCGGAATCGCGAAGAGGGGCCGACACGGCCGCTTCTGTCTCCCCCCAAGGACATGTCCGGCTGCGGGCCCCCGTAGCTGGATGACGATCGACGTCATGCCAGCCACCGCCCGGCCGGCGGTCCGCCGGACGGCCTCCTTCCGCTCCCCGGTGGCGCGGCCACCGACTTCAGGTCCGCTGTACCTCTCAATGCGCTTGCTCCAGAACGGCTTTCATCCATTTCGGCCGACGAGCCGGCGAGCGCACCACTCCCTCATGTCCCAACCGCTTCAAAGCAGGCAGGGCGCACACCGCCACTGCCACCACTCCACCCCACAAAAGGAGTTGACCCATGAGTGGATGCGGCTGCGGGCAGCCCCCCATCGCCATCGGCGGCTGTCAGCCCTCCAAGCCGGCCTGTCCCCCCGCTGCTTGTCCCGGCTCCAAGCCGTGCGAGCGCTGCGAGACGACCCCACTGCGCGACTCCGCGCCCTACCGGGTCGCAGCGACCGCGAGCAGCACCGACCCGACGCCGTACTACACCATCGCCAACACCCATGCGGCGCTGGACCCTGTCGTCGCCCAGACCATCCTGAACAGTGGCACGGGCATGTTCCCAGCCGACGACGGGACACACAACGGCCAGCACACCTGGCTCGCGGGCGTCGTGCACATCGATCCCACGGCGCTGCGCGGCAACCCCACCAGCGTCACGATCAGCGCCTCAGTCCATGTCCGCAACGACGGCAGGAACACGGCCTGCCAGCTTTACGGCCGCTTCGCCCTGTGGAACGGCACGACTCCGATCTGCACCGATCTCCTCGGCCCACCCGATCTGCCGGCGGGCGGTGACGACAACGGCGTCATCCCCCCGACCACCGTGCCCCTCGCTGACGTCCTCGCGGGAAAGATCGTCGTCGAGCTCAACCTGGAAACAGGCAACGACGACACCTGCGGAGTCGGCCCCAAGCGGTGGACCGTCGACAGCTTCGTCCTCACCGTCCAGGCGTCCGCCCCGGGCTGCGGCAGGCCGTTCCTCCGTACGACCTGCCGCGACTGCGACGGCACGGTCACCTGCACGACCGACACCCTCGACGGCTCGGATACTCCCTATGCCGCGGTCCCGCCGGTCATCCCGGTCGCCTCCTGCCAGGACGGATGCGACACCGCCCGGCCCCCGTGCATCTCCACCGACCGGGGCAACGCCATCACTCGGGGCAGCGACGGGTGTCTGTACGCGCCCGACACGCCTGCTCTGGACCCGTCCCCGTGCAATGCCGCACGGAACACGACCGGTGGGCTGCTCGTGCCGGGGATCGACCTGACGGGTATCGCTCCCGGCGGCAACAGCGGCATCGAACGTTCGGTGGACATCGACGTCACCGGCACGCCCGGCTGCCCCGAAACGTGGGAGATCGGCGCCCGCCTCACGCCGGTCAGCGCGTTCCTCAACGCCGAGCGGCAGAACGCGAACCTCCTGGCCCGGACCGGTAGCGACGTCCCGATCCCCGAGTCGGACATCGTGCTCCGGGAAGCCGGGGTATACCACATCGACTGCGATGTGCGGTACGCGCTCGGTTCCGCCACCGGCGGCAGCGGCTACATCATCGGCTGGCTCAGGGACGAGACCACGGACACCCTCCTGACGAGCTTCACCCAGATCGCGGCGATCAACGC
Source organism: Streptomyces sp. NBC_00341 (assembly GCF_041435055.1). NCBI lineage: Bacteria > Bacillati > Actinomycetota > Actinomycetes > Kitasatosporales > Streptomycetaceae > Streptomyces > Streptomyces sp. NBC_00341. Next base: position 967,598 of record NZ_CP108002.1, on the reverse strand, counting down.
GGAGAGGCAGGAGCAGCAAGGCGGAACCACCCACATCATGACCGAGTACACGGCCGCCTCCGGCCCCCGGACAGTCCGCCTGCACCTGATGTTCGTCCTCACCGGCGGCAAGATCTCCAACGCAGAGGCCGGCGGCACCGACAGCAATGGCGCAACCCGGATGCGCTTCCTCAAGGTCAGGGATTAGGACGTCGCTTCGTTCGGCGGGCGGCCGTCGGCCCAGGAGCGGTGCGCTGTCCGGTACGTCGACGACGGGGCCCCACAGGGCGGGGCAGGCGCGTTGGGGATGAAGGCGGGGCGAGCCCGTGCGTAGGAATGGTTCCCCCGCATCCGCCACAATGTCCCCACATCGACACCAGGGGAACTCATGCGCATCCGCACCACTGCGGCAGCCGTCGCTGCCGGCTTGCTCCTCACGCTCACCGCATGCGGCAGCGGCAACGACGACAAGCCGGCCGCGGCGCCCAGCAAGACCGTCAGCCGGGCAGACCGTGACGCAGCACGCAAGGCGGCCGGCCTGCCGGCAGAGCCCATCCCCACAGCTCGATACGCGTTCCTCGAAGCCCTGGACGCGATTGACCCGCGCATCTCGAAGCCCGGCACCGACGAACAGTACGTGAGCCGAGGGCTCAACCAGTGCGGCTCGATCAGAACGGCCAAGGACGAGGCCGAGCTGAGCGCGCTGGCCCTCGAACGCTTCACCATCACGTCCCGCTTCCCCGAGATCAGCAACCCCGAGACGGGCAAGAAGATCCAGGACGCCGTACACAAGCACCTCTGTCCCGACTTCTGACCCGGAGCCAGGCACCGGCACTGGGGTTCATGCCTTCCGGACGGCGTCGCCGCGGTCCCTCGCCGGTTCATGGACTCCGTGGCCGGCGCCGACCGGGAACTGACCTGGGCTGAGCACATCGTGGTGAAGATGACGACTATGTAGGGAAGCGCCGAAAGTGCCCGAAGCCGGCCCCGAGTCGTCCCGCATGCGACGCATGCGACGCATCCCCGCCGACTACGGCCGACCAGCCACTCGCGCAGCACGGCCCCTCGACATCCACCGTCGACGGCGTCGGCGCCGCATCCGGACCGTGCCCACTGGGGGATACCTGTGACCGGGGCGAGCAGCTGCCCGGACCGCACGCCCCGCCGGCGGGGCGTGCGGTGGATGCAGGCGAGTGAGGTTGACGGTGGAGCGGTGACGCGTGTCCGGCGTGGTCCGGGTCGGAGGTGTGTCCGCCGCTCGGAGAGCCTCGATCAGCCCGCGGACTCACCCGCGTGCGGGCTCAGGGACCCCGCGCCGACCAGGACGAACAGCGCGACCCCCAGAGCGATCCGGTAGATCACGAACGGCATGAAGCTCTTCGTCGTGATGAACTTCATGAACCAGGCGATGACGACGTAACCCACACCGAACGCGATGAACGTGGCGAAGATCGTCGGCCCCCAGGCCACATGCCCCTCGCCCGCGTCCTTCAGCTCGAAGACGCCGGAGGCGAGGACCGCCGGGACCGCGAGCAGGAACGAGTAGCGTGCCGCGGCCTCACGGGTGTAGCCCATCAGCAGACCGCCGCTGATCGTGGCGCCGGACCGGGAGACGCCCGGGATCAGGGCCATCGCCTGGCAGAAGCCGAAGATCAGGCCGTCCTTGATGCCCAGTTCCTTGAGAGACTTGCGCTCCTTGACCGCCCGGTGCTTGCCGCCGGTCTCGTCACGGGCGGCCAGGCGGTCGGCGACGCCGAGGACGATGCCCATCACGATGAGCGTGGTGGCGATCAGCCGCAGGTCGCGGAAGGGGCCCTCGATCTGGTCCTTGAACGTCACGCCCAGCACACCGATCGGAATGGAGCCGACGATGACCAGCCAGCCCATCTGCGCGTCGTGGTCGCTCCGCATCGAGCGGTCCGTCAGTGACCTGAACCAGGCGCCGACGATCCGGACGATGTCCTTGCGGAAGTAGATGAGGACTGCGGCTTCCGTGCCGATCTGGGTGATGGCGGTGAACGCCGCTCCCGGATCGTGCCAGCCGGCGAACGCCGCGGTGAGTCGCAGATGCGCGCTGGAGGAGATCGGCAGGAACTCGGTCAGTCCCTGAACGAGGCCGAGGACGAAGGATTCGAACCAGCTCATGGGGCTTGGGCCATCCTGAAGTGATCATGCATCGTCCGCCGGGCATCGGAGCCGGTCGGCAGCGTGCGGATTGCGGTCGTATGGGGGCAGGGCCGCCTGGGGCCCGGAGATCGTCTGTCGGTCGCGGGAAGCGTATCGCCCCCGGGTGAACAGGATTACGACAACCCCCGGCCGTACCGCCGCGTCACTCGGCGCCCAGCCGGTGACGCCTGCGCCAGGCGACGACCGCCGCGCCGAGCCCCGTCAGCACGATGAACCCCATCGCCGCGAGGAACGCGGGTGAGGTCGGTGAGGAGGCCTCGCTCCCCGCCACGACGTACGCGGCCGTGTTCGGGATCGAGCCGAGACCGGTCGCCACCAGGAACGGGGGATACCCCATGCGCGACACGGCGGCGCAGTAGTTGGCGGCGGCGAAGGGCACTCCGGGGAAGAGCCGCAGCGCCAGCATCGAGCGGAATCCGTGCCTGCTCAGCTGTCCGTCCGCCGCCCGCATCCAGCGTCCGCGCAGCAGCGTACGGAGCGCGTCCTGCCCCAGCACCCTGCCCAGCCCGAACGAGACGCCCGCGCCGAGCACCGTGCCCGCCAGCGCCGCCGCGAGACCGGCCTGAGTACCGAACAGCGCCCCGGCGGCGAGATTGAGCAGCGGGCGCGGTACGAACGCCACCGTGCACACGCCGTACGCGAGGCCGAAGAGCACGACCGCGGCGGCGCCGCCGCTCAGCTGGGCCGGCCAGCCCGAGGAGAGCAGCCGCTGGGGCTTGAGAAGCAGCATCGTCGTCGCGGCGGCCAGCAGCACGGCCACGAGCAGCGAGAACCTGGACCAGGGCGAGAACAGCGCCCGTGTGCAGCGCGCGGAGAGACCGAGGGCGGGCCGGGTGGCCGGGGCGGGGTCGAGCATTCGGGGAGAGTATCCGACACCAGGTGTGATCGTCGTAATGTGACCGTTATGGGGACGGAGTCGAATCCGTCCGCCGCACGGCAGGGCCATGTGTCACGCCTCCGCCGGCCCAGGAGCGCCGCCCGTCACCGGCGGGCTCGTACCACCTCCGCCGACGCCGTCAACTCACCTGCCGCCGCCCGTAAATCGCTCGACGGGCCCGCCGCGGTCGGACATGATCGGAGCATGTTCCGGTTCGCCTTCCTCGCAGCGCAGTCCGCAGTCGCGGACGCGCCGAAGGCTGCCGTGAGCCCTACCACCGCAGCAGTCACGGCAGCCTTCACCGCTGCCGCAGCGCCCATCGGCGGCGCCCGAAGCTGACCCTCCCCCGACAGTCCGGCGGACCCCGTGAGGGGAGGGTCGGCGGGGCCCTGGGGTCTTCTCTCTCAGCTTCGAGAACCAAGGAACGAGCCATGTCCAAGACGGCATACGTGCGCACCAAGCCGCACCTCAACATCGGCACCATGGGCCACGTCGACCACGGCAAGACCACCCTCACCGCCGCCATCACCAAGGTCCTCAGCGACCGGGGCACCGGCACCTTCGTCCCGTTCGACCGCATCGACCGGGCCCCGGAGGAGGCGCAGCGCGGCATCACGATCAACATCGCGCACGTCGAGTACGAGACCGGCACCCGGCACTACGCGCACGTCGACATGCCAGGACACGCCGACTACATCAAGAACATGGTGACCGGTGCCGCCCAGCTCGACGGGGCGATCCTCGTCGTGTCGGCGCTCGAAGGGATCATGCCGCAGACCGCCGAGCACGTGCTGCTCGCCCGCCAGGTGGGCGTCGACCACATCGTCGTCGCCCTGAACAAGGCGGACGCGGGTGACCCCGAGCTGACCGACCTGGTCGAGCTGGAGGTGCGCGAGCTGCTGTCCGCGCACGGTTACGGCGGCGACACCGTGCCCGTCGTGCGGGTCTCCGGCCTGCGGGCGCTGGAGGGCGACCCGCGCTGGACGGGGGCGGTCGAGGCGTTGCTCGACGCCGTCGACACCTATGTACCGATGCCGGTGCGCTACATCGACGCGCCGTTCCTGCTGCCGGTGGAGAACGTCCTGACCATCACCGGCCGGGGCACGGTCGTCACCGGCGCGGTGGAGCGCGGCACCGTCCGCGTCGGCGACCGGGTGTCGGTGCTCGGCGCGGACATCGAGACCGTCGTCACCGGTCTGGAGACCTTCGGCAAGCCGATGGAGTCCGCGGAGGCCGGCGACAACGTCGCGCTGCTCCTGCGCGGGGTCGAGCGCGACCGGGTCCGCCGCGGTCACGTCGTGGCCGCGCCGGGCAGCGTCACCCCGAGCCGGCGCTTCACCGCGCAGGTGTACGTCCTGTCGGGGCGGGAGGGCGGCCGGACCACCCCGGTCGCCACCGGCTACCGGCCGCAGTTCTACATCCGCACCGCGGACGTCGTCGGTGACGTCGACCTCGGCGCGGCGGCGGTGGCGCGCCCCGGTGAGACGGTCACCATGACCGTCGAGCTGGGCCGGGACGTACCGCTGGAGACCGGCCTCGGCTTCGCCATCCGCGAGGGCGGCCGCACGATCGGGGCCGGTACGGTCACCGGGCTGCTCTGAGCCCGGAGCCGTAACGCCGCACGGCCCGGTCCGTCTCCCGAACCCGCGGGAGACGGACCGGGCACCGGGCGCAGCGGTCATGAACAGCCGTCCGGGCACCGCACAATGGGGGAGTGAACGAGTCGATACCGGTCATCCGCGACGTGGACCTGGGTACCGCCAGACTGCTCCCCGACGTGGACCGGGAGCGGGCCTGGCTGCTGACTGTTGACGGGGCGCCCCAGTCGTACGTCGACCTGGACGCTCCGGAACACCTTGAGTTCGAGTACACGAGACGGCTCGGCCATGTCGTGGACTGCGCCGCGGAACCGGGCGCACCGCTCGACGTGCTGCACCTCGGCGGCGGCGCCCTCACCCTGCCCCGCTACGTCGCGGCGACCCGCCCCGGATCCCGGCAGGACGTCGCGGAGGCCGACCGGGGCCTGCTCGCCCTCGTGGCCGAGCACCTTCCGCTTCCGGACGGCAGCCGGATCGCCGTGCACGGTGCGGACGCCCGCGAACACCTGGAGGCGACCGCACCCGGCTCCGTGGACGTCCTGGTCGCGGATGTCTTCGGCGGCTCGCGGGTGCCCGCCCACCTGACCACCCTGCCCTACGCGCGGGCCGCGGCGCGGGCGCTGCGTGCCGACGGGATCTACGCCGCCAACCTCGCCGACGGGGCGCCCTTCGACTTCCTGCGCCCGCAGCTGGCCACCTTCGCGGCCGTCTTCGAGGAGCTCGCGGTGATCGCGGAGCCCGCCGTACTGCGCGGCCGGCGCTTCGGCAACGTCGTCCTGGTCGCCTCCCGCACCCCGCTCGACACGGCCGCGCTGATCCGCCGTTGCGCCGCCGACGCGTTCCCCGCCCGCGTCGAGTACGGCGTCGCCGTGGCCGGGCTCGTCAGGGGCGCCGGGCCGGTCGGTGACGACGAGGCGGTCGACTCACCCGAGCCGCCCGACGGCTCCTTCGGCATCGGCTGACGCCGGGGCGCCCTTCGCCACCACCTCGGTGGGGGCGGTTCTGCGCGTCAGGTTGCGCACGTCCGGCACGAACAGCACCGCGCCGGTGACCAGGACGACCAGCGCGGCGCAGCCCCACAGCGCCTGGCTGCGCCCGACCAGCGACTCCACCGGACCGGCGAGCGCGGTGGCGAGCGGCACCATGGCCACGGAGCCGAACCAGTCGTACGCCGAGACCCGCGACAGCTTCTCCTCCGGAATCTCCTGATGCAGGGCCGTCATCCAGGACACGCCGAACACCTCGATGGCGGCGCCGCTGACGAACATCACCGCGCAGAGCCCGGCCACCGGGAGGGGCACGGCGAGCCCTGCGGAGGGCAGGGCCAGCGGGAAGACGCAGAGCGTCCCGGCCAGCAGCAGCCGCCGCGGCTTCCACCGCATCATCAGCACCGCGCCGCCCAGGGTGCCGACGCCGAACGCGGCGAGCGCGAGGCCCCAGGGGCGGGCGCCGCCGAGTTCGTCCCTGGCGACCAGCGGCCCGTACACCGCCTCCGCGGCCCCGACCGCGGCGACGACCACGGAGAACTGCGCCACCACGGCCCAGAGCCAGGTGCGGCCGACGAACTCCTGCCAGCCGTCCCGGAGATCGGCGAGCAGCCCGCCACCGGGTGCGCGCGCGGGGATGTGGCTCACGTCGAGGAACGAGCGCAGGGCTCCGGCCACCGCGAAGGCGGCCGCGTCGATGGCCAGTACCCAGCCAGGGTCCATCGCGGCGATCATGGCGCCGCCGAGCGCCGCACCGCCGATGGCGGCGCCCTGCATGGACATCCGGAAGAGGGCGAACGCGCGGCTCGCCTGTTCGCCGCTGACCGTGGACATCAGCATGCCCTCCGCGGCCGGGTTGAAGAAGGCCTGCCCGGTGCCGCAGAGCGCGGTGAGCACCATCATCTGCCACAGCCGGGCGTCACCGGCCAGCACCAGCCAGGCGAAGACGGCCTGCGAGACACAGTTGAGGGTGTTGGCCGCCACCATCACGCGGTGGCGCGGCAGCCGGTCCGCGACCGCCCCGCCGATCAGCAGGAAGAGGACCAGCGGCGCGGTCCTGGCGGCGGCCACCAGCCCGACGTCACCGGCGTCGCCGCCCGACTCCAGAACCGCGAACGCCGCCGCGATCAGCGCGCCGTTGGTGCCCAGGCCCGTGATGATCGCGGCGGCGGTCAGCAGCCGGTAATTGCGGCCCGCCCGGGAGGGGCGGGCCGATGGGGGTGCGAGGTCGGCGGCTGTCACCAGGGGACTATCGCTGGCTTGACCCCGTGGTGCCAAATGGATTGCCGCGGAGCGTCAGGACTCGGTGATCTTCACCAGGCGCACGGTGCTAAGGATCTTCATGATCGTCGCGTCCGGCAGCTCGTCCGGGACGGAGTCGGCACCGTACAGAACCCAGGAGGAGAACGCTCCGTTGCTGTTCTTGAAGGTGAAGGCGATGGACTTGCCGTCCGTGTCGCACTTCTTCTTCTTGGTGACGTTGGGCGCCTTGGCGGTCACCAGGCTGCCGGTCAGACCCGACTTGGTGGTGTACTGCTTCGGCTTGCTGATCTTGATGGTGCTCTTCGGCATGTGCTGCGCGTAGGCGGCCCATGCCCACGTGCCCGCCTCGTTCCTGGCGTTCACATCGGCGTCGGTGGCACCTTCGGCGCCTCGGGTGCCGGTGCCTGCCAGGCTGCTGTTCTCCTTGACGCCGTCGTGGTCGGAGTCGTCGACGCACCACTTGCTCTTGTAGTCGGCGGGTGCGCTGAAGCCGATGAGCGGCAAGCCGTCCTTCTTCTTCTCGTCCTCGAAGAACGAGGACGTGGTGGGGGACGAGACCTCCCAGTCGCCGGGCACGTCGAACTGCGTGCCCCACTTCGGGTTGGTCACCACCTTCCAGCCGGCGATGAGCGGCTTGGCGTCCTCGTCGGCACCGCGCGGGTTCTCCGCCGGCGACGACGCGGACCCGGAGGGCTTGGCGGGCGCGGACGACTTCTTGTCGTCGGCGACGTTCTTGCCGTCCTTGTCGTCGTCCTTGTTCATCACGACGACACCGGTGACCACCGCGGCCGCGACGACCGCGACCGCCGCGACTATGGCGATGACGGTCGTCTTCTTCTTGTCGTTGCCGGGCCGAGGCGGACCGGGCGGGCCGGGAACCGGCTGCTGCGGAACGGTCGGCTGCTGGTACGGGTTGCCCTGCGGGTAGCCCGGCTGTCCCTGCTGCTGCCCCGGCTGACCCTGCTGCGGGTAACCGTATCCGGGCTGCTGCCCGGACGCGCCGGGCTGCTGGTACCCCGGCTGCTGATAGGGATTCGGCTGCTGGTAACCCGGCTGCTGATACGGGTTCTGGTTCTGGTCCTGCGGGTTTTGCTCGCCCCCGGGCGGCTGCTGTCCTGGCCACATGGCGAGTAACGATAGAGGTGCGCCGCCCGGGCGGCTACGGCCGCCCCCGTGAGCGGACGGTGAAGGACGTGACCGGCTGCGGACCCGGTGATCCCCGGGGCATGGCCAAACATGCCTACCGGCCGGTAACATCTGGCCCATGAGCGCTGAACAGATGACCGCGGGCGAGATGGTCGCCGCGACGGTTCCGATGGTCCGGACCCTCAACCTCGAATTCCTGGAGTCCACCGCCGAACGCGCGGTGGTCCGTCTGCCGGACCAGGCGGACTTCCACAACCATCTCGGTGGACCGCACGCCGGGGCGATGTTCACGCTGGCGGAATCGGCGAGCGGCGCGATAGTCATCGCCGCGTTCGGGGACCAGCTGACGCGCGCCGTCCCGCTCGCGGTGAAGGCGGAGATCGGCTACCAGAAGCTGGCCATGGGGGATGTCACCGCGACCGCCACCCTCGGCAGGCCGGCGGCCGAAGTCGTCGCAGAACTGGACGAGGGCAAGCGGCCCGAGTTCCCCGTGGCCATCCGGATCCAGCGCGCGGACGGCGCGGTGACCGGCGAGATGACGGTGGTCTGGACGCTGCGCCCGAACGCCTGATTCCGGCCGGCCCGGCAGGGGCCGCCTCCCGCCCGTAAGGGTTGCGGGGGCGGCCCTTCGCGCTGTCGGTGCCGCCGACGCGGCCGGTAGGGTTACCTCCGTGCGCCGAGGGAGCTGTCCGGCGGCCGACAGGACATCACTACGGAGGAACCGGCGTTGCACATCCAGGAGTGGCTGGAGACCGTCCCCGCGATCAGCGTCTACCTCCTGGTGGGCATCGTCATCGGCGTGGAGAGCCTCGGCATCCCGCTGCCGGGCGAGGTCGTCCTGATCAGCGCGGCTCTGCTGGCCGCGGGGCACGACGGCATCAACCCGTGGATCCTGGGTGGCTGCGCGACGGCCGGGGCGGTGATCGGTGACTCGATCGGCTATGCCATCGGCCGCAAGGGCGGACGTCCGATGCTGGCCTGGCTCGGCGGGAAGTTCCCCCGCCACTTCGGCGAGAGCCAGATCGCCACGGCGGAACGCTCGTTCCAGAAGTGGGGCATGTGGGCGGTCTTCTTCGGCCGTTTCGTCGCACTGCTGCGCATCTTCGCGGGACCGCTCGCCGGTGTCCTGCACATGCCGTACTGGAAGTTCCTGACCGCCAACGTGCTCGGCGGGATCATCTGGGCGGGCGGCACCACGGCCGTCATCTACTCGGTGGGTGTCGTCGCGGAGGACTGGCTCAAGCGGTTCTCGTACCTGGGACTGGCGATCGCGGTCCTGATCGGACTCGGCTCGATGCTGGTCGTCAGGAACCGGGCCAAGAAGGCGGCCGCACGGTCCGCCGCGCAGCCCGCGGCCGAACCGGGAACCGTACCGGCGGCCGACTGACCCGGCTGGATCCGGCCGGCCGGGCCGCGCGCGTCATAGGGCGCCCGTCCCGTGCGGAACCCGGCCGGTCCGGGTGGCTCCTCGCAGGGCTGTCCGCGCGGCGTCAGGCCGGTATCGCCGCGCTCAGTCCTCGAACGCCGCGCGGTGTGCCTTCGCCAGCTCCACGTAGCCGACCGCGTTGAACTTCACGCCGTCGAGCTCCTCCTGGGTCAGCGGCCGCTTGACCTTGGCGGGCACGCCCGCGACCAGCGAGCCCGGCGGCACCCGCATCCCCTGCGGGACCAGCGCCTGGGCGGCGACCAGCGAGCCGGTGCCGATGTGCGCGCCGTTCAGGACGGTGGCCCCCATGCCGATCAGCACGTCGTCCTCGACGGTGCAGCCGTGGAGCACCGCGTTGTGCCCGACGGAGACGCGCTCGCCGACCGTGACCGGGAAGCCGGGATCGACGTGGACGCTGCAGTTGTCCTGGATGTTGGAACCGGCGCCGATGACGATGGGGCCGCAGTCCGCCCGCAGCACCGCGTGGTACCAGACGCTGGAACCGGCCGCCATGGTGACCTCACCGATCACGACCGACGTCGGTGCGGTGAAGGCGGACGGGTCGATGTCCGGCTCCTGACCTCCCATTGCGGTGATCAACGCCTGTTCTGCCATCGCGCGTTCCTCCGTGCTCCGGTGTCATGGGTCGCGGTCGTCCGGCCGGGAGCCGTCCGGTTCCAACGGGGAAACGGTATGCGACGGGCCCGCGGGCCGGCGGCCGGGTGGGGTGAAGATCACAGGCCGCTGCGGATACCGGCCCCGAGCGCCCCGACTACCGTGTGCGGGTGCCGAAGAACAGAGACACGGTCTCCTCCCTGACCGCCTGGCGGCGGCGCGCCCTGTCGGGGGCCGTCCACCGCTGCTGGCGCTGGGTCCGGGAGGCGGGCGCGGTGACGGCAGCGCATCCCGGCGGGCTGCGGTTCGGCCGGATCGGCGAGGGCACCCGGCTCGCCTTCCCGCAGGGCACGGTCTTCGGGGAACGGTGGATCGAGCTCGGCAACCACTGCGTCATCGGCGAACAGGTCACCCTCACGGCGGGTCTCATGCCCGATCTGGACCTCGGCGCCGATCCGATCCTGACCCTGGGCAACGGAGTGGTGCTCGGCCGGGGCAGCCATGTCGTCGCGGACACCACGGTGACGATCGGCTCCGACACCTACTGCGGGCCGTACGTCTACATCACCTCGACCAACCACAGCTACGACGATCCGCAGCAGCCGGTCGGCCGGCAGTGGCCGCGGATGGAACCGGTCGCCATCGGCCCCGGCTGCTGGATCGGCACCGGAGCGGTGATCCTCCCGGGCGCCCGGCTCGGCCGCAACGTGGTCGTGGCCGCCGGCGCGGTGGTCCGCGGCGAGGTGCCCGACCACGCGGTGGTGGCCGGCGCCCCCGCCCGCGTCGTACGCAGCTGGGACCCGGACAAGGGCTGGCAGCCGCCCCTGCGCACGCCGGCCCCGGTGCCGATCCCGGAGGGCGTGACGCCCGAACAGCTGCTGGCCGTGGCGGAGCTCGACGAGAGCTGAGGGCCCGGCCGTGAGGAGCGACCGCGCCCACGGTGGACGGCGCGGGCGCGCGGAGGCCTCGCAGTACAGTGCGGTGAACGGTGGGTACAGCACACCGTAGTGCAGTATTTTTGACTATGGCATCCAAAATATTGGACGGAATGTGACTGATCTCGACCAGCTGACCCAGTCGCTCGCGCGCAACCTCAAGCGCTGGCGCGGGGAGCGGGGCTTCACTCTGGACGCCCTCGCCACCCGCGCCGGGGTCAGTCGCGGCATGATCATCCAGATCGAGCAGGCCCGCACCAACCCGAGCGTCGGTACGACGGTCAAGCTCGCCGACGCGCTCGGCGTCGCCATCACCACGCTGCTCGACCACGAACAGGGCTCCCCGGTCCGGCTGGTCCCCGCGGACCAGGCCGTACGCATGTGGTCCACGGAGGCCGGGAGCGCCACCACCCTGCTGGTGGGCACCGAGGCCCGGGGCCCGCTGGAACTCTGGCACTGGCGGCTGGCGCCCGGTGACGGCAGCACATCGGACCCGCACCCCGAGGGCACCGTCGAACTGCTCCACGTCACGACGGGCGAACTCACCCTGGTCGTCGACGGCGCCTCGTACACCGTCCCCGCCGGAACCTCCGCGACGTTCGAGGCGCACCACCGCCACGCCTACCGCAACGAGGGCTCCGAGCCCGTCGAAGTCACCATGGCCGTGTCCGTCCCGCCCGTCAGATGAGACGTCCAACCGGGCCGGTGCGCGGGGCTGTTAGCGTGATACGCATGCGCGCACCCATCGGCTCCTTCGAGGATGCCTGTCCCGCGGCCGAACGCCTCGAACTGCTCACCGCCCCGGTGGCCGCAGCGGTCCGGGAGGGCTGGGGAGGCTTCCCCGCCGAGCAGATCATCCACGTCGACACCGACCCCGAGATCGCTGACACGGCGGCGTTCGTCGAGCACCACGGGGCCGATCTGCTGAACTGCTCGGCCAACTGTGTCGTCGTGGCCGGAAAGCGCGGGGGAGAGGTCACCCTGGCTGCCTGTCTGGTGCTGTCCCACTCCCGCGTCGATGTGAACGGAGTCGTCCGCCGGCACCTCGACGCCCGCAAGGTGCGGTTCGCCTCGATGGACACGGCGGTCGGCGACACGGGAATGGAGTACGGCGGCATCACGCCCGTCGGACTCCCGGCAGGCTGGCCCCTGTTGATCGATCCCGCCGTCGTTGACCAGGAATGGGTCCTGATCGGCAGTGGCAGCCGGCGGGGCAAGCTGATCATGCCGGGCAAGGCGCTGGCGGCGCTGCCGGGGGCTGTCGTCGTGGCGGGTCTTGGTATCGGCGGCTGAACTCCGCGGCCGGCCCGCCCTCGACCTCGATGGGGGCTCCCGCCCGTGCGTAACGGAGTTCCTACCGCAGGGCGTTCGACGTCGGCGCGAGGACGCGGCAGCGATGCGCCGGCAACCACCCCAGGGCGAAGGCGACCGCTGCCGGAAAGCGGAACAGCCGGCCCGTGGTGGAGCCCACCGCGGCGGTGCGGACGGCAGCGCCCCGGTCCGACCGTACGAAGTCCGCACCCAGTCGCGCGAAGTCGCCGTCCTCCAGGGCCACGTCCTCGTACTCCCACCACCGTCGCCCGTCGCCGTCCCGCACCACACAGCGATACGTGCGACGGGGCGGCGACGGCACGCGGTACTCCGCGAGGTGGAACGCGGTGCAGGAGCCGAATCCGGTGCCGAGCAGCAGGACCTGCGCCCGCAGTTCGTGAAGGCGGGCCAGCGGGGAGTCCTCGCCGAGGTGGCAGTCCGGGCGGTGGTCCCCCACCACGTGGCCGGCCAGCGGGCCCAGGGCGGCGAAGGAGGTCTGCGGATGGGCGCTGCGGACCGAGCCGGGGGAGCGGCGCACCGCTTCGGAGAGCCGGCCCATCGACGGGGCCGCTGTGATCGCCGGGTCGAACGCGGGCATCGCCGCCCGCACGGCCTCCCGCTCCCGCTCTCCGAGGCCGTGGACCCGGGCGCGGTACTGCGGGGAGGTGTCGGAGTTCTCCGGGGTGAAGGAAGGGACCACCAGCGTGCCCTCCGGGCCCAGCGCCTGCCGCAGCGCGGCGCCGACCGCGTCCGCACCACCGTCGACCGCCCCCACCGCGCTCAGCGACGCGTGCACCATCAGTACGCCGCCCCGCTCGACGCCGAGCGCGGCGAGTTCACGGGACAGGCGGGCCCGGCTGTGGGGGACGGCGGACACGCTCGGGGCGTAGGCGGTACTCACAGCGGGCCATCCTCCCAGCCCGAAGCGGAGTGTGATACCCCGCACATATGGACGCCGGGTGGTCTCAGCCGTTCAGCGCGGGGATCTCGATCGCCGGGGACCGCGAGATCGCGGACATCGTTGATCACCGCATCACGGTTCGGGATGCCGAGGCCGGAGGCGTAATCGAGACCGGTCGCTACGTCTGAGGAGCACGCAGAGGTCACTCCCCGACACGACGGAGTGGCGCCACGCATTCCCCAACTCGCCCTGTACGGAGCTGTCATGGAACCGTACGGCGTGTTCCCGGAATTTCGAGAGAGGCGGCCCCTTGAACCACTGCGCGCCCGCCACGACCAGCCTGTTTCCTGCCCGTAGTGCGGTGCCGAGGTAGCGCAGGTGCCTGGCCGCGGACGGATCAAGCAGTTCTGCAACCCGTCGCACGGCCGGTCGTGGCGCACCCGCATGCGGTCCGTCGGCTGGTTGTGACGTCAGGGCGCGCTCTTCATGTCCCTGCAGCCCGCAGTCGGCGTACCGTCTGAGCTGTGAGCGAGCATCTCGGAGACAAGCTGAGCCGCCTCCGTCGGCTGTCGAATCTGACACAGGAAGATCTGGCGGAAAAGTCAGGCGTGTCGGTTGATGTCGTCCGAAAGCTGGAGCAGAGGCGGAAGGGGTCTGCACGCCTGCCCACCCTGCACGCACTGGCGGGTGGGCTGGGCGTCGAACTGACGACGCTGCTGGGTGATCCGCCCGGAGTCCCGTCGACGGGGGAGGCCGACCCGCCGCAACTAGTGGCCGTGCGACGAGCCGTGCACCCGCTCATGTTCGCACCGCCGCAGGAATCTGATGGGGCGGAGATGCTCACGTCCGACCTCCTGAGCGCTGAGGTCGCAGACGCATGGTCCATGTACCACTCGGCAGAGTTCCCGCAGCTTCTCAACCTGCTGCCCGGAATTCTTGCCGACGCCCGGCTGGCGGCCTCTAAGGACGCCGACGGAGGGCAATCAGCGCTCGGTAAGGCTTTCCAGCTGGCCGGGCACCTGAGTATCCGGCTGGGCAAGCTGGACCTTGCCCTTGCCGCCCTTGAGCGCGCCATAGTTGCCGCGGAGGCGTCGGAGGACCCGCTCCTTGTCCCGATGATCTGCAACTCCCTGGCGTGGGCCTATCAGCGGTCCAACCGGCTGGACGATGCGACGGCCATCGCCCTGTACGCCGCTGACAGCCTGGAGCGGGACGGGCTCACCAATGACGCGTCGGGGCTGCGGGTGTGGGGTGGCCTGACGATGAGCGCCGCCACCTCGTACGCCAGACGTGACGACTACGAACGCGCTGACGAGATGATGCGCGCCGCGGAGACGGCTGCCGGCCGACTTGCGAAGATGCCGCCCACAGAGGGCGACGGGCGCCTTCTGTCCGTCTTCAGTAAGTCGTCGGTCCGCATTGAGCGCGTACGCCTGGCCGTCCAGCACAGCCGCCCGGAGGAAGCTCTCCGCCTTGCGAAGGGAATGCGGCTGAGCAAGGATACGCCGCCCTCCTGGCGGACCTGGCTGCTTTTGGACGTGGCGCGGGCACACACCGACCTAGGAGACGCGGAAGGAGCTGTAAAGGCCCTTGAGAGCCTCCGCCGGGTCGCCCCGACGTGGATGCGTCATCACACGCTTGCGGTCGCCATTGTGAGCGATCTCCAGGAGCTTCCGTCTCATCCCGCGGGGCTTCGGGTGCTGGCTGAGTTCCTGGGCGTGGAGAAATAGCGTCGCGGAACTAGGATGTTCCATCCCTGTTTCGCAACCCGCCATGACGAAATGCTCGTCATCACAACCACGGCGGAGGTGCGGGAATGGACAACACCGCGATGCAGGGCCCGGTCTTTCTGACGGATCCACTGACGCCACCCGAGCCACTCCCCAACTTCGGCTGTGACGTCTGCGCGACGCTGGGCCGACAGCGGGAGGCGGCACGCAACAGTGGAGACCCGTCGGCCGTCTCGGACCGGAACGTCGAAATCCGGCAGCACCCCCACGGAGCGAGTCGGTGAGGGCCCGCACCCTGCTCCGCAGCGTCCCTCACACGATCGTCCCGCACCCCAACACCGACGTCACGTACGAAGCTGACTGTCTCGGCTGCGGCTGGAGCGCTGAGCCGTCCGTCGATGTCGCAGCCGTCGACGTGGAGTGCCTGAACCACGCCGGCAAGAGCAACCACCGGGGGTTCCGCCGGATCGTGACGGGCTTCGCGTTCGTCGTCCGCGCCGGAGAAGACCCCGTACCGCCCAGGGCGCCCACCGCGTGCTGACGGCTAGGTACGGGCCGTGTCCGTCGGCGGGCACGGCAGGAGGGGGCGGAACCTCTCCACATGGAGTGCCGCCCCCTCCCACAGACCCGCGCCAGGGGCGTCACCTCCAGCGCGCGGAGGGCGGCAGTGGAGAGGTTGGCATACCGCCCCCCGCTGCTCGCTGAGCCCTCGTCGTCTCACCAGGGATGGAAACCCTGGAGCGGCGGGGGCTCTCTCGCGTGCTCTCAGCCGTTCAGCGCGGGGATCTCGATCGCCGGGCAGCGGTCCATGACCATGTCGAGCCCGGCCGCCCTGGTGCGCTCGTACGCCTTCTCGTCGATCACTCCCAGCTGGAACCAGACCGCGGAGGCGCCGATCGCGACAGCCTCGTCCGCCACCGCGCCGGCCAGCCCGCTGTTGACGAAGACGTCCACCACATCGACCGGGAAGGGGATCTCGGCCAGCGAGGCGTAGCCGTCCTCGCCGTGCACACGCTCCGCCTTGGGGTGCACCGGGATCACCCGCTTCCCGAAGCGCTGAAGGACCTCGGCCACCCCGTAGGCCGCGCGCGAGCGGTTGTCGGACAGCCCCACCACGGCCCAGGTGTCGCCCGTCCCGGTCAGAATCCTGCGGATCGTCTCCGTGTCTGCGTACATGATCGGCACAACGGACGGCCGCCCCCGACCATTCCCGGGGCTGCGCATAGGCTGGCCGGATGCAGGACCAGTACCGGACAGTCGCCCGCGCGGGCGTGCACGAGACCGAGATCAACCGCTCGCGCTTCATCTGCGCGCTCGCCCCCGCCGCCACCGAGCAGGAGGCCCAGGACTTCGTCGCACGCGTCCGCAAGGAACATCCGGCCGCTTCCCACAACTGCTTCGCGTACGTGATCGGCGCCGACGCCTCAGTACAGAAGGCCAGTGACGACGGCGAGCCCGGCGGCACCGCGGGCGTTCCCATGCTGCAGATGCTGACGCGCCGCGAGATGCGGTACGTCGTCGCCGTCGTCACCCGCTACTACGGCGGCGTGAAGCTCGGCGCCGGCGGGCTGATCCGGGCGTACGGCGGAGTGGTCGGCGAGGCCCTCGACGCGCTGGGCACCCTCACCCGGCAGCGGTTCCGGATCGCGACGGTCACCGTGGACCACCAGCGGGCCGGGCGGCTGGAGAACGAACTGCGGGCCACCGGACGCGGCGTGCGCGAGGTCCGGTACGCGGAGGCGGTGACCATCGAGATCGGGCTGCCGGACGCAGACGTGGAGGAGTTCCGCCGCTGGCTGGCCGACGCGACGGCGGGCGAGGCGGAACTGGAGCTGGGCGAAGAGGCGTACGGGGACGCCTGAGTACTGTGGTGCGGGAGCGCGGGCGCGGGGCCGCGCCGGTGTGACGGACACCGGCGGCGGGGTCCGGGCCGCTCCGAAGCGCAGGGGATGCGGCCGCACGGGTGGAGGAAACGAAACATGCAGGTCGGAGCCGGGTCTTGAAGATTTTGCACACATCGGACTGGCACCTGGGGCGCTCCTTCCACCGGGTGTCACTGCTCGAAGCCCAGGCCGCCTACCTCGACCACCTGGTGGCGACGGTCCGCGACCACGAGGTCGATGCCGTGCTCGTGGCGGGTGATGTGTACGACAGGGCGGTCCCGCCGCTCTCCGCCGTCCAGCTCTTCGACGACGCGCTGCACCGGCTCGCCGAGGCAGGCGTACCCACCGTGATGATCTCCGGGAACCACGACTCGGCCCGCCGGCTCGGCGTCGGAGCCGGTCTCATCGGACGCGCCGGCATCCATCTGCGCACCGACCCCGCGCACTGCGCCACCCCGGTGATCATCCCGGACGCGCACGGCGACGTGGCGTTCTACGGGCTCCCGTATCTGGAGCCCGCCCTCGTCAAGGACGAGTTCCGGGCGGAGCGGGCCGGGCACGAGGCCGTGCTGAGCGCCGCCATGGACCGGGTCCGCGCCGACCTCGCGACACGGGCGGACAGCACCCGGTCCGTCGTCCTGGCCCACGCCTTCGTCGCGGGCGGCGAGCCGAGCGACAGCGAACGCGACATCACCGTGGGCGGAGTGGCGGCCGTCCCCGCCGGGGTCTTCGAGGGCGTCGACTACGTGGCGCTGGGACACCTCCACGGATGCCAGACCGTCTCCGAGCGGGTCCGCTACTCCGGCTCCCCGCTCGCGTACTCCTTCTCCGAGTCCGACCACCGCAAGACGATGTGGCTGATCGACCTGGACGACACCGGCGCGGTCGCCGCCGAACGGATCGACTGCCCGGTGCCCCGCCCGCTCGCCAGGCTCACCGGCCGGCTCGACGCCCTCCTCGACGACCCCGCCCTCGAACGGCACGAGCACTCCTGGGTGGAGGCCACCCTCACCGATCCGGTCCGCCCGGCCGAGCCGATGGCCCGCCTCGTCGAGCGGTTCCCGCACACCCTCGCCCTCGCCTTCGAACCGGAACGCGACCCGCAGGACCCGCGGACCTCCTACGCCGAGCGGCTGCGGGGGCGCGACGACCAGAGCATCGCGGAGGACTTCGTGGCGCATGTCCGCGGCGGGTACGGCATCGACGAGTCGGAGCGGACGGTGCTGCGCGGCGCCTTCGACCACGTACGCGTCGACGACGGCGTGCGCGAGGTGAACCGGTGAGGCTCCACCGACTGGGCATCACCGCCTTCGGACCGTTCGGCGCCACTCAGGAGATCGACTTCGACGCACTCTCCGCAGCCGGGATCTTCCTGCTGCACGGACCGACCGGCGCAGGCAAGACCTCGGTCCTCGACGCCGTCTGCTACGGCCTCTACGGGGCCGTGCCCGGCGCCCGGCAGAGCCCCGGCACCTCGCTGCGCAGCGACCACGCCCCGGCGGACCTGCCGACCGAGATCCGCCTCGAACTCACCGTCGGCGGGCGCCGGCTGGAGATCACCCGGAGCCCCGCCCAGCCCCGCCCCAAGAAGAAGGGCGACGGCTACACCACGGAGAAGGCGCAGAGCCGGCTGCGCGAGTACGTCCCCGACGAGGGATGGCGGGCGCTGAGCCGGTCCAACCAGGAGATCGGCGAGGAGATCACCCAGCTGATCGGGATGAGCCGGGACCAGTTCTGCCAGGTGGTCCTGCTGCCCCAGGGCGACTTCGCCCGTTTTCTGCGCGCCGATGCCGAGGCTCGCGGGAAGCTCCTGGGACGACTCTTCGACACCCGCCGCTTCGCCGCGGTGGAGGAGCACCTCGCCGAGCTGCGCCGGGCCGCCGGGACCCAGGTCAGAGCCGGGGACGAACGGATCCTCGCGGTTGCCCAGCGGATCGCCCAGGCTGCCGGGCCCGCCGCGGAGGAGTACCCGCTGCCCGGCATCCAGCCCGGCGAGCCGGGCCTCGCGGACGCCGTACTGGAATGGGCGGCCGCGGCCCGCAGCGACGCCCGGGAACGGCTCGACATCGCCGCCTGTGTCCTGTCCGCGGCCGAGGACCGGCAGTCGGCCGCCCGGCAGGCCCTGGACGCCGAACGCGAACTGGCCGGGCTCCAGCAGCGGTACGCGGAGACCCGGCGGCGCGCCACAGAGGTGGAGGCCGGCCGGGACGAGCACGATCAGGCACAGGAGCGGCTGCGACGCGCCCGCAAGGCGGATCTCGTCGCCCCCGCGCTGGAGCTCCGCGAGGAGGCCGGACGGGCGCACCGGCGGGCGGGCGCGGCCCGCGACCGCTCCCGGGCCGGGCTGCCCGCCGAGCTGGCGGACGCGGGCGCCGAGCAGCTGACCGCGCTGGAACGGCGGCTCCGCGAGGAGCTCGGCGCGCTGGACGCAGCCCGTCGCGCCGAGCGGCGCAGCGCCGAGATCGACAGCGAACGGGCCTCGCTGGAACGGCAGTCCAGGGCGGACGACGAACTGATCCGGGACGCCCAGAGCTGGCTGGCCGGCTGGGAGGCCACCCGGCAGGGTCTGCACACCCGTATCGAGGCGGCCCAGGAAGCCGCGACCCGCGCCGAACTGCTGGCCGGCCGGCTCGACCCGGCCCGCCGGCGACTCGACGCGGCCCGGCGCCGCGACACGCTGGCCGCGCGGGCTGCGGACGCGGAGGACCGCCTGGCCACGGCCAGGGAGGGCGCGCTCACCACCGGCGAGACCTGGCTCGGCCTGCGCGAACGGCGGCTGCGCGACATCGCGGCCGAGCTCGCCCGGGAACTGGTCGAGGGCGAGGCCTGCCCGGTCTGCGGATCGGCCGGCCACCCGGAGCCCGCACGGGCCGGGGACGGACACGTCGACCAGGCCACGGAGGACGCCGCAGAGGCCACCCACCGCCGCGCAGAGCAGGCGCGCACTGAGGCGGAACACGCGCTCGGAGCCGTACGCGAGCGGTATGCCGCCGCCCGCGCCGAGGCCGCGGACAACCCGGACGACCCGGACAAGCAGGCTGCGGACGCGGCAGGTGGCTCCGGCGAAGCCACCTCCGCAGTCTCCGAGCCGACCGTCGCAGCGCTCACCCAACTCGTCGACACCCTGACCAGGGAACACGCAGACGCCTATCGGACCGCCACCGGGACGCACGCGGCGCGCGAGGCCCTCGCGGCCGCCGAACGCGAGCAGGAGCAACGGGCCGGGGACCGGCAGCAGGCCGAACGCCGGGCCGCGGCCCGCACCTCACGGCGCGAAGGACTCGACGCGGAACAGGCGGCGCTGGCAGAGGTGCTGGCCCAGGCGCGCGGCGGCTCCGGCAGCGTGACCGAGCACGCCGCCCTCCTGCAGCGCCGGGTCGCCCTGCTCGTCGAGGCGGCCGAGGCACTGCGTGAGGAGGAGAGCGCCGCGGCCCGGCTGAAGGAGGCCGACGACCGGCTCGCGGACGCGGCGTTCCGGGCCGGCTTCGACACCCCGCGGGACGCCGCCGCGACGATGCTCCCCGACTCCCGGCAGCGGGCGCTCCAGCACCGGATCGACGCCTGGCAGGCCGAGTCCGCAGCCGTCACCGACCGGCTGGCGGAGGCCGACGCCCGCACCGCTGCCGGCCGGCCCCCGGCCGACCCCGGCGCCGCCCAGTCGGTGTACGACAGGGCGGAGCGGCTGCTGCGGGACGGGGCGGGTGCCCACACCGCCGCCCGGGAGCGCTGCACCGAACTCGCCCGGCTGTCGAGGCGCGCGGCGGACGAGGTGCGGGCCCTGGGGCCGGTGCGCGAGGAGTACGAGCGCATCGCGCGGCTCGCCGGTCTCACCGCCGGCACCTCGGCGGACAACGAACGCAAGATGCGGCTGGAGTCCTACGTCCTGGCGGCCCGCCTCGAACAGGTGGCCGCGGCCGCCACGGCCCGGCTGCGGCGGATGTCGTCCGGCCGCTACACCCTGGTCCACTCCGACGCCCGTACCGGAGGTCGCAGGGCCGGGCTCGGACTGCACGTCATCGACGCCTGGACCGGCCGGGAACGCGACACGGCCACGCTCTCCGGCGGCGAGACGTTCTTCGCCTCGCTCGCCCTGGCACTAGGCCTCGCGGACGTGGTCACCGACGAGGCCGGCGGCGTACGGCTGGACACCCTCTTCATCGACGAGGGGTTCGGCAGCCTGGACGACCAGACTCTCGACGAGGTGCTCGACGTGCTGGACTCGCTGCGGGAGCGGGACCGCA
Source organism: Streptomyces sp. NBC_00341 (assembly GCF_041435055.1). NCBI lineage: Bacteria > Bacillati > Actinomycetota > Actinomycetes > Kitasatosporales > Streptomycetaceae > Streptomyces > Streptomyces sp. NBC_00341. The sequence continues at coordinate 946,520 of NZ_CP108002.1, read as the reverse complement.
GCGTCGGCATCGTCAGCCACGTCGCGGATCTGCGCCGGCGCATTCCGGCCCAGCTCGAAGTGGTGAAGGAGCGCCACGGATCGGCGGTGCGCCACCGGGCGGCGGACGGAGTCAGCGGCTGACCGCCCGGCGAGGCAGCGGTGAGGAGTAGACGACGCTCGTGGTGACGGACCCCAGGGCGCCGATCCTGCCCGACACCGCTTCCAGATGGCTCATGGAGCGGGCCGTCACCTTCAGCACGAAGCAGTCGTCGCCGGTGACATGGTGGGCCTCCAGGATCTCCGGCGTGGTGGCGACGAGATCATGGAACGGCTTGTAGTTGCCGTTCGGATAGCGCAGCCGGACGAAGGCGAGGACCGGCAGCCCGAGCCGCTCCGGATCGACCACTGCCGCGTACCCGCTGATGATTCCGGCCTCCTCCAGCCTGCGGACCCGCTCGGTCACGGCGCTCGGCGACATCGCGACCGTCCGGGCGATGTCGGCGAAGGTGGCGCGGCCCTCGCGCTGGAGGACATCGAGGATGCGCCAGTCGGTGTCGTCCGGGGAATAGTCGGTCATACCCAGAGAGAACAGGGGAACGCCCGGCGGATCAAGCCCGGTGCCGGGGATCTCTCCTTCCGGCAGGGCGCCGCCGGTCATAGATTTTCGGCCATGACTCCACCGCCCGCCATCACCGCGGACAACCCGGCACTCCGGGTTCCGCCCGCCGCTCCGGCCGCGGCAGCCGCCTACTTCGGCGCCTCGCTCGCCTTCCACGCCGACGTCTCCGATGTCGCCGCCGCACTGGCGGCAGACGGCGACCCCGGCTTCGTACTCCTCGACTCCCGCTCCGCCGAATCCTGGGACCAGGGGCACATTCCCGGCGCGGTCCACCTGCCGACGCCGCTCATCGCCGGGCGGGCGCAGGGGCTGCTCGATCCGGCCGTGCCCGTGATCACCTACTGCTGGGGCCCCGGCTGCAACGGCGCGGCCCGTGCCGCGCTCGCCCTGGCCGAACTCGGCTACCGGGTCAAGGAGATGCTCGGCGGCTTCGAGTACTGGGTGCGCGAGGGCTTCGCGTTCGAGACCCGGCAGGGGCACGGGCGGCGCGCCGCCGACCCGCTCACCGCACCGGCCGGCTCCGGGGACTGCGGCTGCTGACGGCAGCGGGCCGGGCCCGGATCCGTACCCGGGTCCGGCCCGCCAACCAGGTCAGAGCTTGGAGAGCTCGTCGACCAGGTCGTCCAGACCGAGCGGCCCCTGCGAAAGGGCGGCCATGTGCCAGGACTTGAGGTCGAAGGCGTCCCCGTGCGCCGCGCGGGCGTTCTCCCGGCCGAGCAGCCAGGCGCGTTCACCCAGCTTGTAGCCGATGGCCTGCCCCGGCATGGAGAGGTAGCGGGTCAGCTCGCTCTCCACGAAATCGGCGGGCCGGCCGCTGTGGTTCCCGAAGAACTCCTGGGCGAGCTCGGGCGTCCACCGCTCGCCGGGGTGGAACGGGGAGTCGGCCGGGATCTCCAGCTCCACGTGCATACCGATGTCCACGATCACCCGGCAGGCGCGCATCATCTGCGCGTCCAGGTATCCCAGGCGGCGCTCCGCGTCGGGCAGGAAGCCGAGTTCGTCCATCAGCCGCTCCGCGTACAGCGCCCAGCCCTCGGCGTTGGCGCTGACGATGCCGATGGACGCCTGGTAGCGCGAGAGGCTCTCCGCGACGTGCGCCCACTGGGCGAGCTGGAGGTGATGACCGGGCACGCCCTCGTGGTACCAGGTGGAGACGAGATCGTAGACCGGGAACCGGGTCTCGCCCATGGTCGGCAGCCAGGTGCGGCCGGGGCGGGAGAAGTCCTCGGACGGGCCCGTGTAGTACGGCGCGGCGGCGCCGCCGGGCGGGGCGATCCGGGACTCCACCTTGCGGACCCGCTCGGCGAGTTCGAAGTGCGTGCCGTCCAGGGCCTCGATCGCCTCGTCCATCAGCCCCTGCAGCCAGGCCTGGACCTCGTCGACGCCCTCGATGTGCTTGCCGTGCACGTCGAGGTGGGCCAGCGCCTCCCAGGGACCGGCGCCGGGCAGCACCTTCTCGGCCTCGGTCCGCATCTCCGCGAGCAGCCGGTGGTACTCGGACCAGCCGTACGCGTACGCCTCGTCGAGATCGAGGTCGGTGCCGTTGAAGTAGCGCGACCAGCGGGCGTAGCGCTCGCGGCCCACCACCTCGGGCGCGCCCTCGACGGCGGGGGCGTACACCTCGCGCATCCACTGCCGCAGCTCCTCCAGAGCCTGCGTGGCCTGCCGGGCTCCGTCGTCGAGGCCGTCGCGCAGCGCCGCCGGTCCGGCGGCGGCGAAGTCCTGGAAGAACCCCGTGGAGCCGTCCCCGATCCACTCGTCGAGCTGGCCGAGGAAGGTGGCCGTGGCGCGCGGACTGCCGTAGAGCTTGCGCTCCAGACCGAGCGCGAGGGACTCGCGGTAGCCGGCCAGCGCGGCCGGAACGGCGCGGAGCCGGTCGACGACCGCCGCCCAGTCCTCGTCCGACTCGGTGGGTGTCACCGTGAACACCTCACGGACCGAGTGCGCGGGGGACTGCAGGTTGGAGACGGTGCGCAGCGCCTCATCCGCCTCGTGGACGGCGAGTTCGGCTGTCAGCCGTTCACGGAGGAGGCGGCCGCAACGCCGTTCGGCGTCATCGGCCGCGCCGGGCAGCTGTTCCGCACGGTCGAGCCGGGCGAGGGTGGCGCGGGCCAGCCCGGCCAGTTCTTCCTGGCCGGCGGGGGAGAAGTCGGGAAGGCGGCGCGAGCTTTCCGCGACACCCAGAAAGGTGCCGGAAATCGGGTCGAGCCGGATGAACGCGTCGACGTAGGCGTCGGCGACCTGGCGGGGCAGCGCGCTGCTAGGAGTGTCTGACATGTGGACATCCTCATACGGAGAGGGGCTCCCCGTCACCATCAACCGGGCTCCGAGGCCTGACCCGTATCCGGCCCGGCCGTGGTGGCGGCGGGCGGCAGCAACGGTCCGCACTCCCATTGCTGGAAGATCAACCGGGTCTCCACCCGGGCCACTTCGCGGCGCGAGGTGAACTCGTCCAGCACCAGTCGTTGCAGGTCGGCGGTATCGGCAACAGCCACATGGACCAGATAGTCGTCGGGACCGGTCAGGTGGAACAGGGCCCGGGACTCGGGCAGTGTCCTGATCCGGTCGACGAACGGGCCGATGAGCTCCCTGCGGTGCGGCCGCACCTGGACGGACAGCAGGGCCTCCAGGCCGCGTCCCATTCTGGCCGGGTCCAGTCGCAGCTGGTGGCCGAGGATGACGCCCGTGCGGCGCATCCGGGCGACCCGGTCCAGACATGTCGAGGGGGCGACCCCGACCTCGGCCGCGAGATCGCGGTAGGTGGTCCGTGCATCGTTCTGCAGCAGGCGCAGAATGTGCAGATCCACCGTGTCCAGGGCGATGGAATCGGTCATCTGCCGAACGTAGCACGGCTCTTGGCGTCGATGTCCCGGCAACTGTTCAGAGTAGTGACATGGACACCGAAGCCTCGATGGCGCCCTCGACGACAACCCGGTCCAGGGCGCTGGCCACCGAAGCCGTACACGCCGGACGCGACGACCTCGCGGCTCTCGGCCTGCACGCCCCGCCGATCGACCTGTCCACCACCTACCCCTCGTACGACTCCAGGGCGGAGGCGGAGCGGATCGACTCCTTCGCCGCCACCGGCGCCCGGCTCGACGGGCCGCCGGTCTACGCCCGGCTCGACAACCCGACCACCGCCCGGTTCGAGACGGCCCTGGCCCGGCTCGAAGGCACCGCGAGCGCCGTGGCGTTCGCCAGCGGGATGGCGGCGCTCACCGCCGTCCTGCTCGCCCGCGCGAGCATCGGACTGCGCCATGTGGTGGCCGTCCGCCCGCTGTACGGCTGCAGTGACCATCTGCTCGGCGCTGGGCTGCTCGGCACCGAGGTGACCTGGACCGATCCGGCGGGCATCGCCGACGCGATCCGCCCCGACACGGGCCTGGTGATGGTGGAGACGCCGGCCAACCCGACGCTCAAGGAGGTCGATGTCCGGGCGGTCGCGCACTCCTGCGGCTCCGTGCCGCTGCTCGTCGACAACACCTTCGCGACCCCGGTTCTCCAGCGGCCAGTCGAGCACGGGGCGCAGATCGTGCTGCACAGTGCGACGAAGTACCTGGGGGGCCACGGGGACGTGATGGGCGGAGTCGTCGCCTGTGACGAGGAGTTCGCCGCCCGGCTGCGCCAGGTGCGCTTCGCCACCGGCGGGGTGCTGCATCCGATGGCCGGATACCTGCTGCTGCGCGGTCTCTCCACGCTGCCGGTCCGGGTGCGCGCCGCGTCCGCGAGTGCCGCCGAACTCTCCCGCAGGCTGGCCGCCGACCCGCGGATCGCCCGCGTCCACTACCCGGAACTGGGCGGCGCGATGGTGTCCTTCGAGGTCTTCGGAGACCCGCACCGGGTCATCTCCGCGGTACGGCTCATCACGCCCGCCGTCAGTCTCGGCAGCGTGGACAGCCTGATCCAGCACCCCGCCTCGATCAGCCACCGCATTGTGGATGAAGGAGACCGGCGGGCCGCGGGGGTGGGCGAGCGGCTGCTGCGCATGTCGGTCGGCCTGGAGGACGTCGAGGACCTCTGGGCCGATCTCTGTCAGGCGCTGAGCAGCGAGGAGCCCGTGGTACGTCAGGGTTTCAGTGACGTGCCCGCAGGTGCGGGGGCAGCGGCAGGGACCGTTCCCGGGCCGCGCTCAGCCGGGCGGTGATCACCAGCGTGCCTTCCTCGATCTGGTAGTCGAGCGGCAGCGAGAGCGCTCGCATGGCGGCGACCATGCCGGTGTTGGACGCCTGGGTGACGGCGTAGACGCTCTCGCAGCCGGCCTCGACGGCGAGCGCGACCAGCCGGCCGAGCAGCTCGGATCCGATGCCCCGGCGCTGCCAGTCGTCCTCGACGAGGAGGGCTACCTCGGTCTCGTCGCCGTCCCAGAGCAGATGGCCGAGGGCGACCAGCCGTCCGGAGGCCGTCTGCACGGCGAGGGTGCGGCCGAAGCGAGGGCTCAGCAGGTGGTCGAGGTAGCGGTCGGCGTCGCGGACCGGGCCGTGGTAGCGCAGCCGCAGCGTCTGCTCCGAGCAGCGGTCGTGCATGGCGCGGGCCGCTTCGAGGTCGGCGCGGTCCGCCCGGCGCACGGTGATCTCGTTGCCCTCGGGGAGGGTGAGTACGTGCTCGCTGCGCGGGACCCGGGGGCCGAGCCGGGCATCCAGCTCGACCAGGGCGCGGGCCCTGGCGAATTCGGTGGGGGTGAACGGGAGATAGGGACGCTCCACCGTGATGACGCCGCCCGACGGATCGCGCAGTCGCATCACCGTCTCCTCCAGCACCCCTTCGACGGGCGCGGTCTCACCGGTGGCGCGTCCGGTGACCGAGACGGCGGGCAGCGAGTGGATGGTGCATCGGCCCAGCAGCTGTCGCAGGGCGAGCGGGAGTTCGGCGGCGTCCAGCGCGGTACGGGTGGCGAGGCCCAGCACCCGGGTCGGAGCGTCCACCAGGTCATGGGCGTCGGCGCGCTCGATCCAGGTGGAACTGCCGCCGGCGGCGGAGATCGCCCGGGTCAGCCGCGAAGCCGGCAGTTCGGCGGGGGCCCGCAGCAGGAACTCGTCGACCGTGCCCTGGGCCAGTGGGTGCGTCTGCAGGGTCAGGATGTCGATACGGTGCTGGGCCAGCACGATGCAGAGGGCCGCCAGGCTGCCGGGCGCGTCCCTCACCGTGGTGCGCATCCGCCACAGCGCCGTGCCGGTGGACTCGGTGCCCGATGCTGCCTCGGATGCCGGTCCCGATCCAGGGCCCGGGATCGGCTGAGCGGCCGCCGTGGCCGGCAGCAGCGCGTCGGGGCCGGTCACCCCGCCGGTATCCGGCGGCGGCGCGTGGCTGTGCCGCCGGGCCCACCAGGTGTGGAACGCGGCGGTCGCGGTCAGCGCCAGGGCCGAGGCGATGAGCAGATACGGCCCGTCCGGCTGGTGTCCGATCAGGTTGGCGATCGCGTCGGCCACGGCGACCGCGGTGAACAGGGCGGCGAGTTCGATGAGATCCCGACGCCAGTGGTGGGGGCGGCGGGCGCTCTTGGCGGATGTCACATCAGTCATGCCTTCACTGTGACGGAGCGGTGTTGCCTGATCACGAACGCCTTGTGACCGATGGGTTAAGTGTGGATCTAGTCGCCTTTCGTCGGTTTTTGGTCGGCTGGCCGGGTTTTTTGGCCGGCGGGCCGGGGCGTTCGAGCAACGCCCCGGCCGGTGCTCAGGCCGCCTCCGACCGGTCCCAGACGGCCTGCAGCCGCGCCGCCTGCCGCACCAGTTGCGTCGACCCGCCGCGCGCGGCGGTCGTGGCGAGACCGGCTATCGGCCCGGTCTCCTGCCGACCGCAGCGTTCCGCACATTCCGCGGCCACGGCCAGCAGATCACTCAGCCCCCGGGGAGCCCGCTCGCGGGACAGCAGCGCGGACAGCACCGGCACCAGCACCGCGAGCACGGTCCGATAGGCGCCGGTATCCGCTGCGGCCGCCGCCGAACTCGCCAGCCGTGCGGGTTTCACCAGCTCCCGGTCGATGAGTACGGTCAGCTCCCCGCCCAGGAGCGCCGCATCGAGCTGCCCCCGTGCGGCGAGGACGAGCAGGGCGTCCACGGCCGACAGCCGGTCCTCCGGATAGCGGGCGCCGAGCCCGTACCCCAGTGCGAGATGGATGGCGCTGCCGGCGGGTGCTGCGGTCTCGACGAGGGCCGGCAGCGGCGACGCGCCGCCGCGTTGGTCCTCGGCACATGTGGCGACGAAGGGCAGCAGCCACGCCGCCAGCGTCTCACTGTCTTCTGGCAGCACGGCCGTCCACTGCGGGGAACCACTGCCCCAGTGGTAGCAGGTCTGTGATCCCGGGGTGTGCGGGCGCCCGAGCCAGTGGAAGGCGCGGGGGAACTCCTGCTGGATGACCAGGCGCTCCCTGGTGGCCAGCAGGATGCGCCGGGCTCCGGCCGCGGACTGCCGCAACCAGCCCCGGACCGCGGGCGCTTCCGTCTCCACATGGTGGCGGAGCACCGGCGCCACGGGTTCGCCGGCCCGGATCCAGGCGGCCAGCCGGTCACCCTCCGCGGTGCCGAGCCCGGCTGCCCGTCCCGCGGCCTCGTCACCGCCCGTGCGCCGGACGCGCAGCAGTGCCTGTGCGAAGTCCGCGGGTCCCGGCTCGACGCCCAGCTCCCGGTACCGGCGGAGCCTGTCGACCAGCTCCACCGGGTCCAGGGACCCGGTGTGCCAGGTCGGAATGGCCAGCAGGAAGGGCAGCTCTCCGGCCCGTATCGCGGCAGCGGCCTCCCACAGCCGCGCGTGCGTCACCCCGTTGAGCGCGGCGTGGAAGCAGGTGCCCGCAGCAGCCGACCGGGCCCGGCCCTCGGCGAAGGCCTGCTCCGGGACCTGTCCGAGCAGCGAGGCCACGACCACGTGCGGGCCGTCGTGATTCCTGATGAACCGCCAGTCGATCTCGCCCTGTTCACCCGGCGCGGCCCACCACATCCCGGCGAGCGCCGGGCGCAGGGCTTCGGCCAGCGCGGTCCGGTTCGTGTGGGCACACCGGACCAGGCCGTCCAGGGCCCGCTCGAACTCGGGGACCTCCCGCGACCCGGACCGCACCAGGGCCACCACTTCCTCGACGAGCTCGGCGGTGTCCTCCGTGGCCGGGGCGAGGCGTCGTGGGACGGGAGCCGGTGGCAGGATCTCCTCGTAGACGTCAGCTTCCTGCCCGTCGCCGAGCAGATCACCGAACAGGGCGACGGCTGCCGAGCGGTGTGCCGGACCCAACTGCGCTGCCATGTCCGCCAGGTCCTGACGGACAGCGGGCGGGGCCGAGGGCAGATGGCGGGCGGTGAGCTTGAGCGCCCGCTCCTGGAGTCCGATGTCCGGGTGGCCGAAGGCCTCGCCCACCACGGGCAGCAGCTGTCCGGCAGCCGACGGGTCGCGGCGCAGGACCTTTCCCAGCAGCACCAGCTGGGCGCGGACCAGCTTCTTCTCCGTGCGGAAGAGCACCGGACCGGAGACGTCGGCCAGCTGGGCGACGGACAGCAGGCCGTGACCGTCCAGACGGGCGAGCACCTCCTGGGCGTGTCCGGCCACCGGAGAGGGGCCGTCCGCGGCCATCGCGATCCAGTCGGCGGCCCGTTCCGCCTCCTCCTGCGAGGTGGGTTCCAGACCGCGCAGCAGCAGTAGACAGAAGCGCAGGTCGGAGCTCTTCCCGCCCCGCAGCAGGCGGGTGGTGCAGCGCTCCAGGAGGAGGGTCCGGTCCAGGAGGCCCTCCGCGGTGAGGATGGTCAGCGCGGACGGCCAGCCGTCGTCCGGGCCCGGGTAGCCGGGCCAGGCCACCGGAGCGGGCAGCTCTGCCATGTCCAGGAGATGCGGCGCCAGGACGCCGAGGTACGGTTCGGCGCGCAGGACGTCGGTCAGCGGCGGGTACGGCCGCTGCCGCCACCGTGCGGAGTTGATCCGCTCGACCCAGCCACGGACGATGCCGTCGGAGGCAGGGAGCGGGCAGTCCGCCATCCGTACCAGTTCCACGACGAGCCGGTACTCCGCCTCGGAATCGACGGTGCGGGCGGCCAGCCGGTGGGCGAGATCGGCGAGCCAGACCGGATCGCGGTCGGCCAGCGCCTTTAGCACCCACGGATAGGGCGAATGCTCCCACTCGCGCAGTTCCCGGGCGCCGATCCAGGCCGCACAGCCCGCCGCTCCGGTGTGGCAGCCGGCGCCCGCCACCAGTACGGCCTTCATCGTTCTGGTGCGCTCGCGCCAGTCCCAGTCCCGGGCCTCCTTGCGTACCGCCTTCAACTCGGCCAGGGCCAGCCTGCGTTCGGCCCGGTCCAGCGGGGCCACCAGGCCGGGCACGTCCCGATGGCGGCCCTCGCGCACGGCCGTGAGCAGCTCCTTCATCGTGCACCCCCTGCGACGGTCGTGCCCCGGCGGGTCATCCGGACCGCGAGCGCGTGTTTGCACGGACCACGCCGGCCCCGGTAGTCGGCCCACCACTGGCAGGTGCAGCTCAGTGCGCCGCCGCTGCTCCGGCGGACCTGGTATCGGTGGTCGCCGGAGGCCACGGACGCCAGATCGCCGTCCAGGACGACCGCGCCGGCCTCGGCCAGCTGCCGCGCGGCCACCAGGCGCGGGTTGTGCCGCTCGGCCCGGTCCGCGTCGTAGGGCAGCTCGCGGTGGAAGTAGGCCGCGTCCGCGAGGTCGTAGCCCACGCGGCCCGCCGTTCCCAGCCGGACGAGCGCCGCGCGCACGCGATCCACCGGCAGGCCCGACTGCTCGGCCAGGTCGGCGGGGTCGATCCGGGGCTCCCAGGCCAGCAGTACGGAGACCAGCTCGGCGTCCGCCGCGGCGTCGTCGGTGGCGAGCGCCTCCAGTACCCCGCCCTCACCGGAGAAGCCGCGAGAGGCTTCGGGCGACAGCGTCAGCGTGAGCCGCATGCCGGGGAGCACCACCTCCCAGGCACTCGCGGTCGCCGCGCCTTCCGCTACCGGGCCGTACACCCGCAGCGCCGTCGCGTGCCGAAGGACGCGCTGAAGCGTGACCAGCCGCTCCGGACCCGGCAGGCAGACGGCCCCCGCCACCGGCCGCGTCGTCGGCCGCAGGGTCTTCCCGGCGGGAATCACCCACTGGGCGCCCCGCGAAGCGCTGCCCGGGGAACGGGGCAGCGACCGCAGGAACCGGACGGCCTCCGCCGCCGGGAGCTCGGCCCGCAGATCGAAGGCGGCGGAGGCCACCTGCGCCTCGGCGAAACCCCGCAGCCACCGGTCCGGCAGCGGAACCTTCTTCTCCACGACACGGCCCTCCAGCGTGGTCACCGCCATCTCCTGCGGCCCCACCCGCAGATGCAGCGGATCGTCGCCCGCTATCCGCGAAAGCGCCTCGCGCAGCGGATTGTTCACATCCACATTGGTCGTGCCGTGTCCCGTCTCCGAACCGTCCAGACCGTCCCGGAGCACGTCCAGGCGGGCGTACACCCCGCAGCAGCCGGAGAACGACTCAAAGCGCAGCCGGTCGCCGTTTCCCGTCACCACCGGGTCCAGCGAGGACAGCAGCGTCCGCTGGTAGTAGCGCGCGGCCGCCACGTCCGCCACCGCGAGCAGCCCGCGGGCCGCGATCCGGGGCGAGGTGAGGAAACCCTCGAAGAACCGGGGATGGGGCTCGGCGCCGCGCGGCGTGAGGCCGCCCGCTGTCTCCAGGCCGAGCAACTGCCCGGCCTGCGAGGACTTGAGAACGGACGGACGTGAGTAGGCCAGCGCCTGTACGGATCGGGTCATGAACAAAACGGTAGGACCCACCACTGACAATGGCCCCGGAGCGAGGTCGGAGGGCCCGGTTCCGGAGCTGCCGGCCGGGCGGGCGGATGAGCGGGCGGACGGATGAGCGCGAGGTGAACGGCCCTTTCGGATTCCCCTCAGCGCGAACCCTGCTGAGCCTCCGCCAGCAGCCGTACCCCCCGCGCGATGTCTACCGGTGCCAGTTGCGCGTATCCCAGCACCAGGCTCACGGAACGGTCCGCGGGACGCACGGTTCCGCAGTCGCTCATCAGCCGCAGCGCGATTCCGGCCTCGGCGGCACGGGCGGCGAAACCTGCCTCGGGACCGTACCGTTCGGGCAGCCGGGCGATGATGTGGAGCCCGGCGGCGATACCGCTCACCTCGGTGCCGGGGAAGTGCTCGGTCAACGCGGCGGTCAGGGTGTCGCGGCGCGCCCGGTAGGCACGCTGGCAGCGCCGCAGCTGACGGTCATAGCCGCCCCGGGTGATGAAGTCGGCGAGAACCGCCTGGTCGACGGCAGGGTTGCCGAGGTCCATCGTGCGTTTGCGGTCGACGATCTCGTCCGTCATCGACGCCGGTGCCAGCAGCCATCCCAGCCGCAGACCGGGTGCCAGCGATTTGCTCACGGATCCGGTGTACACGACGTGTTCCGGATCCAGCCCCTGCAACGCACCGACGGGCGCCCGGTCGTAGCGGAAGTCACCGTCGTAGTCGTCCTCCATGATCACCCCGTCGACGTCCCTCGCCCAGTCCAGGAGCCGGCTCCGGCGGGCGGCGGAGTACGCGATTCCGGTGGGGAACTGATGGGCCGGTGTGGTCATCACGGCACGTACCCCGGAGCGCGTCAGCGGCTCCGTGGCCAGCCCTTCGTCATCGAGCGGCAGCGGGGCCGTAGTAAGGCCCGTCGAGGCGAAGAGCGTGGCGTGTTCGGGGCTCCCCGGATCCTCGACACCGACGGTGCGCAGCCCGCGTTCGCGCAGCACGAACCCGAGCAGCGTCGTCGCCTGCGCCACGCCCGAACAGACCAGCAGGCGCTCCGGATCGGCCACCACCCCGCGACGCCTCGCCAGCAGGGCCGCCAGCGCGACCCGCAGCTCGGGCAGTCCACGTGGATCCGGATAGCCCAGGGCGCTGTGCGGCAGCCTGCCGAGCACCGAACGGTGGGCCGCGGCCCAGGCGCTGCGCGGAAAGAGCGAGAGGTCCGGCGTACCGGGTCGGAAGTCGACGAGGGTGCCGGGGCCGCGCGGCGCGAGATCCCGGGCCCGGTCCGCGGCGGCCCGCACCGATCCGCTCACCCAGGTACCCGCCCCGCGCCCGCTGTGCAGATAGCTCTCGGCGGTCAGCTGCTCGTACGCCTCGGTGACCAGACCCCGCGAGACGCCGAGGTCGGCCGCGAGCTCACGACTGGACGGAAGCCGGGTCCCCGGCGTCAGACGGCCCGAGCGGACGGCGTCGCGCAACGCCGACTGAAGGGCGCGACCGCGACCGCGGGCCGGGGCGGACGCCGCCGGAAGCAGCAGCTCCCAGGCGGCGGAAACCGGTGCCCGGTCACCGTTGCCCCCGCTGCCGTCGCTGTCCGGTCCTGGATTGGTCCCCGAAGACGTCATGGAAGTGGACCTTAAACCGGACCGCCGCGCTCCATAGCGTTGGCACCATGAATTCGACTTCTCTGCGCGGCGCACTGCTCGCCGCCTTCGCCTGCACCCTCGTGGGTGCCTCCTTCACCGCCAACAGCGTCCTCGGCGACTACCCGTACGCGGGCGGCCAGGCGCTGCGCTACGGACTGGCGGGCCTGCTGCTCCTGCCTCTTCTGCGACGGGGCGGGGCGCCCCCGCCCACGGCCACGCTGCGCACACTCAGCGGCCGCCAGTGGGCGCGCCTGGGCCTGCTCTCGGCGGTCGGAATGGTCGGCTTCAACCTGGCCGTCCTGACCGCGGAGCGGAGTGCGGAACCCGCTGTTCCGGGAGTCTTCGTCGGGTGCGCCCCGATCGTCGTGGCGGTGCTCGTACCGCTGCTGGACGGGCGCCGGCCGACGCGCCCGGTGATCTACGCGGCGGGGCTGGTCGCCGCGGGAGCCTTCACCGTGCAGGGCTGGGGCCGTACGGACCTGGCTGGCATCCTCTGCTCCGTCGGCGCGCTGGCCGGTGAGGTGGGCTTCGCGGTCATCGCCGTACCCGTCCTGCGTCCGCTCGGTCCGCGGCTGCTGTCCGCCACGGTCTGTGTGATCGCCGCCGTGGAGTCGGTCGTACTGGGCCTGCTGCTGGACGGCGGAGGCTTCCTGCCGATGCCCACGGGCGGTGAGGCGCTGGCGCTCCTCTGGCAGGCCGCCGTCGTCACGGTCATCGGGTTCGTCTGCTGGTACATGGGCCTCCAGCGCATCGGTGCCGAGCGCGCCACGCTCTTCTGCGGGCTCGTTCCGGTCTCCGCCGCGCTCACCGCCCCCCTGGTCGGTACCGGCTCCTACGGTGTCGCGCAGGCCGCCGGCAGCTGTCTGGTCGGGCTGGGAGTGGCCTTCGGCTCCGGTGTACTGCGCCGGCGCGGGGCCGTGGCCGTACCGGACTCAGCGGCTGGTGTCGAGAACGACCCGCGCCACAAGAGCGGGGTCGTCGCTCATCGGGACATGGCCGCAGCCGGGCAGCCGGACCAGCCGGGCACCGGGAACGGTGTGCTTGGCCCGGATCCCCTGGCGGCGCAGGAGCAGCCGGTCGCCGCTGCCCCACGCGATGGTCACCGGCAGCCCCGGCACGTCGTCGGTGAACCTGACGTCGCGTCCGACGGCCAGCGTCTGGTGGAAGCCGGCGGCCTCGCGCAGGGCGACCGTCTCCCGTACCGCAGCCTCAGGTGAACGGCGGCCGGGCCGGGCGTAGATGGTGCTGGTCAGCACCGCCCGGCCGGCCGGTGTGCGGGAGAGCCGCTCGATGAGCGGCAGTGGTATGGAACCGGCGGCCAGCCGCATGGCGCGCAACGTGCCGAACGCGTAGCGCCGCTCGCGCTCGGTCCAGAACCCGGCGGGCGACAGCGCCGTCACCGAGCGCACGCGCTTCTCGCGCCCCAGCTCCAGCGCCAGCAGCCCGCCGAGCGAGTTGCCCGCGACATGCGGGCGGTCCAGGCCCAGCTCCTCGCAGAAGGCGCCCAGCAGTGACGCCAAGGTCGCCAGGTCGTACTGGAGACCGTCGGGCAGTGCGGGCGAGGCACCGAAGCCCGGCAGGTCGACTGCGATGACGTTCCGTTCCACGGCGAGGACGGGGATCACCGGGTCCCAGGCCTGGCGGTGGTGGCCGATGCCGTGGAGAAGCAGCAGCGGCTCCCCGGCACCTGTCCGCTCGTACGCGACGGACACGGGCCGGGGCCCGCCGGGTGAGCCGACGGTGAACGAGGCCGTGGTTGCCATGGGATGCTCCCCGATGTTCCGGCACGGGGCAGCCGCGCCTGTCGACGGATTAGACAAGTCGTCAACAACAATTACCGCCAGGTAGCTTCGAGTTCAAGAGGTCCTCGCGATTCGAACTGGACACCGTGCGGCCCGTCGGCTGGGATGGGGCGGTGACAACCGACATCGTGACCGACGCCTTTGAAGAGCACAGACCCGTGCTCACCGGGGTCGCCTACCGCATGCTGGGCCGGATCGCCGACGCGGAGGACGTGGTCCAGGAGGCATGGCTCCGCTGGTCGTCCGTGGTGCGAGAGGACGTGCGCGAGCCACGCGCCTTCCTGGTCAGGACCGTTACCCGGCTGGCCATCGACCGACTGCGCCAACTCCGGTCCCGGCGCGAGGCGTACGTGGGGCCATGGCTGCCCGAACCTCTCGTCACCGACTTCGGTCCCGCGGTGCCCGACACGGCGGAGCGGGCCGTGCTCGCCGACTCCGTCTCCGTCGCGGTGCTCGTCGTCCTCGAGTCGCTGTCCCCGCTGGAGCGCGCCGTCTTCGTGCTGCGTGAGGCCTTCGGCTTTCCGTACGGCGAGATCGCCACGACACTCGACCGGACAGAGGCCGCCGTCCGCCAGCTCGCCGGCCGGGCCCGACGCCATGTGGAGGAGCGCAAACCGCGCTACGACGTCGATCCCGTCCACCGCCGTGACCTGACGGAGCGTTTCCTCGCGGCGGCCGCGGGCGGTGACATCGATGCGCTGCTCGCGCTCCTCGCCCCGGACGTACGGCTCGTCGGTGACAGCGGCGGGAAGTCGAAGGCGCCGCTGCGGATTCTGGAGAGCGCGGACAAGGTCGGCCGCTTCCTCGTCGGCATCGGACAGGAACCGATCCCGGACCTGGAGGTCCGGAGCCTGGAGTTGAACGGCGGGCCGGCGCTGCTGGTCCTCATCGGCGGCAAGCCCGATTCCGTGATGCAGGTGGATGTGCGGGACGGACTCATTCAGTGCCTGTATATCGTTCGAAACCCAGACAAGCTCACATCTTTCGGCGGCACATGATCGGCGGGATCCGCCACCTGCCGAAATCGTCCGATTATTGTGCATCCTCTCTGATATCAGTGCTTACTATTCCGGCTGCCCCTGTGTGAAGTCGCCGCCCGGTCACCGCCGCCGGACCCCTGTGCGCAGAACGCTCCCGAAGCCCCACGGACCTGCTCGGACGTGGGGCTTTGTGCTGCGTGCGGCGCACCGGTCCGCGAACGCCCTGTGAACGCTCTGCGACAGCGCCTCGTTTCACAGGGTTACCGGCTAAGGATTGGTCTTGACCAAGGGGGTGTGCCGTCCTATGGTCGCAACGTTAAGACAGGAACCTTTAATAAATAACGTCGCGGAAAAGCCGCTGGGCGATTGCGGAGGACAAGGGTGGGGACCACGCAGCTGGAATCGGTGCCGGAGCCGAAGTACTGGCACCTGAAGACCGTGCTCAGTGAGGCACTCGACTCGGACTTTGCGGTGGGGGAGATCCTCCCCAACGAGCGGGAGCTCGCCGCCCGGTTCGGCGTCGCCCGAGCCACGCTCCGGCAGGCGCTGGAGCAGCTCGAACTCGAAGGCAGGCTGCAGCGCCGGCGAGGGGTCGGGACCACGGTCGCGCCGCCGCGCGTGGGTGTGGCCGTCTCCACCGCTCAGCACGACTGGAGCGGAGGCGGCGCGGGTGAGGCGTGGCAGCCGGTGGACTGCCGGACCGCGGCAGCCCCTGCGGCGGTGGCCGATGCGCTCGACGTGGCAGGCGACGAGCTCGTCCACGTCGTGCGACGGATCCGCGTCTCCCACGGGCAGGCCGTCGCGGCGGAGCTGCTGTACGTGCCGTCGTCCTCCGTTCCCGAGCTCTCCGCGATAGACGCGCCGTCCGGCTCCGCCAGGGCCCGCGGTGTCGTGCGTGAACTGCACCGGCTCGGGCTCGACGGTCAGGACCGCTCGGTGGAGCTCGGCTCGGCCCGCGCGGACGATGCCAAGGAGCTCGACCGGCTTCCGGGGGCCCCTGTCCTCGTCGTCACCACCCGTTACCTCGCCGCAGGCGGCACGGCGGCCGTTTCCGTCGCCACCTACCGGGCCGACACCTGTCGACTCACCTTCGGTGACTCGGGCGATGTGGAGATCAGCCACCACGACCAGGAGCGCCAGGCCTCCTGACCGGCTGCCTCCAGGAGGGTCCGCCGGGACTCGTGACCTGCGGCCCGTCGCGCTCAGCGGCGGGCCGTCACCGTTCCCTCCACGGCGAACAACTGCTCCTCCACGTGGTCGAGCGCCAGCCGCAGTGCCCCCGTCGCGACAGCCGCCTCGCCGAGCAGCGACAGCGCCACCCGTGGGGGCCGCAGACAGTAGCGGGCCAGCTCGCCGCGGAGCGGGTTGAGCACCCCGTCCAGTCCGGCTGCCCACCCTCCGACGACCACCAGCTCAGGATCGAGCGCCAGCACCAGCGCGGCGACATCGTGGACCAGCCGCTGGATGAACCGCTCGACCGCCGCCTGCGCCTGCTCGTCGCCGTGCCGCGCTTTCGCGAACACGGCGGCCACCGCGTGCTCGTCCAGCGGGTCCAGAGGCGTGTCCGTCGTGGACAGCAGCCGCTCCGGTGTGACGTCACGGCCGAGCAGATGCAGCGCACCGATCTCGCCCGCCGCACCGCCGAAGCCGCGGTGCAGCCGTCCGCCGATCAGCGATCCCGCTCCAGGACTCAGCCCCGCGAGCACGAACACGATGTCGTCGGACTCGGTGGCCGCGCCCTTCCAGTGCTCCGCGACCGCCGCTGCGTTCGCATCGTTCTCCACGAGCACAGGGCAGCGGAAGGACCGCCGAAGCCGCTCACCGAGGGCCAGGCCGGTCCAGCCCGGAAGCGCGGTGCCCAGCCTGACCGTGCCGTCGGCCTCCACGATGCCGGGGCTGCCGACCCCGACCGCCCGAAGGCTGCTGCGGGCGACGCCGGTGCGCCGCAGGACTTCGGCGACCACGGTCCGCACCTTGTCGAGGCGGTCGTCGGCACAGGCGGTCTCGGACACCGCACGTGAGCCCGCGCCGATGATCCGGCCGTCCAGGCCCGACAGCAGCGCCGAGACCCGGTGCGGGCCGATCTCGATGCCCAGCAGGTGCCCGGCCTCGGCCCGGAACCGGAAACGCCGGGCCGGACGCCCCTGCCGTCGTGCCTCGGCGCCGTCGGGCGCCGACTCGACGACCAGGCCCGCCTCGAAGAGCCCTTCCACGACGCCCTCGACCGTCGGCCGCGAAAGCCCGGTGATCCGCGTCAGGTCTGTGAGGGTCGGGGATCCGGCGCCCCTGAGGGCGTGCAGTACCACCGCGGAATTGATCCGACGCAGCAACGACGGGTCCCCACCGGTCAGCCGGCCCACGGTGTGTCCTCCCAGCTCGTGCGCATGTCAGGCGGATGGTACTCGTTGCACAGAGGCGCGGCGACTGCGGGACTCGACGCCGCCCGCGAAGGACCGGGACCATCCGGCGCCCGGCCTGATTCTGGTCCGGGCCCATCCCGCGGCCGGCCCGGGTTCACCTCGGCTTCGGCCCGGCGTCGGCCTGAGCTCTGGTCCTGCTCCGGCCGGCCCTGTTCCTGGTCTGGTCCGGGTTCAGCTGGGTGCGACGAATCCGGACTCATAGGCGGCGATGACGGCCTGCGTGCGGTCGCGGGCACCCAACTTCGCCAATACGGCGCTGACATGTGTCTTCACCGTCTGCACACCCACCACGAGCCTCTCCGCGATCTCCGCGTTGGACAGGCCCCGGGCCATCAGCCGCAGCACAGCGGCCTCGCGCTCGGTGAGCGAAGCCTGGTCCATGGCCTCGCGCGCCCTGTTCGTCCCGTACTCGGCGGCCAGTTGCCGGACCGCCGCCGGGAACAACAGGGACTCGCCCTCCGCCACCAGCCGCACGGCGTTCACGATCTCGGTGGGCCGGGCCCGCTTCAGGAGGAAACCGTCCGCCCCCGCACGCAGTGCCTCATAGACGTACTCGTCATTCTCGAACGTCGTCACCACCAGGATCTTCGGCGGATCGGGCACCGTGCGCAGCACCACTCTGGTCGCCTCTATCCCGTCCATCAGCGGCATCCGGACGTCCATCGCGATGACATCGGGCCGCAGCTGACGGACCAGGGGGATCACCGCGGCTCCGTCCCCCGCCTCACCGACGACCTCGATATCGGGCTGGGCCTCCAGGACCGCGCGCAGACCCGCGCGGACCAGGGGTTCGTCATCGACGAGAAGAACGGTAACCGGCATTCGGTCAGCGTATGCGGTCCAGCGGAAGGCTCGCGTGCACTATCCATTCCCCCTCGTACAGGCCTGTCTTGGCGTTTCCGCCGAGCAGAGCCGCTCTCTCCCGGATTCCCCGCAGCCCCGTTCCACCCCCGGGTGCACCGGTCGAGCCCGTGAACGGGTTGGTCACCTCCAATTCCAGACGGCCCTCCGCCACGCTGATCCGGACCCGGACGGGGGCGGCCCGCGAGTGCCGCAGGGCATTGGTGAGGGACTCCTGAAGGATGCGGTACCCCTCACGCGACACCGACCCCGGTACCTGCTCCAGGGGACCGGACACCTCGGCATCGACTTTGGCCCCGGCTCCCCGCGCGGAGTCCAGCAAGCGGTCCGCCTCGATCAGAGACGGCCGTTGTCCCGGCGGCGTACCCGACTCGCGCAGTACTCGTAGCACCCGTTCCAGGTCTTCGAGCGCGCAGCGGCCGGTCTCCTCGATCGCCACCAGCGCCCGTTCGGTGAACTCCGGGTCGCGTGCCGCCCTGGCGGCCCCCGCCTGCACCACAGCCACCGTCAGCGCGTGCCCGATCGAGTCGTGCAGTTCGCGCGCGATCCGGTTGCGTTCCAGGAGCTGTTCGGTGCGCTCCTCCAGCACGGTCAGTCGCTGGACCGGTGTCGGTCCCAGCAGCCAGCGGGCCGCCGCAGTGATCAGCTCTCCGCAGCCCACGATCACCGGAAACATGATCAGCAGGGGAACGGGCGCGAGGAGCGCAGCCCACCAGTGCGGTCCGAGGCCGGTGGCGAACCATTCGTCGCTCGGTTCCGAACCGAGTGCCGAGCGGACGAGGTCGACCGTCGTGGCCGGCAGCCACACCGTCGCGAGACCGGCCAGCCCCGCACACAGCAGCCGCACCTCCAGCCAGAGCGCGGTCCGCCAGCGCTCGGACCAGGACGTGGAGGGTGCGACAGAGATGGTCGCGTCGGGGGCGCCGCGCTCCGCAGGCGTGAGCAGGAGCTGCGCCTGGATCCCCTCGGCGAGCCGCATGCCGGGTATCAGGCCGGCCAGCGCCGCGAGGACGACGGGAACCCACGGCGTGTCCATCGAGATGAACAGCCACACGCTCACGGCGGCGGACGGCATGAGCAGATGCAGCCAGCGAGTGTAGGTGACCTGCGCGGTCAACGGGTGGAGGAAGCGGAGCATGCTGCCCATCGTGCCAGCGTGCTCGGGGGCGGCGGCTCCCCCGAGCGAGGGAGGTGATCCACTCCTGCGGGGGAGGATCGTCGCCGGCGGGGCGGTCAGGCTGAGGACATGACCAGTATCGATGTCCACGAGCTCACGAAGGACTACGGCGGGACCCGCGCCGTGGACCATCTCACCTTCAGCGTCCGGCCCGGCAGGGTCACCGGATTCCTCGGGCCCAACGGGGCGGGCAAGTCCACCACCATGCGGCTGGTCCTCGGGCTGGACCGGCCCACAGGCGGCTCTGCCACCGTCGGTGGTAAGGCCTACGCGGCCCTCAGCGAGCCGTTGCGCCGGGTTGGGGTACTCCTCGATCCGCAGGCCGCTCATGGCTCGCGGACGGCCCGCGACCACCTGCTGATGCTCGCGACGAGCAACCGCATGGGCCGCGGCCGAGTCGAGGAGGTGCTGGAGGAGGCCGGCCTCGCCCAGGTGGGCGGACGCCGGATCAAGACGTTCTCTCTCGGCATGCGCCAACGGCTCGGCATAGCGGCGGCGCTGCTCGGTGACCCGGACGTGGTCATGCTGGACGAGCCGTCGAACGGGCTGGATCCGGAGGGCATCGTCTGGATCCGGGAGCTGATGAAGCGGCTCGCCCGCGAGGGCCGCACCGTGCTTGTTTCCAGTCACCTGATGAACGAGACGTCGTCGTTCGCCGACCATCTGATCGTGCTCGGGCGCGGACGGCTCCTCGTCGACCTGCCGATGCAGGAGTTCCTCGACTCCCGTAGCCGGCCCAGGGTGCGGATGCGCACGACGGAATCCGCCCGGCTCGGCGAGGTTCTGGCACGCAGCGGATACCGGGCCGCGCAGGGTGAGGACGGCCGGTGGACCGTCGAGGACGCCAAGGCGCGGGAGATCGGAGCGATGGCAGCCAGAGAGGGCATCGCGGTCCTGGAGCTCATGGACGAGCAGGCCACTTTGGAACAGGCCTATCTGGATCTCACCGCTGGTGCCGTGGAGTTCGCTTCCGCCGCCTCGCCCACCAGACCTCAGGAGGCCTGACCATGTCGACAACCGCAGTCCTGCGCTCCGAGTGGATCAAGATCAGATCGCTGCGCTCCGTCTCAGGATCCCTGATAGCTGTCTTCCTCGTCACCATGGTCGTCACCGTGCTGACATTCGCCACTGTCGGTCAGGCCGGGGCGGACGACGCGGACGCCGAACTCGTTTTCGGTGCCTTCTACGCACTGAACTTCGGTCAGATCGCGGCCATCAGCTTCGGCGCGACGGCGATTTCGTCCGAGTACCTCAATGGCGCGCTGCGCATGTCGCTCGCGGCGGTTCCGCGCCGCACCCACTTCTACACGGTCAAGATGTCGCTCGTCGGAGGAGCGGCGCTGGTGGTCGGCCTCATCACCACCTTCAGCTCGTTCCTGTCGGGACAGCTCTTCATGGGGGAGTACGCCATCGGCCTCGGCGAACCGGGCGCATTGAGAGCGGCGTTCGGAGGAGCGATATATCTGGCGCTGATGGCCCTGTTGGCGGCGGGGCTGACCGTCCTGCTGCGCAGCGCGATTGTCGTGCTCAGTCTGCTCATCCCCTTCATCCTGATCGTCTCGTTCGTCGTCGGGGACATAGCCGGCGGTGCGGCCGACTATCTGCCGGACCGGGCTGGACAGCTGGTGCTTCACCAGCACCCGGAAGGCAGTCTGGGCCCATGGACGGGACTGGCCGTCACCGCCGGCTGGGCCGCGGTGACGATGTTGGCCGGATGGTGGGCGCTCCGACGCCGCGACGCCTGAGCATGGGAGTCTCGCCGGGGTGAGGACGAGGCAGCAGCGGTGCGCGTACGGCTTCAGGCCTCTGAGGGGCGGGCAGCCTCGCCCGTGCTGATGATGTCGTGCCCTGGGCCCCGGGCTCTGGACCCCGGAGCTGAGGTCTCGGCGGTGTGGGGGAGAGAGTCCGCGGTGACGGCATCGCGGAGCCGTCCGTACTCCGCGGCCATCGTCTGAGCGGTCCAGTGGGCGTTGAGGCCACTGGGGTTGGGCAGGGCCCAGACGCGGGCTCCGCCGATCGTCCGTTCCTGCCGTCCGATTTGGGCCCGCCGTTCACCGAACGCCGTCCGGTAGGCCGTGATGCCGACCACCGCCAGCCACTGCGGTCGTAGCCGTTCCACCTTGGCGGTGAGGATCTCTCCCCCGGCGCGGAACTCCTCGGCGGTGAGTTCGTCGGCGCGGGCTGTGGCTCTGGCGACCACGTTGGTGATACCCAGCCCGTACTGAAGCAGCTCGGACTGCTCGGAGGGCCTCAACTGCCGTGATGTGAAACCCGACAGATGGAGTACCGGCCAGAAGCGATTGCCGGGGAAAGCGAAGTGGTGGCCCGTGGCACCAGTCATCAGGCTCGGATTGATTTCGCAGAACAGCACGCGAAGGCCGCCCGCGGCCACATCGGGAACAGTGCGGCCACGGGCGGCCTGGAGCTCTTCGGGTGTCATCGTCCAGGGCCGCGCGACATCAGAGGATGGAACCAGGCGCGTACCCGGCGGCCTCCGGGTGCTGCTTGGTGATCTCCTCGATCCGGGAGACGAGGGCTGTGACCTGGTCACCCGCGGCGCCCGTGAACGAGAGCTTGTCGGCCATCAGCTCGTCCAACTGGGCGCGGTCCAGCGGAATGCGCTCGTCGGCGGCCAGCTTGTCCAGCAGCTCATTGCGCTCCGTGCCCTGCTCGCGCATGGCCAGGGCGGAAGCGACCGCGTTCTCCTTGATGGCCTCGTGGGCGACCTCACGCCCGACACCCGCACGCACCGCTCCCATCAGCACCTTGGTGGTGGCGAGGAACGGGAGGTAGCGGTCCAGCTCACGGGCGACCACGGCAGGGAAGGCGCCGAACTCGTCGAGCACCGTCAGGAAGGTCTCCACCAGACCGTCGAACGCGAAGAACGCGTCCGGCAGTGCCACCCGGCGCACCACGGAGCAGGACACATCGCCCTCGTTCCACTGGTCGCCCGCCAGCTCGCCGGTCATCGAGGCGTAGCCGCGCAGGATCACCATCAAACCGTTGACGCGCTCGCAGGAGCGGGTGTTCATCTTGTGCGGCATCGCGGACGAGCCGACCTGACCGGGCTTGAAACCCTCGGTCACCAGTTCGTGGCCGGCCATCAGCCGGATGGTCTTCGCGACCGAGGAAGGAGCGGCGGCCAGCTGTACCAGCGCGGTCACCACGTCGTAGTCGAGCGAGCGCGGGTAGACCTGGCCGACGGAGGTGAAGGCCTGTGCGAAGCCGAGGTGGCCGGCGATGCGCTGCTCCAGGTCGGCCAGCTTCCCGGCGTCCCCGCCCAGCAGGTCGAGCATGTCCTGGGCCGTGCCGACGGGCCCCTTGATGCCGCGCAGCGGATAGCGCCCCAGCAGGTCCTCCAGCCGGCCGTAGGCCACCAGCAGCTCGTCAGCCGCTGTCGCGAACCGCTTGCCGAGCGTCGTGGCCTGCGCGGCGACATTGTGGGAGCGACCGGCGATGACCAGCTCGCGGTACTCGCCGGCCAGCCTGCCGAGCCGGGCCAGCACGGCCACGGTGCGGTCGCGCATCAGTTCCAGGGAGAGCCGGATCTGAAGCTGCTCGACATTCTCGGTCAGGTCCCGGGACGTCATGCCCTTGTGGACCTGCTCATGGCCGGCGAGAGCGTTGAACTCCTCGATGCGGGCCTTGACGTCATGCCGGGTGACCTTCTCGCGCTCAGCGATGGAGGCCAGGTCGACCTGGTCGAGGACGCGCTCGTAATCGGAGAGAGCGGCATCGGGTACCTCGATCCCGAGGTCCTTCTGGGCGCGCAGCACCGCCAGCCACAGCTGACGTTCCAGCTTCACCTTCTGCTCGGGGGACCAAAGGACAGCCAGCTCCGTGGAGGCGTAGCGGCCGGCCAGGACATTGGGGATGCGAGGCTTCGCAGACACAGCAGTCACGTGTCGTGAGCTTACCGGTCTTCTTCAGCGGCTCGTGAGCGTCCACCGACTCCAGAAGGTCCAGGTCGGAGGCTTCTGGGCCCGGTCCCACCCGCAGCGTATGAGACATCCGTGAGACGAACGGCCCCTGGGGCTGTGATTACGGCCCCAGCGGGACCGTGTGGGGAATCCACTCCCGGCAGAGGAGTCGCACCCGCGCCGGACTGGAGCCAGCACATGGAACCAGGCACCCGGCTCCGTGCGCAGTGCCTGGGAGCGCGGTGCGGCCATGAGCGATGATGCCGGTGGGGCGGCGTGCGCACCGCGCGGGAACGGCGTACTCAGCGCGCGGGAGCAGAGCTGGCTCGTGCCGGCGTGCGGAACGGAGCCCTGGCCCGTGCACAGCGCGCGGTAACAGAGCTGGCCAGTGCCGGCGTGGGGGACGGAGCCCGGTCCGTACCCAGCGCGCGGGAACAGGGCCGGTCCGTGTCGGCCCCGGGGAGTGGCCGGTCGGCGGGGCCGTTGCGCCACTGAGCCGGCTTGAGCAGGGCTGCCGGCGTCGACGGCCGACGCCGCGCTCATGACGGCTGCCCCTCCTCGGTCATCATGGCGATCCAGCTGTGGGGCGCGTCGTCGCCGAGCATGATGTCGTAGACGTCCTCACCGGCCGCTTCGACGGCGCGCGTGAACATGGCCTGCTCGTACTCGGCCAGCGCCTTCTCGACGTCGTCGGGATACCGGGCGACGGCCCGGCCGAGCTCGGCGCCGTCCAGCATGGCCAGATTGGCGCCTTCACCGTTCGGCGGGGCGAGGTGGGCGGCATCGCCCAGCAGCGTGATCCCCGGCGCCGGATCCCAGCGGTGCCCCACCGGGAGGGTGTGGAGCCGGCGCAGGAACGGTGCGGTGTCGCTGTCGGTGAGGAGAGCGGTGAGCTGCGGGGCCCATCCTTCGAACTCCGCAACGACCCGCGCCGTCAAGGCCGCGGCGTCGGACGCGTCGGTGTCGGCGGGCCAGCCGAGCGGCTTCACGAGCTGCGCGTAGGAGTGCAGGCTCCCATCGGCCTCCCGCATGGCGAGAAACCCCCTTCCCGGCGCGAGCGCGAACAACGAGCCGGCACCCACCGCTTCGGCGGCGGCGGGGTGACGGGTGGCCGCGTCGGACAGGAAGGTCTCGACGGAGGTGACGCCCGCATACGTGGGGGTGGCGTCCGACAGGACCGGCCGGACCCGTGACCACGCCCCGTCTGCCCCGACCAGCAGGCTCGTGGTGACGGTGCCGCCGTTGGCGAAGCACACCTCGTGGCGGCCGTTGCCGAGGGCCCGTACGCCGGTGACCTTGTGCCCCCACCGGACGGCGCCGTCCGGCAACGAGTCGAGCAGCAGTTGCCGCAGCTGACCGCGCTGTACTTCCGGACGTGAGCCCGTCCCGTCGTCGGGCAGGTCGAGCAGTACGGATCCTGTCCGGTCCAGGACCCGGTAGGACTCGCGCCCCTCCAGGACGAGGCCGTGGAACTCCTCGATCAGCCCTGCGGCCGCCAGCGCGGGCTGGCCGTTCCAGGGGTGTATGTCGAGCATGCCGCCCTGAGCGCGTGCGGTCGCGGAGGCCTCCGCTTCATAGACGGTGGCCGGGATGCCGTGAACGTGCAGGACGCGGGCCAGCGCGAGACCGCCGAGGCCGGCTCCGATGACCGTGACCACTGGTGCCGTCATCTTCATCTTCTCCTTCTTTTCCAGAGCTGATCGAATTGCCAGAGTTCTTTTTGGATCGCCGCTCCAATAGAAAGTACACCGGCTGAACCCCATTTGGAGCAACGATCCAACGTGGCAGAATGAAGGCATGACAACGAAGGGCCACCGGACGGCGCGACGCACCGACGCACTGTCCAAAGAGGTGATCGTCCAGGCCGCGACCGAGATCCTTGACGCCGACGGAGAGGCGGCGCTGACCTTCCGCACGCTCACCCGCCACCTGCACACGGGCTACGGGGCGATCTATCACCGGGTGGCCAACAAGAGCGACCTGCTCGCGGCGGCCGCCGGCGGTGTGATCGACCGCGTCGTGGCCGGCCCGGCGGCCGACGCGAAGCCCCAGGAAGCGCTGCGAGCCCTCGCCCTCGGCCTGTTCGACGCTATCGACGCGCACCCCTGGGTCGGTGCCCAGCTCACCCGGGAGCCCTGGCGCCCCACGCTGCTGGAGGTCTACAAGAGCGTCGCTGAGCAGTTGCAGGCACTCGATGTGCCCGAGGAAGCCGTGTTCGACTCGGCGGGCGCACTCGTGAACTACATCCTCGGAGTCGCTGGGCAGCATGCCGCCAACGCCCGCGTGCTCGCCGGCGCTGAGGCGGAGCGAGACCGTCTGCTCGGGGAGATCGCCGCGCAGTGGGCCCAGCTCGATCCCGTCCAGCACCCTTGGGCGCGCGGTGCGGCGAAGCGTCTGCCGGAACACGACGACCGTGCGCAATTCCTCGCCGGTGTCGACCTCATCCTCGCCGGCATCGAGGCCGTGAACCGTGGGCGCGGAGCTGGAGCGAACTAGGCACTGCGCGGCGGTTCATGGTGCTGTCGGATTCCCGGATCGTTGTTCCCGGCGTGGGACGGGGTGATCTGGCGAATGCCGAGTGAATCCTGCTGGCCGCTGCCCCTCGCAGTCGGCGACCCTGCGGACGTGACCCCGTGGTGTCACCACGTCTCCTGCCGCTGGATCGTGTTGATCGACCCCACTCGATCGCATCGGCAGCCGGGCAGGACACCCGTGAACCGGGGGACTCTGCCGGTCGCAGCACAATCGTGTTGACCACCCCGGCAGGCAGTGCTTGAGTCGGCGCGTGGACAGCATTTCGGCCAACCGGCAGTTCTGGAACCAGCTCAGCGGCGCCTACCAGCACAAGCACGACCCGCAGATCGGCGCAATGCCCCGGCTGTGGGGCACGTACGCCATCCCCGACGCGCGACTGCACGCCCTGGGCGACGTCACCGGCAAGCGCGTCCTCGAACTCGGCTGCGGCGCCGGTCAGTGGTCCAGGGCGCTCGCCGCTGAGGGTGCCACCGTGGTCGGGCTCGACCTGTCCGAAGCTCAGCTCAGTGCGGCAAGTCACGCGATGGGAGCGGCCCGCTACTCGCTGGTGCAGGGCGCCGCCGAACGCCTCCCGTTCGCCGACGACAGCTTCGACCTGGTGTTCTGTGACTACGGCGGACTCAGCTGGGCGTCCCCGCAACTGGCCGTTCCACAGGCTGCACGCATCCTGCGCCCCGGTGGGCGCCTGGTGTTCAATGCCGCCAGCCCATGGTTCGAAGCCTGCTACGACGAAGCCGCCAGCCGCGCCACCACGACTCTGAACCAGGACTACTTCGGGCTGGACACCATCGACGAGGGCCAGGGCGCGGTCAGTTATCAGCTCACCTACGGCGACTGGATCAGGGTCCTGCGCGGAGCAGGTCTCGTCATCGACGACCTCATCGAGCCGCGGCCCGAACCCGGAACAGCCAACGGCTACAACCAAACCGACCCGCCTGACTGGGCACACCGCTGGCCGGCTGAAATGCTCTGGGTCACCCATAAACCGTGAGCATATAAACCGTGAGCACCGCCGCACCGAGGCGTGCGCGTGAAGGTACCCCCTCCCCGGTCGACCGGTAGGCGGTGAACGAGCGCAAGAAGCGGTGAACGAGCGGAAGAAGGGGAGCGGCGACCAGGCGCGCAGGGGTCAGCCGATGACGGACCGCCGGTGGGGATCGCCCGGTACGGGGCCGGGCATGAGGCGGGTGAAGTACTCGGTCTGGATGATCTTGAGGCGGGATTCCTCTGACCGGCGGGCGAGGATGCCGGGCAGGGACCGCTCGCGGGCGGCCTCGCTCCGATGGGCGAGGATCGCGCGCCATTTGGCCGCGACCCACGGGGTGACGTCGACGGTCGTGGTCACATACGCGTCCGGGACGGCGAGCAGGGTCTTGCCGACGCCCGTCAACAGGGGCCCGAGTTCGCCGACGCCGCTGTCGGGGTGGGTGGCCGCGTACAGGGCGCGAGGCTGCCAGGGAGGCCCCGCTTCGGGGTAGAGCGGCCCGAGTCCGGCGGCTTCGACGGCGAGGAGGGTGACCTGGTGGGTGCGGCGGTGGTCCGGGTGGCCGGTCAGCTGCCCGAGCACGTCGTGCGTGACCACGACATCGGGACGGAACTCCCTCAAGTGGTACACGACGTGGCCGACGGCCTCGTCGAGCGGTACGTCGACGAGCCGGGCCCGTCCGGGGGCGGACGAGGGGTTACGGGCATCGGCGTGGCCGAGCAGGCGCGGCTTGCCGGCGCCGAGCGCACCCAGGGCGTCGCTGAGTTCAGCCGCGCGGGCACTGTCCGGCGCCCACGTGGTGGTGACGACCGCCGTGCGCGCACCGTCGGCGGAGCTCCGCGCGAGCACACCGCCGGCCAGCAGGGACTCGTCGTCGGGGTGGGCGAACACGCCCATCAGCGAGGGAGCGAGCCGGTCGGTGCCACCGCCGGACGGCCCGTTGACCGGGCTCGTCATGTGCTCTGCCCTGCGACGACGGTTTCGGCCGGTGCGTCCGGCCCGGTCACCTGGGCGCCACGGCCGGGCCAGCCGAGAACCAGCCGCGAGGCGGGCTTTTCGAGCACGTCACCGGGCGGCAGACGGTCGTCCGGGGTTCCGGCCGGGTGGACGCTCATGGACGGGTAGCCGCTCGCGCGCACGTCCAGGTCCCACGTGCGCACGCACGCGGCGAACCGTCGCGCCAGCTCCGGTCCGGCCGGCCCGTACGCGTGGATGTAGAACTCGGTTCGGGAACCGGCTGGTTCAGACGCACCGTGGATCTTGATGTGGGTCAGATAGGCGAGCGAGCCGTCGGCCACGATAGCTGCCGCGTCACGCTGGGCGACGAGCTCGGATCCGTCCGGGACGGTCAGCCGGCAGAACCCGGCCAGAGTGCTCGCCGCGAAGACCTGGAGCGTCTCGAAATTGAACGGGCCGGCGACGACGAGGCCTGTGGCGAGCTCGTGGCGCGGCCCGCACAGGGCCTCGTCCAGACCGCCGGTGTCACCCGGGACACCGTTCTCCCACCGCACCGTGACCGCCCCGCCGGCCAGCCGGACCATGGGCGCCGTGCGGGCGGCGGCGCCGCGGTCGCGCACGAATCCGCAGTACGTCCAGTGCTCCGCGTACAAGGTGTCCCCGCGCCGGACCAGGGTGACCGAGCGTGTGTAGCCGCCGATCTCCAGGGGGACGACCAGCCTTCCGCCTTCGGCCAGTTGATCGCGCCAGGCCGGGGCGATGTCCGTCGCGGTGTGCGTGATGACGATGCCGTCGAACCCGCCCGCCGGCACATGTGCGGGCGCTCCCCGGCCGCCGTCACCGAGTACGGCCGTGACCCGACCGCTCCCGGCCTCCGCGCACAGCCGTCGGGTGCGTTGCACCACGTACGGGTCGAGATCGACGGTCACCACACGGCCCCGCTCCCCGATGATGTGCGCGAGCAGCTCCGCGTTGTACCCGCCCGAACCGACCTCCAGCACGTTCATCCCCGGTTCCAGCCGGAGTTGCCCGGCCATGTCGGCCTGGAGCCAGGCCGCCGAGACCGAACTGACGGCAGTCCCGGGGGCCTCGCGGACGGTCACTACGGCATGGTCGTCGTGGTAGGCCGTCGCGAGCGGGACCTCGGGGACGAAACGGTGCCGGGGCACCGCGCGGAGCGCGGCCCGCACCCGGGCGGAGGGGGCCCGGCCCTTGCGGATCACGCGCTCCGCCATCCGCTCGCGCAACCGGGCCGCCTCCGCCGGTTCGCCCGGCACGGGCGGGACGTCGGAGACGCACGGGTAGGAGTGCACCGGCGGCAGTCCCGGAAGCACCCCGGGGAAGACCGCGTTCAGCGATTGGGCGGAGGGCATGAAGATCGTTCCGAGTATGGCCAGGGTGTGCAGCGGGTGCCACTCCCAGCGGACGAACTTCTCCGGCTCCCTCAAAGCGAGTTCGCCGTCCCAGTCGGTGACGCGGACGACCGGGGAGATACGGCGCATGTCCAGCCGGTCGTCGTGCAGGACCGTGATGACATGGGCATCCTCCACGCGGGCCGTCAGCCCGGTCTCCTCCGCCAGCTCCCTTACGGCTGCGGCCTGCGCGGACTCGCCCGGCTCGATACGGCCGCCGGGCAGCTCCCACATGCCCTTTACGGAACGGCCCAGCAGGACCCGACCGGCCGCGTCGGTGACCACGGCCGCGGCGCCCGCCACCGCTTGCGGGTTCGGCCGTCCCTTCTCCACCGCGGTGAACGATCCGCCGGAGCCGCGCAGCACCAGCACGGCCAGGCCCTCCGCTTCGAACCTCAGGGCCTCCTCGAATCCGTCCGTGATCGAGCTGAGCTCGTTCTCGTCCAGGGCGATGTGCCGCCGCTCCGGCGGGGTGTGTTCCACCACCGGCGTGATGACGACGATCGCCCCGCCCGCACGCAACCGCGCCCCCAGAGCCCGCAGCAGGGACGAACGGTTCCGGAGGAAGGCGACGCTCAGCCGGAGGGTGACCAGGTCGTATCCACCCTCGCCCCCTTCGGGCGGACCGGACAGGCCGGGCAGGCCGCAGTGCTCCAGGTCCACGTGCAGCCAGCGCACCCCGGGCACCGTGGCGTACTCCGCGCGGGCCCGGACGAGCGCGGCTTCGGCGAAGTCGGCCGCGTCCACCTGATAGCCCATGCCGGCCAGCGCCACGGCAAGCTCCCCGGTTCCGCATCCGGCGTCGAGGGCCCGTCCGCCCTCCGGGGCCGGTACGTGCTCAGCGAGCAACGTCCGCTCCGCGTCGCACAGGGGCCGGAACCCCCGGCCGCCCTCGTAATGCTCCTGCCAGGCTTCCTTCCGGACCTGCCTCAACGTGTCGCTCCCCTCACCTTCGTACGGTTCTTGACGTCTGATCGCTGGGCGCCCGTGGGCCCACATGCCATCGGCCTCCCGCAGGTCGCCCGGCAGCACGACGGTCAGCTGTTCCCCCAGCCCCAGGAGTCGAAGTACGCGGTCGTGCCGGTCAGCCGAGCCGTCATCACGGCGTCCAGGCGGGCGAAGTCCTGCGAGGGCATGAGCGGCTCCCATTCCTTCAATGTGAGGACACGCACGGCGTCATGCTCGTCCGGGTCCAGGACGATGGACCGGATCTGTGCGTCGGAGAGTCGGCCGCCGTCGAAGACGCATCCCGTTGTGGAGTACGGCCAGTCGCCCCCGGGCGGTCCGAAGACCGAGGCGAGCAGTCGGGGCGGCCCCGCCACGTCGAGCCCGGTCTCCTCGCGGCATTCGCGCTGCGCCGTCTGCCAGGGCCGCTCGCCGTGATCCATCGTGCCGCCCGGGAACTGCCAGGGATGCGCCTGGGAGTAGGTGGCACGCAACTGCACCGGACGGTTGTCCCGGTCGGTGAAGAAGATGAAGGCCGATCCGGTCGACTTGGGGACGGAGGAGGCGTACTCCTCCGGTGGGAGCAGCACACGGCCGGCGGGTGGCCCGACCCGGGCGGCCGCCCCCACGAGCCGCGTCATCCGCATCAGCGCGGGATCGGCGGTGAATCCCAGGTCCCGGTACAGCGGTGCGGCCGCCTCGCTCGCGTGCAGTTCGAAGAGTGTGACCCCGTCCGCCTGGAGACGGTCGAGGAGGGCGGACAGCACCTCCCTGGCGAGGCCGCGGCGCCGGAACCCCGGCCGTGTGGCGAGCGCGTGCACGCGGGCGGCCAGCCCCTTGGGGTAGGCGGGCGCGGGGAGGACCGGGTGGATCAGGCCGAGCGCGCAGGAGACGACCGACCCGTCCGGTGCCAGCGCGACCTGGGCGCGGGCGTCTCCTCCCGGGGACAGGCGACGGGCGAGCTGGGTACTGCACAGCGCGGACCACTCCGTGTCGAGGGGCTCGGAGAGGACGAATTCGGACCGCAGACCGATGATGCCCTCGGCGTCGGCGGGACCGGCCGCGCGGGTGGCCGGGCGCTCGGTCCCGGTCGGCGCCGCCACCGTGGTGGTGGGGGCGAGGTCGCGCTTCATGGAACAACTCCTGTCGTCGAGTCGGATGGGCGGTGCTCGGTGCGGGGCCGGGGTGCGTTCATGCGGCGTCGGGAATCCCGCCACGGCACGCACGCGGTCCTGCGCGTTCACCGCCCCGGATCCGCACCGCGGGAGCGCTCATGCGGGGGTTTCGTATGTGTCGTCGTTCGCCTCTGAGGTGACCTGGTAGGACAGCAACTGCTTGAACAGGCCGTCTTGTTCGGCAAGAGCTTTGTACGTGCCCTCCTGTACGACCCTGCCGCCGTCGAGGACCACGATCCGGTCGGCGACGGCCACGTTCGTGATTCGGTGGGTCACCAGCAGTACGACCCGGTCCCGGGCCAGGTCCCGCAGCCGCTGGAAGATCCGGTACTCGGCGCGAGGATCGAGGTTGGCGGTCGGCTCGTCGAGGACCAGGAGCCCGGCCTCGCGGAAGAACGCCCGTGCGAGGGCGATGCGCTGCCACTGGCCGCCGCTCAGTTCCTCACCGTTCAGCCACTCGCGGGCCAGGAGGGTGTCCAGGCCGGCGCCCAGCTTGTCGATGACCTCGTCGGCATCGGCGGCGTCGCACGCTTCGCGGACCGCTGCGTCGCCCCGGGCCGTGGGCTGTCCCTGGGTCACGTTCTCCCGGACCGTCAGCGGCCAGTGCGCGTAGTCCTGCGGCACCAGGGCCACCTGCTGCCAGAGAGCCTGTGGATCGGCGTCGTCGGTGGGGACGCCGTCCCACAGCACCTGCCCGCCCGTGGGCAGGTACAGACCGCTGACCAGCTTCGACAGGGTCGACTTTCCCGAGCCGTTGAAGCCGACCAGTGCGGTGACCTCGCCGCGGCGCAGGGTGAGCGAGACGTCGGACAGCGCGTCCTGGTCCTTTCCGGCGTAGCGGTGCGAGACCGACCTGATCTCGATCTCGTTCGGCGGCTCCGGCCGGTGCTCGCCACGGCGCATGGCGTACCCGCCGGCGAGGTCGAGGAAGCGTGACCAGTCATCCATGTACAGGCCCGTCCGCACGGCCCTGGCTCCGACGGCGACCAGTCCGCGCACCGACTGGCCCACCGTCTGCAGTGCGAAGACGGCCGTCCCGGCGTGCCCGACGCTGATGCGGCCGGTGGCCAGCAGCCACACCACCGCCGCCCACACGACGGCAGAGCCGAGGCCGCCGCAGAGCGCGCCGAGCAGCGACATGCGGGCGCCCTTGTCGGCCGCGGTGCGGTCCTCGCGGTTGATCCGGGCGACGGTCTGCCGGTACCGGCCGGAAAGGAAGGCGGCCATCGTGCCGGCCCGGATCTGGTCGGCGGCTTCCCTGGTGAAGATGTGCCAGCGCAGGACCGACAGCATGCGGTTGTCGCCGTTGCTGCGGAGGTTCGCCAGGTAACGGACCCGGGCGGCGCTGACCTGCGCGAGTGCCTGCGGCAGGCTGGCCGCGACCAGGAGGGGGAGGAGCGTCCAGTTCACCCCGGCGAGCACGGCGGCACCGGCGAGGAAGGACGCGGTCGAGGCGATCAGGTCCTGACCCTCGTTGATCAGGTCGCCGGTGACCTGCGCTCCGCGGTCGGCGGCCTCGCGGTCGCGGTTGAAGTCGGGGTCGTCGTAGGCCGAGAGCTCCACCGTGGCGCAGCCGGTGAGCAGCATCTGCTCGGCTTCGCGCGACATGAGGGGGCTCAGCCGGGAGGAGAGCC
Organism: Streptomyces sp. NBC_00341; assembly: GCF_041435055.1. NCBI lineage: Bacteria > Bacillati > Actinomycetota > Actinomycetes > Kitasatosporales > Streptomycetaceae > Streptomyces > Streptomyces sp. NBC_00341. The sequence continues at coordinate 913,776 of NZ_CP108002.1, read as the reverse complement.
AGCTGACGGTGATCCCCAACAGGGCCCGTACCCCGGACGCGATGGCCAGCAGGGCCACGGACGGCCATGCCTGTAGGAGCCGGTGGTAGACGTCTCCGCCGGTCAGCAGCGCGGTGAGGGTGCCGCTGATCGCGATCAGGCCCAGCGCCTGCATCACGCCGGCCGCCGTCTGGCACAGCAGAAGGCCGATGGTGGCCCGTCGGTCGACGCGGTGGGCGAGAGCGAGGGACCGCCGGACCAGCTGGGGCAGGCGGCGGGCCATGTCGCGCATCCGGATGGACCGCCCGGCCGCCTCCCGGCTGCCCGTCAGGTCCACGTACCGCATCTCCGGGGCGGGGGAGGCCTGTTCCGGGCCGGTGGCCGTCGCATGGCCTGTTGCCGAGGCGGGCGGGGTGGGGCGCGGCCCCGGGACGCTCCCGGTCGATTCACCGGTCGACCCACTCATGCCTCCCACCCCGTATCCAGACGTGATGAGCAGCGGGTGTCGTCAATGCGGAGCATCGTCGTGGCGGCCGGGCGCTGTTCGATTCCAGAGGGCTGATGCACGGGGGTGGGGGCGGGATTCATGACGTTGCTCCATCCGGGCGGCGAAGTGGCACTGGTGCTCTAATAACGCCTCGGTTCGGGCTCCGTCACGGATCATTTTGTGAACACACGTTCTGATTGGGCGGATTGGGCGGGCAGGGCGCGGCAGCGGGCGCTGAAATCAGTTCGACGCGGCCGGTCACTCTTCCGGGGGATTGCCATGCCGACCGAGGTCCCGGCGCGACGGCATGGCTGAGCGGGCCGTGGCGGGGATGCGGCACGGCCCCGGAGTGGTCCTCGGTGATCTTTGTGGTGGCCGTCGGGTACGCCTTGGCCGGCTCGACGGGGCCGGCGGAGGACGGCTGACGGAGGGCGGCTGGCGGAGGACCGCTATTCGCCCGCGTCCACGCGGCGCCACGTGGCAACCGGGCCCGGTGTGACGGCGTCGTCTGGGGTCACCCAGAAGGCCAGTCCATGCTCGGCGCTGAACTGCGCCCCCGAACGTCCGTCCCCCGAGGAGCGGCCGGTCAGGCGCCGTCCTATCCAGGGGAACAGGTGCTCACGCGCGAAGCGCGCATCATCGACGCGCCGGGTGGCCCAGTGCGGCGGGACGGCGGCGGCCAGCGGGGTCCGCCAGTCGTCCTCCGCGGGCATGCCGAGGGTCTGCCACACCGCCTCGGCCACCCTGCGATGACCCTCGGCGGTCAGGTGCAGCCGGTCGACGTCCCACATCCGGGGGTCGCCCAGCACCGGCGCCCCGTACAGATCGACGACCTCCGCGCCATGGCGGGCGGCCAGATCGTCGACCAGGGAGAACAGCTCCTCCATCCGAGGCCGGAACCGTTCCATCACCGGTCCGTTGCGCCCCGGGCTGCGCATCAGCACCAGCTTCTTGCACGACGGCGCGAGGCGTTCCACGGCCTCCTCCAGCCGCCCGCGGACCATGCCCATGTCGCACTTGGGACGCAGGGTGTCATTGAGCCCGCCGACCAGCGTCACGACATCCGCCCGAAGGTCCGCGGCGACGTCCACCTGCTCGTCGACGATCTGGCCGATGAGCTTCCCGCGCACGGCGAGGTTGGCGTACCGGAATCCGGGAGTCCGGGTCGCGAGCCGGGTGGCGAGGACATCGGCCCAGCCCCGGTACGAACCGTCGGGCAGCCGGTCCGACATGCCCTCGGTGAACGAGTCGCCGATCGCGACGAGACTGGTGTAGGTGGCATTCATTTCCATGGCGATGTGATGATATCGCGGGGTCGCCCGCCCCTTCCCGGAGCGCGAGGTCAGGGTCAGGCAGCCCGGCCCCGCCCCCGGCTCAGCGTTCCTGGCCGGGGGCGGGGCCGGGGGCGGGTCACCGTGCCTGTGGCCGTCCCACGAGTTCCCGGAGCACGTCCTCCATCGTCACCATTCCGGCCAGCCGGTCGTCCTCGTCGACGACCGCCGCAAGGTGCGTACGGCTGCGCCGCAGCGCGGTCAGTACGTCGTCCAAGGGAGTGGACGCCCGCACCCGGGCGATCGGCCGCATCGCCGTCACCGGGAACGGCTCGTCGCGGGGCGTGACATCGAGGGCGTCCTTCACATGGAGGTAGCCCAGGATCCGCTGCTCGCTGTCCATCACCGGGAAACGGGAGAACCCGGTCTCCGACGAGAGCCGCTCCAGCTCCTCGGGGCTCGTACCGACCCTCGTGTACATCACCCGGTCCACCGGCAGCACCACATCGCGCACGGGGCGGCGGCCCAGCTCCAGCGCGTGGTGCAGCCGCTCCGCCGCCCGGTCGTCGACCAGTCCGGCATCCCCGGCGTCCTTCACCAGTCGGGCCAGCTCGTCGTCCGAGAAGGTGGCGGAGACCTCGTCCTTCGTCTCCACCCGCAGTAGCTTCAGCAGCGCGTTGGCGAAGGCGTTGATCGCGAAGATCACCGGACGCAGCGTCCGGGCCAGCGCCACCAGCGGCGGACCCAGCAGCAGCGCGGTCCGCACGGGCTCGGCGAGCGCGATGTTCTTCGGCACCATCTCGCCCAGCAGCATGTGCAGATACGTCGCCACGGACAGCGCGATTACGAACGAGACCGGATGGACCAGCCCGTGCGGCATGCCCACGGCGTCGAAGACCGGCTCCAGCAGATGTGCGATGGCCGGTTCCGCGACGATACCGAGGACCAGGGTGCAGAGCGTGATGCCCAGCTGCGCGGCGGCGAGCAGTGCGGAGACGTGTTCGAGTCCCCAGATGACGCTGCGCGCGCGCCGGTTCCCGTCCTCCGCCTGCGGCTCGATCTGACTGCGCCGTACGGAGATGAGCGCGAACTCCGCGCCGACGAAGAAGGCGTTCACGACCAGGGTCATCAGCCCGATGAAGAGCTGTACGGCGGTCATCGGCCGTCCTCCGGCACATCGTCCGAGCCGGGCAGCGGTGCGTGCAGCAGCGCCCGCGCGGCGCGGCGCCCGGAGGCGTCCACCACGTCGAGCCGCCAGCCGGCGAACTCGACCACGTCACCGACGACGGGGATCCGGCCCACCTCCGAGGCGATCAGCCCGGCAAGGGTCTCGTACGGTCCGTCCGGCACGCGCAGTCCGATCCTCTCCAGCTGGTCGGTCCTGGCCGCGCCGTCGGCCGACCACAGGGTGCGTCCGTCGGCGTCCTCACCGGCAGGCGCGAGATCCGGTGTCTCGTGCGGGTCGTGTTCGTCGCGCACCTCGCCGACGACCTCCTCGACGATGTCCTCCAGCGTCACCACGCCGGCCGTGCCGCCGTACTCGTCGATGACGACCGCCATGGCGAGCTTGCCGGAGAGCCGGTCCAGCAACCGGTCCACGGTCAGCGTCTCCGGTACGAGCAGTGGCTCGCGCAGCATGTCCCCGACCCGTTTACGGGGCCGATCTTCGGCGGGGATCGCCAGCACGTCCTTGATGTGGGCGACGCCGACGACGGTGTCGAGGCTGCCCCGGTACACGGGGAACCGGGACAGGCCGGTCGCCCGGGTGGCGTTGGCGACGTCCTCTGCGGTGGCCCGCACCTCCAGCGCGGTGACCTGGACCCGCGGGGTCATCACGTTCTCCGCGGTCAGCTCCGCGAGGTTCAGGGTGCGGACGAAGAGCTCGGCGGTGTCCGCCTCCAGTGCGCCGGCCTTGGCCGAGTGCCGGGCCAGGGCCACCAGCTCCTGAGGGCTGCGGGCCGTCGCCAGCTCCTCGGCGGGTTCGAGCCCGAAGCGGCGCACGATCCGGTTGGCCGTGTTGTTGAGGTGGCTGATGAAGGGCCGGAACAGGGCGGTGAAGACCCGCTGCGGGGTGGCCACGGTCTTCGCGACCGCCAGCGGCGAGGAGATCGCCCAGTTCTTCGGAACGAGCTCACCGACGACCATCAGGAACACGGTGGACAGGGCTGTGCCGATCACGAGCGCCAAGGACGACGACACGCCGGAAGACAGCCCGACGGCTTCGATCGGTCCCTGGATCAGTTTCGCGATCGAGGGCTCGGAGAGCATGCCGACCACCAGATTGGTGACGGTGATGCCCAGCTGGGCCCCGGAGAGCTGGAAGGTGAGGCTGCGTACCGCCTTCATGGCGCTCGAAGCGCCACGTTCACCCTGCTCGACAGCCCGTTCGAGCTGTCCCCGTTCGACGGTGGTCAGGGAGAACTCCGCCGCGACGAAGGCGCCGCAGGCAAGGGAGAGCAGTACCGCCACGAGCAGCAGAAGCACTTCGGTCATCGGTTCACCTCCGTCCCATGATCGGGCAGGGACAGGAGGATCGCTCGGTATTGGCGATGTCGGCTACTGGGAGGCTCGCCCATGGATGGACGCTCACACCTTTCGTTTCGTAAGGATCGGCGGGGGACACCCATGGTAAAGGATCAGCAAAGTCGCCCTGCGCTGCGGCCCCTCACGCTCCCAGCGGCTTCACCCAGCGCCGCCAGTGGTCCTCGCGCCGGTAGCCGGCCGCGTCCCAGGTGTGGTGCGCCCGCTCGTTGGCCTCCAGGACCATGGCATCCACGCGCCGCCCGCCGAGAGCGGCGAAGCGCTGCTCCGCCGCGGCCATCAGGGCGGTGGCGATGCCCTGCCGACGGTTGAGCCAAGCAGAGTGCCGCCCGGCGCCGCCAGCCAACACCCGCCCGGCCGCGCGCCACGGGCGGGGACCCGCGGCGGCCTCAGCGTAGGTGCACCGGCAGCGACTCGATGCCGTAGACGATCGACAGCTTGCGGAAGGCGAGATCCTGCGGCGGCACGGCGAGCCGCATCCCGGGAAACCGCCGGGCCAGCGCCGGGTAGGCCGACCGCAGCTCCATCCGGGCCAGCTCGGCGCCGATGCAGCGGTGGATGCCGTGGCCGAAGGCGAGGTGCCCCGAGGGGGTGGCGCGGTCGGGGTCGAAGCGGCCGTCGTCCATGACGTAGGACTCGTCCCGGTTGGCGCCGCTCAGGGAGCACAGGACCATGTCCCCGCGCGGAATGACGACCCCGGCTATCTCGATGTCCCGGCGGGCGAACCGGGGGAAGGCCATCTGCACGGCGGAGAGGTAGCGCAGCACCTCCTCGACGAACGGCACGGTCGTGGCGTCGTCCGTACGCAGCCGGGTGAGCACGTTCTCGTTCCGCAGCAGGACGAGCGAGCCGAGCGCGATCGTGCTGGCCGTGGTCTCGAACCCGCCGGTGAGTACGCCGTCGGCGAGGCCCGCGAGCTCCTCGTCGTCGACGCTGTCGCCGTGCTCCCGCACGATCATCCCGAGCAGACCGTCGCCGGGCTTCGCGCGCTGCGCCCTGACGACCCCCCTGAAGTAGTCCAGTGATGCGGACATGGCACCGAAGGGTGCGGTCGTTCCGCCGAAGAGGTCGAAACGGTCCATGGCCAGCTGCTGGAAGTCGTTGCGGTCCTCGTACGGGACGCCGAGCAGTTCGCAGATGGTGAGCGAGGGGATGGGCAGCGCAAACTCGTGCACCAGGTCCACCGGGCCCCGCGCGGCCTCCATCGCCGCCAGGCGCTCCTCGACGATGGCATCGATCCTCGGAGCGAGTCGGCGGAGCCGGCGCATCGTGAACTCAGGGGTGAGGATGCGGCGCAGCCGGGTGTGCACGGGCGGATCGCTGAACCCCAGTCCGCCCGGACTCTGCTCGGCGGCTATTCCGGCGTTCGTGGCGAGGTGGGCGAAGTCCGTACTGAACCCCTCGGCGGAGCCGAGCACGGCCTTCGACTCCTCGTATCCGGTGACCACCCAGGCGTCCATGCCGAAGGGCAGCGAGACCTTGGACACCGGTGCGGCGGCCCGCGCCGTGGCCAGTTGCCGGACCGGGTCCAGACCGTCTCTGCGCAGCAGCATCAGGAGATCCTCGGGCAGCAGCCTGATCGTGGACGACCCGATTCCGTGCTTCTGAATCCTGGCCAGGTAGCTGCGGCCGAACCTGGCGGTGATACGAGAACGGAACGTCGTACTCAATGTGGACTCCATGAGTAGTCGCGGGATGCTGGACGGC